>NZ_JAMXWT010000004.1:0-149728 GCF_050958665.1 Microbacterium sp. gxy059 | reverse complement strand
GGGTCAGTGCTCCTGGTCCTCCGGCTTGCGGATGAAGAAGGCCAGCACGACCGGCGCGAGCGCGATGCAGGCCGCGACGAGGAACGCGGCGCGGGCGCCGGGCTCGCCCGCCGTCGACGCGTCGAGCCCCGCCTGCTCGCCCGCGTGCAGGAAGGACGAGTAGATCGAGATGAGCAGCGCGGTGCCCGCCGCGCCCGCCACCTGCTGCAGCGTGTTGAGGGCCGCGGAGCCGTGCGAGTACAGGCGCCGCTCCAGCGAGCCGAGGGACGCGGAGAACAGCGGCGTGAACGACGCGGCGAGGCCGAGCGACATCACCATCTGCACGGCCACGAGGAAGATCGTCGGCGTGTGCGCCCCGACGGTCGAGTACGTGAACATCGCGGCGGCGATCATGATCGTGCCCGGCACGAGCAGGGTCTTCGGACCGCGCGCATCGTAGATCCGGCCCATCACGGGACCGAGGAGGCCCATGAGGATCGAGCCGGGCAGCAGCACGAGACCCGCCTCGGTCGCCTCGAGCCCCGCGACGTTCTGCAGGTAGAGCGGCAGGAGCGAGAAGGTGCCGAACATCGCCAGCGCCACGACCGCCATGATGACGACCGCGACGACGAAGTTGCGCGACCGGAAGACCCGCAGATCCAGCAGCGCGTCGTCCTTCTTCTGCAGCGCGATCTGCCGCCACACGAACAGCGCCAGGAACACGGCGCCCCCGACGATGATGATCCAGGGGAGGGCGGCGGACCCCGCAGGGGCGTCTCCGCCGTGTCCTCCGCCGAGCTGGCTGAGCCCGAACACGATCCCGCCGAACGCGAACGCCGACAGGATGATCGAGAGCACGTCGATCGGCGCGTGGGTCGTCTCGCCGAGGTTCGTCATCCACCGCGCGCCGATCGCGAGCGCGACGACCGCGATGGGCAGCACGATGCCGAACAGCCAGCGCCAGCCGAGGGAGTCGAGCACGATCCCCGACATGGTCGGGCCGATCGCGGGCGCGAGCGACATGACGAGGCCCACGCGGCCCATCATGCGGCCGCGCGAGTGCGCGGGCACGACGTTCATCATGGTCGTCATGAGCAGCGGCATCATGATGCCCGTGCCCGCGGCCTGCACGACGCGGCCGACGAGCAGCAGCAGGAAGCCGGGGGAGACGAGGCAGATCGCCGTGCCGAGCGAGAAGAGCGTGATCGCGGCGAGGAAGACCTGTCGCGTCGTGAACCGCTGCAGCAGGAAGCCGGTCGTGGGGATCACGACCGCCATGGTCAGCATGAACGCGCTCGTGAGCCACTGCCCCTGCTCGGGCGGGATGCCGAGGGACTCGTTGAGCGCGGGGATGGCGATCGCCATCGTCGTCTCGTTGAGGATCGCCACGAACGCGGCGATGAGCAGCAGCCAGATCACCCGCATCCCGGCGGGGTCGATCGCATCGTGGGGCGCGGGCTGCGCGCGCGTGGTTCCGGTGTCGGTCGTCACAGAGGTCTCCGAGGAAGAGGAGGCGAGACCGCCTCGGGCAGGAGCTCTCAGACGGCTCCTCGCAGGCGGACGTTCCAGCATAACCGCGGCGGCACCGGGGAGATTCCCCTCTGCGGGATATTCTCCGGAAGGCCGTGCGCCGTCCGGTCAGCCGTGCCCGACGGGACCCCTGTCCGCGAGCTCCACCTCCGCGTCCCAGCGGAACAGACGCGCGGGGCGGTGCGCGCCGGTGCGGAACGCGTCGGTCGGCACGAGCGCCTCGGATCCCTCGATCAGGCGGCGGAAGTTCGACGGATCGAGGCGGCGGCCGAGCACCGTCTCGTACACCGCGCGGAGCTCGGCGAGGGTGAACTCGTCCGGCAGGAGACCCGCGGCGATCCGGCTGTACCCGACCTTGTTGCGCAGCCGCCAGATCGCGTAGTCGACGAGGAGGCGATGATCGAAGGCGAGGTCAGGCAGGTCGTCGACCGCGAACCACTCGACGTTCTCGGGGGCGCCCGCCGCGGACCGCTGGGCCTCGACGAGGTCGCTGCGCAGCAGAGCCCAGTACACGATCGACACGACCCGGCCGGGGGAGCGATCGATCTCGCCGAACGTGTAGAGCTGCTCGAGCCAGCTCGGGGAGAGACCCGTCGTCTCCGCGAGCGTGCGGGAGGCGGCGTCGCGCAGATCCTCGTCCGTCGCCAGCCAGCCCCCTGGCACGGCCCACTGGCCCCGGTGCGGCTCGCGCGTGCGGCGCACGAGCGGGATCGTCAGGACATCGCCGTCGTCGCCGGATCGGAGGGAGAAGATCACGGTCGACACGGCCACGCGGATCGCATCGTCGTGGGCGGGCTGCACGTGACGACACTATCGAGCGATCGCGCCGAGGCCGGAGAGCGCCGCGCCTTCGGGGGGTACGCTGTCCTCACAACCGCATAAGGCCCCACGATCCGCGCGGGAGAGCACCGGGCGCAGCCCGGTCACCGAAGGAGCAAGCCTCCCCGCCAATCTCTCAGGTGCACATACCGCGCCGGATCGGGCCGCTCTGGAAAGCGCCGCCTCGCGCGGCCGCCGACGGTGAAAGGCGCGAGGACGCGTCGAAGCTCTCAGGCCCATGACAGAGGGGGAGTTCTCGCCACGAGCGTGGCATCCGACGAACGGAAGAGAGCTCCCGATGACCTCACCGACCCCTCCCCGCGAGACGCCGCTCGCCGCCGAGCACGCCGCGCTGGGGGCCGTGTTCACCGACTTCGGCGGATGGCGCATGCCGGTGCGCTACACCTCCGACCTCGCCGAGCATCGCGCTGTGCGCGAGGCCGCCGGCCTGTTCGACGTCTCGCACATGGCCGAGTTCCTCGTCACGGGGGCCGGCGCGGGCGCGTTCCTCGACCGCGCGCTCGCCGGGCGCCTGTCGGCGATGACGGTCGGACGGGCGAAGTACACCATGCTCCTCGACGAGAGCGGGGGCGTCCTCGACGACCTCATCGCGTACCGGCTCGCGGACGACCGCTTCCTCATCGTCGCCAACGCCGCCCACCGCGACGTCGTCGGCGCGGCGCTCGCCGAGCGCGCGTCCGGACCGGCCGCGCGGCCTCGCGCCGGAGAGGACGGATCGTTCGCCGTCGTCGTCGGGCAGCCGGAGGCCGAGGTGGAGGACGTGTCGGACGCCTACGCGCTCCTCGCCCTGCAGGGACCCGCATCCGTGCGGATCCTCGCGTCCGTCGCGGGGCTGACCGAGGCGTCGCAGCCGCCCGCCGAGCTGCGCGGCTACGCCTGGACGGACGCGCTCTACGACGGGGCGCCGGCGATCGTGGCCCGCACCGGGTACACGGGAGAGGACGGCTTCGAGCTGCTCGTCCCCGCCGATCGGGCGGTCGCGCTCTGGCGGGAGCTGCTCGCGGCGGGCGAGCCGCACGGTCTCGCTCCGGCCGGCCTCGCCGCCCGCGACACGCTGCGCCTCGAGGCCGGCATGCCGCTCTGCGGACACGAGCTCACCCGCGACACGACCCCGGCGCAGGCGGGGCTCGGACGGATCATCCCGTCGGACAAGACCGGATTCGTCGGGGAGGCGGCGCTCGCCGCGCGCCCGGAGGCCCGCGTGCTCGTCGGCCTCGCGAGCGAGGGGCGCCGCGCCGGCCGCGCCGGATATCCGGTGCGCCGCGGCGACCGCGTCGTCGGAGAGGTGACGAGCGGCGCGCTCAGCCCCACCCTCGGACACCCCATCGCGATGGCCTACGTGGACCCCGACGTCCGCGACGCCGACGACCTCGCCATCGAGGTGCGCGGCACCCTCGTCCCCGCCGCCCCGACGGCGCTTCCCTTCTACCACCGGAGCCAGAGATGACCGACCTCACCGCCCTTTCGTACACGTCCGAGCACGAGTGGATCTCCGTCGACGGGGACATCGTGACGATCGGCGTCACCGACCACGCCGCCGAGCAGCTCGGCGACGTCGTCTTCGTCGACCTCCCCGCCGTCGGCGCCGCCCTCTCGCGAGACCAGGTGATGGGGGAGATCGAGTCGACCAAGTCGGTCTCCGAGCTCTACGCCCCCGTCGACGGCGAGGTCGTCGCCGTGAACGACGCCGTCGACGCCGACCCGAGCGTCGTGAACGCCGACCCGTTCGGCGACGGCTGGCTCGTCCGCGCGCGCGTCGCGGCGGCGCCCTCCGGGCTCCTCGACCGCGCCGCCTACGTGCGCCTGACGGGAGGAGAGGCGTGACCGGAGGATTCGCCGCGCGCCACATCGGAACCGACCGGGCGGCGCGCGAGCGCATGATCCGCGCCATCGGGCTCGACGCGGAGGGCGATCCCGCTGCGGCCGTCGCCGACGCCGCGATCCCGTCGGCGATCCGCGGGGATCGGCAGACGGGCGCCGTGCCGGAGGAGGGCGCCTCCGAGGCGGAGGCGCTCGCCGAGCTGCGGGCGCTCGCGGCGCGGAACGCCGTGCGGACGCCGATGATCGGCCTCGGATACAGCGACGCCCTCACGCCCTCGGTGATCCTGCGGGGCGTCTTCGAGAACCCGTCCTGGTACACGGCGTACACCCCGTACCAGCCCGAGATCTCCCAGGGACGGCTCGAGGCCCTGCTGAACTTCCAGACCATGACGGCGGACCTCGCGGGGCTGCCGATCGCGAACGCGTCGATGCTCGACGAGGCGACGGCCGTCGTCGAGGCGATGCTCCTCGCGCGGCGCGCGGTGCGGGGCTCGACCGCGACCCGGTTCGTCGTCGACGCCGACGCGCTTCCCCAGACGAAGGCCGTGCTGCGCACGCGCGCCGAGGCGGTCGGCGTCGAGCTGGTCGAGACCGACCTCGCCGCGGGCGACGAGATCCCGGAGGGGGTCTTCGGCGTGCTCGCGCAGTACCCCGGCGCGTCGGGGCGGGTCTGGGACCCCGAGCCCGCGATCGCGGCCGCGCACGCGGCGGGCGCGCAGGCGGTCGTCGCCGCCGATCCCCTCGCGCTCGTGCTCCTGCGCTCTCCCGGCGAGATGGGGGCGGACATCGTCGTCGGATCCACGCAGCGCTTCGGCGTGCCCCTGGGCTTCGGCGGCCCCCACGCCGGGTTCATGGCCGTGCGCTCGGGCCTCGAGCGCCAGCTGCCGGGACGCCTCGTCGGCGTCTCCCGCGACGCGGACGGGAACGTCGCCCACCGGCTCGCCCTGCAGACCCGCGAGCAGCACATCCGCCGGGAGAAGGCGACGA
This sequence comes from Microbacterium sp. gxy059, assembly GCF_050958665.1. Lineage (NCBI taxonomy): Bacteria > Bacillati > Actinomycetota > Actinomycetes > Micrococcales > Microbacteriaceae > Microbacterium > Microbacterium sp. gxy059. The sequence goes on along the minus strand of NZ_JAMXWT010000004.1, from coordinate 144,571 downwards.
GCAACATCTGCACCGCGCAGGTGCTCCTCGCCGTGATGGCCGCGATGTACGCCGTGTTCCACGGGCCAGACGGGCTGAGGCGGATCGCCTCCCGCGTCGCCTCCCGCGCCGCCTCCCTGCGCGACGCGCTCGCCGCGTCGGGCGCCGAGGTCGTCTGCGACGCCTTCTTCGACACGGTCCGCGTGCGCGTGCCCGGACGCGCCGTGGAGATCGTGGCCGACGCGCGCGAGCGCGGCGTGCTGCTGCTGGCCGCGGACGACGACACGGTGGGCGTCTCCGTGGGCGAGGCGACGACCGACGCCGACCTCCGCGCGGTCAGGGAGGCGTTCGGCGCCGCGGGCGACGCGGGCGACGAGGCGGCGCCCGCGATCCCCGCGGCGCTCCTGCGCGACGACGAGATCCTCGCGCACCCCGTGTTCCACGCGCACCGCTCGGAGACGGCGATGATGCGGTACCTCCGTCGTCTCGCCGACCGCGACTACGCGCTCGATCGCGGCATGATCCCGCTCGGGTCGTGCACCATGAAGCTCAACCCGGCGAGCGCCATGCAGGCCGTCTCCTGGCCGGAGTTCGCGCGGATCCACCCGTTCGCGCCCCGCGACGACGTCGACGGCTTCCTCGCGCTGATCGCCCAGCTGGAGAGCTGGCTCGCCGACCTCACGGGCTACGACGCCGTGTCGCTGCAGCCGAACGCGGGATCCCAGGGAGAGCTCGCGGGGCTCCTCGCGATCCGCGGGTTCCATCGCTCGCGCGGCGACGCGGACCGCGACGTGTGCCTCATCCCCGCCTCGGCGCACGGGACCAACGCGGCGTCCGCGGTGCTCGCTGGGATGCGCGTCGTGGTGGTCGCGTGCGACGCGCAGGGCGACGTCGACCTCTCCGATCTGGAGGCGAAGATCGCGGAGCACGGGCCGCGCCTGGCGGCGCTCATGATCACCTATCCGTCGACCCACGGCGTGTACGAGGAGGGCGTGCTCGACATCACGGCAGCCGTGCACGCGGCCGGCGGGCAGGTGTACATCGACGGCGCGAACCTCAACGCGCTCGTCGGCCACACCCGCTTCGGCGATCTCGGCGGCGACGTCTCGCACCTCAACCTGCACAAGACGTTCGCCATCCCGCACGGGGGAGGGGGACCGGGCGTGGGCCCCGTCGCCGCGAAGGCGCACCTCGCGCCCTTCCTGCCCTCGCACGACCAGGCGCAGGAGCCCCGAGCCGGCATCGGACCCGTCTCCGCGGCCCCCTACGGATCGCCGAGCATCCTGCCCATCACCTGGGCGTACATCCGGATGCTCGGCAGGGGCGGCCTGCGGGAGGCGACGGATGCGGCCGTGCTCGCGGCGAACTACCTCGCCGCGCGCCTCGCGCCCGCCTATCCGATCCTCTACACGGGGCGGTCGGGACGCGTCGCGCACGAGTGCATCGTCGACCTGCGCCCGCTGCGCGCGGAGACGGGCATCATGGTCGACGACGTCGCGAAGCGCCTCGTCGACTACGGCTTCCACGCTCCGACGATGTCGTTCCCCGTCGCCGGGACGCTGATGGTCGAGCCGACCGAGTCGGAGGACCTCCCGGAGCTCGACCGGTTCGCCGACGCGATGCTCGCGATCCGGGAGGAGGCGGACCGCGTCGGCCGCGGCGAATGGCCCGCCGACGACAACCCCCTCGTGAACGCGCCGCACACGGCCGCGTCGATCGCGACGGACGCGTGGGCGCACCCGTACTCGCGCGAGACCGCCGTGTTCCCCGCGGGACGCGAGGGGAAGTACTGGCCGCCCGTGCGGAGAGTGGATCAGGCGCACGGAGACCGCAACCTCGTGTGCTCCTGTCCCGACCCTCGCGCGTTCGCCTCCTGAGCGCCGGGCGGGCGCCGCGGGGGACGGCGTCCGCCCGATACGCTCGTGCCGTGACGATCTCGATCCGCCCCCTCGCCGATGCCGACGTCGAGAGCGCGGTGGCGCTCTGGGAGCGGCGCGGGCTGACGCGGCCGTGGAACGACCCGCGCGCGGACATCCGCCGCGCCAGGGAGACGTGGCCGGACCTGCTGCTCGTCGCCGACGAGGAGGGCGAGCTGGTCGGCACGGTCATGGCGGGCTACGACGGCCACCGCGGATGGATGTCCTACCTGGCGAGCACGCGCGGCGGCGCGGGGATCGGCCGGGGGCTCGTGCGCGAGGCCGAGCGGAGGCTCGAGGCGCTGGGATGCCCGAAGGTGATGCTCATGGTGCGCGAGGGCAACGAGGGCGTCCTCGACTGGTACGCCGATCTCGGGTACGGGCGCGAGACCGTCGTCGTCGCGGGCCGCCGCCTCATCGCCGACGCCTGAGCCGGGTCAGCGCCCTGCCGCGTGGAGGGCGGGCACGATGCGGTCGACCATGAGCGGGGCGAACTCCGGGCCGAGGGGCGCCGTGTCGTCGACCCAGCGGATCTCCTCGATCTCCGCCGCCGGGGCGACGCGGTCGACGGGCGGGTGCGTGAACACGGTGCCGCGCACCGCGTAGCCGCCCTCGTTAGCGGCCGGCGCCTCGAAGGTTCCGAGCGGCAGCAGCGCGGACGCGTCGAGGTCGACGCCGAGCTCCTCGCGGATCTCGCGCACCGCGGCCTCGACGGCCGTCTCGCCGGGCTCGGGCTTGCCGCCCGGCTGCATGAACATCGTCGTGCCGCGCTTGCGGACGCTGAGGATCCGCCCCGTCGTCGGATGGCGGAGCACGACGGCGCTCACGTGGATGACGCGGTTCTCGTGGTCGATCATCGTGCGAACCTCACGGACCCCGCGTGCTCGCGCGCCACCGTGATCCGCTCCCGCATCTCCGCGTCGACGCCCGCGGCCTCGAGCGCGTGGGCGGGGCACCACCAGGCGCGCGTGTTCTCGCCGTCGGCGGGGTGGGGCTCGCCCTCGGTGGCACGGCAGCGCACGACGATGTCGAGGTACTGCGCGCGGTCGCCGTTGGCGTGCACCATCGGGGGCGTCGCGTGGATCCACGCGATCTCCTCGGCCTCCGCGACGATGCCCGCCTCCTCGCGGACCTCGCGGAGCGCCGCGACGGCCGGCTCCTCGCCGGGGTCGACGATGCCGGTGACGGGGGTGACGCGGCCGTTGTCGGCCCGTTCGACGAGCAGCACGTCGTCGCCGCGCACGACGACGGCGGTCACGCCGATCATCCACAGCGGATCGTGCCCGATCCGCTCTCTCAGACGCAGGACGAAGTCGGGTGTCGGCATGGGGATCAGCCTACGTCGCGCGGGGAGGCGGGGCGTCAGGGGAGGAACGGCGCGGCGAGGGGGTAGCCCACGAACGCGATCGCGTCGATGAGGGCATGCGCGATCACGAGCGGCATGACGCGGCGCGTGCGGAGGAAGACGAGGCCGAAAACGATGCCCATCACGACGTTGCCCGCCGCCATCGCCGGTCCCTGGTACAGGTGGTACAGGCCGCGCAGCAGCGCGATGCCCGCGAGGATCCGCCACGGCGACCACGCGAGCTGCTCGAGGCGCGTCACGAGGTACCCGTTGAGGATGACCTCCTCGAGGAGGCCCGCTCGGAGGGCCGAGAGGAGCAGCAGCGGGATCATCCAGCTGGGGACGGCGGCTGCCGCCTCGACCTGCACCGTGAGCCCCAGCACGCGGCTGCCGGCATACAGCGCCAGCCCGGGGATCCCGATGCCGGCGACGAGCAGCACGGCGACGCCGAGGTCCCTCCCGAACCCGCGGAGGTCGAGTCCGATCCGCCGCAGGGCGCTGCGTCCCGGCTCCCAGAGGAGGTACACGACGAGGGCGACGAGGCACAGGTCGAAGAAGACGTTCGCGACGCGGAAGACCGCGTCCCACGCGGCCGCGTCGGCGCGCACGGGGTTCAGCGCGGCGGTCTGGTCGGCGAGCCGCTCCTCCCGCGTCAGCGCGCGGGCGAACTGCAGCACGGACAGGACCGCCTGCTTGCCGATCGAGAGGAAGAGGACGATGCCCACCTCCCACGCGAGGCGCACGCGCAGCTCGCGGGGCACGGGGGAGGGGGAGGCTGGGCTGGTCACGGGAGACAGCGTGCCACAGCGTTATCGGAGAGGCATCGCAGAATGCCCGTGTTCTCCGCCATGCGTCGGGGAAGAGGCGGATCGCACGCGCGGGCGCGTGGTGCCTCGTCCGCTCACCGCAGATGCGGTCCCTGCGGACGCGATTCCCCCTCTCAAGGAGAAACACGTGAAGCGAAACAAGATCGCTCTGGCCGGCGTCGGCCTGCTCGGCGTCGGCGCGCTCGTCCTCGCCGGCTGCAGGAGCGACGGCGGCGGAGAAGGCGGCAGCGCGGGCGGCGACGGAGCCGCGGGCGACGGCGTCATCCGCGTCAACGGCACCGAGCCGCAGAACCCCCTCATCCCGACGAACACGAACGAGGTCGGCGGCGGCAAGATCGTCGACAGCCTCTTCGCGGGCCTCGTCTCGTACGACGCCTCGGGTGCGGCCGTCAACGACGTGGCCGAGGAGATCACGGTCGACTCGCCGACCGAGCTGACGGTCAAGATCCGCGAGGGCCTGACCTTCACCGACGGCGAGGAGGTCACGGCAGATAACTTCATCAAGGCCTGGAACTACGGCGCCGCGCTCGACAACGCGCACCTCTCCAGCTACTTCTTCGAGGACATCGAGGGCTTCAGGGGGGACGAGAACGTCGAGGAGCTCTCGGGCCTCGAGCAGGTCGACGACTACCCGTTCACGATCACGCTCAACAAGCCGGCCTCCGACTTCGCGCAGCGCCTCGGCTACTCGGCCTCCTACCCGCTGCCCGACGCAGCGTTCGAGGACACGGACGCGTTCGGCCAGAACCCGGTCGGCAACGGCCTCGACATCCTCGACAACATCCCGGAGACGCAGCTCGCGAGCTTCGAGTCGGAGTTCGAGGGCCGGGCCATCAACCAGCCCGCCGCGCTGAACCAGACCATCACCATCCCGGAGCGCCTCGAGCACTTCTCGGGCGAGGAGGGCGACCTGCGTCGCCAGGCGATCTCGATGGCGATCGACCGCGACGAGATCGCGGAGGTCATCTTCGAGGGCACCCGCAGCTCGATGACCGACTTCACGTCGCCCGTCGTCGACGGGTTCACGGAGGACGTCCCGGGCAACGAGGTCCTGCAGTTCGACCCCGAGAAGGCCGCCGAGCTGTGGGCAGAGGCCGACGCCATCAGCCCCTTCGATGGCACCTTCGAGATCGGCTACCACTCCGACTCGAGCCACCAGGGCTGGGTCGACGCCGTCGCCAACCAGCTCGTGAACAACCTCGACATCGACGCGGCCGGCGCGCCGTACCCGACGTTCCAGGAGTTCCGCAACGAGATCACGAGCTGCCAGATCGAGTCGGCGTTCCGCACGGGATGGCAGGCCGACTACCCGGGTCTGTACAACTTCCTCGGCCCGCTCTACGCGACGGGCGCCGGATCGAACGACGGCGACTACTCGTCGGAGGACTTCGACTCGCTGCTCGCGGACGGCATCTCGTCGACCGACGCCGACGAGGCGAACGAGCTCTTCACGCAGGCGCAGAGCGTGCTGCTGGAGGATCTCCGCGTCATCCCGCTGTGGTACCAGCAGACGACCGGCGCGCACAGCGAGAACGTCGACAACGTCGAGTTCGGCTGGAACTCGGTTCCCCTCTACCACGAGGTCACGAAGGGCTGACGCCCGCGCGACCTCATCCGGGGGGCGGTGGCTTCGCGCCACCGCCTCCGCTGACACGTCAAGAAGAGGAAGGACCGCAAGGATGGTCGCTTACATCCTCCGAAGAGTGCTGCAGGTGATCCCTGTGTTCTTCGGGGCGACGCTGCTGATCTACTTCATGGTGTTCGCGATGCCGGGAGATCCCGTCGTCGCGATGTTCGGAGAGAAGACGCCGAGGCCGGAACAGGTCGAGGCGCTTCGCCAGCAGTACGGCCTCGATCAGCCGTTCATCGTCCAGTACATCACGTACCTGTCCAACGTGTTCCAGGGAGATCCGGGGCAGACGTTCGCGCGGCAGGACATCTCGGACGTGCTCGCCCGCACGTTCCCCCGTCACCCTGCGGCTGGCCGTCATGGCGGTCGCCATCGCGCTCGTGCTCGCGGTCGTCATCGGCACCGTCTCGGCGCTGCGCAAGGGCGGGATCCTCGACAACCTCATGCTCGTCATCGCGCTGATCTTCGTCGCGGTGCCGATCTTCGTCGTCGGCCTGCTCGCGCAGCAGGTGTTCGGCGTGCAGCTCGGGCGGTTCTCGCCGACCGTGGGGGCCCACGCCGGGTGGGGCAACCTCTGGCTGCCCGCCATCACGCTCGCGATCAGCATCTACGCCGCGAGCATGCGCCTCACGCGCTCGTCCACGATCGAGACGCTCGGTCAGGACGGGGTGCGCACCGCGTACGCGAAGGGCCTGCCCCGTCGCCGCGTGCTGCCCGTGCACGTCATGCGCAACTCTCTCATCCCGACCGTCACCGACATGGGCACCCAGTTCGGCGTGCTCATGGTCGGCGCGACCGTCACCGAGGCGATCTTCAACGTGCCCGGCGTCGGGAACACGCTCTACCAGGCGATCCTGCGCGGCGACAACCAGACCGTGGTGTCGTTCGTGACGGTGTTCGTGATCCTGTACGTCTTCGTCAACCTCGCCATCGACCTGCTCTACGGTGTGCTCGACCCGAGGATCCGCTATGTCACGTGATGCGCAGAAGAACGCGCACGACGTCGCGCCCGTCGAGACGACCACGGTCGTCGTCGACGAGGTCCGCGTCTCCGAGAAGCGCAGCACGCTGTGGCTCGACGCCTGGCGGGATCTGCGCAAGCGCCCGCTGTTCTGGATCTCGCTCGCGCTCGTCGCCGTGTTCGCGCTGTTGGCCGCCTGGCCAGGGCTGTTCACGCCCGTGGCCCCGGCGGCGGGCTGCCAGCTGGGCAGCAGCAACGCGGGCCCCGCGCCCGGGCACCCGCTCGGCTTCACCCGCCAGGGCTGCGACGTGTGGGCGCGCATCGCGTGGGGCGCGCGCACCTCGATCATGGTCGGGCTCCTCGCGACCGTGATCAGCACGGTGCTCGGCGTCGTGATGGGCACGATCGCGGCCTTCTACGGCGGCTGGGTCGACTCGCTGCTCTCGCGCGTCGGCGACATCTTCTTCACGATCCCCTACATCATCGCGGGCATCGTGGTGATGTCGGTCATGCCGGTGAAGAACGAGTTCATCCTCGCCTTCGCGATCGGCGGCTTCGCCTGGGCGTCCACGGCGCGCATCGTGCGCGCCGAGGTGCTGCGGGTGAAGCAGTCCGACTACGTGATCGCGTCGATCGCGCTCGGCATGAGCCGGTTCCGCACGCTCGTCGTGCACGTGCTGCCGAACGCCCTCACTCCCGTGACCGTCGTCGCGACGATCACGCTCGGCCACTCGATCGTCGCCGAGGCGACCCTCTCGTGGCTCGGCATCGGCCTGCCGCACCCCACGATCTCGTGGGGAGCGGACATCAGCGAGGCGCAGACGGCGATCCACACGGCGCCCGGCTCGCTCATCTGGCCGTCGCTCGCGCTCGGCCTCACGGTGCTCGCCTTCATCACCCTCGGCGAGCTCCTGCGCGACGCGCTCGACCCGAAGGCGAGGGCCCAGCGATGACCACGGAACGGAAGAGCATGGCCCAGCCCCTCGTCAGCGTGCGCGGCCTGCGCATCTCGTTCGGAACGGGGAAGAAGCAGCGCGAGGTCGTGCACGGCGTCGACCTCGACATCTTCCCCGGCGAGTCGGTGGCGATCGTCGGCGAGTCCGGATCCGGCAAGTCGACGACAGCCTCGGCGATCATCGACCTCCTGCCCGGCACGGGCGAGGTGACGGGCGGGTCGATCACGTTCGAGGGGCGCGAGCTGACCACGGCCACGCCCGCGGAGATGGCGAACATCCGCGGTCGCCAGATCGGCTACGTGCCCCAGGACCCGATGTCGAACCTCACCCCCGTGTGGTCGATCGGCTTCCACGTCAAGGAGACGATCCGGGCGAACGGCCTCGCGACGGGGCGGAAGGACGTCGAGCGCCTCGCGATCGAGGTCCTGCAGAACGCGGGGCTCGCGGACGCCGAGCGGTGCCTGCACCAGTTCCCGCATCAGTTCTCGGGCGGCATGCGCCAGCGCACGCTCATCGGCATCGGCCTCGCCGCCGATCCGCAGCTGCTCATCGCCGACGAGCCGACGAGCGCGCTCGACGTGACGGTGCAGAGGGTCATCCTCGACCACCTCGCGAGCCGCATCTGCGAGGGCGGCACGTCGATGCTGCTCATCACGCACGACCTCGGCCTCGCGGCCGACCGGGCCGACCGGATCGTCGTCATGAACCAGGGCGAGATCGTCGAGTCCGGTCCGAGCCGCGAGATCCTCCAGAACCCCCGGCACCCGTACACGCGGCGCCTCGTCGCGGCGGCCCCCAGCCTCGCGTCGCAGCGCATCCAGGTGCAGGCGGTCGAGGAGGCGCTCGAGACGACGACCGAGGTGCTGAGCGAGGCCGCGCCCGTCGTCGAGGTCCGCGGCCTCGTGAAGGAGTACCGCATCCGCCGGGGCGGGTTCCGCAGCGAGCCGTTCCGCGCGGTCGACGACGTGTCGTTCCAGATCCCGAAGGGGAGCACCCTCGTGCTCGTCGGGGAGTCCGGATCCGGCAAGTCGACGGTCGCGAAGATGGTGCTGCAGCTCGAGAAGCCGACGGGCGGCGAGGTGCTGATCGACGGCGTCGACGTGACGGGCATGTCGCGGCGGGAGCTCTTCGCGCTGCGCGGGCGCATGCAGCCGGTGTTCCAGGACCCGTACGGGTCCCTCGATCCGCTGCGCTCCATCGGCGCCCTCGTCGCGGAGCCGCTGCGCATCCACGGTATGGGCGACCCGGCGGCGCGACGCGCTCGCGTGCTCGAGCTGCTCGATCAGGTGGCGCTGCCGCAGAGCCTCGCCACCCGGTATCCGAACGAGCTCTCGGGCGCCCAGCGTCAGCGCATCGCCATCGCGCGCGCTCTCGCGCTCAAGCCCGACGTCGTCGTGCTCGACGAGGCCGTCTCGGCGCTCGACGTGCTCGTGCAGGACCAGATCCTCAAGCTCCTCACGGAGCTGCAGGAGGAGCTGGGGCTCACGTACCTCTTCATCACCCACGACCTCGCGGTCGTGCGCGTCGCCGCGGACCTCGTGTGCGTGATGGAGAAGGGGCGCATCGTCGAGAAGGGGTCCGTCGACACCGTGTTCGCGAATCCGTCCGAGGAGTACACGCGGCGCCTCCTCGAGGCGATCCCGGGCGCGGATCTCGCGCTCGGGGCCTGAGGGCCTCCGATCCGCTGGGCGTCCTCCCGAAAAGGGGAGGACGCCCAGCGCGCTCTGCATAGGCTGGTGGGCATGCCAGAATCCCTCGTCTTCCGCCAGTCCGCGGGCCGGGTGTGGCTCATCGCGGTGAGCGCCCTGTGCGTCTTCCTGCTCGGCGACGTCGTCGTGCGCGCCGGCTGGTTCGACGCCTTCCTCATCGCGCCGTGGATGCTCCTCGTCATCTGGCTCGTGTGGATCTTCCAGGAGCTGCCGCGGATCGTCGCCGACGAGAAGGGGGTGCGGCTGCAGAACGTGCTGCGCATCGTCGAGATCCCCTGGACGGCCGTCGAGGAGGTGCGCCTGCGCTACCAGACGGAGTTCCGCCTCCGCGACGGCGGGACGGTCACGGCGTGGGGCGGGGCCGGGCGCCGTCTGCACATCACGGTGAAGCGCATGGGGCCCGACCGCGCGGTCGAGCAGGCGGAGCTGCTCTCTGAGCTGCACGAGCGGTCGCGGGGGACGGGCGGCGAGGTCGTCCGCACCTGGGACGTGCGCGCGATCGCCGCGCTCGTCGTCATCGTCATCTGGGCGGGCGGAGCGCTCGCGATCACGGGCGGCCCCGCGGTCGGCTGAGCGGCAGTCTGGGAGAGCGTCTCGGGCGCACGCGTTACGATGGAACGTCCCGGATCCGGGGCGTCCTCCATCTGAAAGGCCGCTCATGGCGCTTGCCCACCGTTCCGATCTCCGCAACGTCGCGATCGTCGCTCACGTCGACCACGGAAAGACCACGCTCGTCGACGCCATGCTGCGGCAGACCGGGTCGTTCGGCGAGCACCAGCACGTGGATGAGCGGGCGATGGACTCGAACGACCTCGAGCGCGAGAAGGGCATCACCATTCTCGCGAAGAACACCGCCATCACCTACAACGGGGCGCACACCGAGTCTCCGATCACGATCAACGTCGTGGACACCCCCGGCCACGCCGACTTCGGCGGCGAGGTCGAGCGCGCGCTGTCCATGGTCGACGGCGTGGTCCTGCTCGTCGACGCCTCGGAGGGCCCGCTGCCGCAGACCCGCTTCGTGCTGCGCAAGGCGCTCGAGGCGAAGCTGCCCGTGATCCTCCTCGTCAACAAGACCGACCGCCCCGACGCGCGCATCGAGGAGGTCGAGGGCGAGGCCCAGGATCTCCTCCTCGGCCTCGCGAGCGACCTGCAGGACGACGTGCCCGACCTCGACGTCGACGCGCTCCTCGACGTGCCCGTCGTGTACGCCTCCGGCCGTGCGGGCGCCGCGAGCACGAACCGCCCCGCCGACGGCGACCTGCCCGACAACGACGACCTCGAGCCACTGTTCGAGGCGATCCTCGAGCACGTCCCCGCGCCGACCTACGACGACGAGGCGCCCCTGCAGGCGTGGGTCACGAACCTCGACTCCTCGTCGTTCCTCGGCCGCCTCGCGCTGCTGCGCGTCTTCAACGGCACGCTGAAGAAGGGCCAGACGGTCGCGTGGGTGCGCCAGGACGGCACGACGCAGAACGCGCGCATCACCGAGCTGCAGATGACGAAGGCGCTGACCCGCTACCCGGCCGAGCAGGCGGGCCCCGGCGACATCGCGGTCATCGCGGGCTTCGAGGACATCATGATCGGCGAGACGATCGCCGACCCCGAGGACGTGCGACCGCTGCCGCTCATCGAGATCGACCAGCCCTCGATCTCGATGACGATCGGCACCAACACCTCGCCGCTCGTCGGCAAGGTCAAGGGCCACAAGCTCACCGCGCGCATGGTGAAGGACCGCCTCGACCGCGAGCTCATCGGCAACATGTCGATCCGCGTGCTCGACATCGGCCAGCCCGACGCGTGGGAGGTGCAGGGCCGCGGCGAGCTGCAGCTCGCGATCCTCGTCGAGAACATGCGCCGCGAGGGCTTCGAGCTGACCGTCGGCAAGCCGCAGGTCGTCACCCGCAAGGACGAGAACGGCAAGCTCCTCGAGCCGTTCGAGAACCTCACGATCGACACCCCCGAGGAGCACCTCGGCGCGATCACGCAGCTCCTCGCCGCCCGCAAGGGCCGCATGGAGGGCATGGTCAACAACGGCACGGGCTGGATCCGCATGGAGTTCGTCGTCCCGTCGCGCGGCCTGATCGGCTTCCGCACCCAGTTCCTGTCCCTCACGCGCGGCACCGGCATCGCGAACTCCCTCGCGGCCGGCTACGGCGAGTGGGCGGGTCAGATCACGGCCCGCCAGGCCGGATCGATCGTCGCCGACCGCGCCGGCGTCGTGACGCCGTTCGCGATGATCGCCCTCCAGGAGCGCATGTCGTTCTTCGTCAAGCCGACGGAGGAGGTCTACGAGGGCATGGTCATCGGAGAGAACTCGCGCGCCGACGACATGGACGTCAACATCACGAAGGAGAAGAAGCTGACGAACATGCGTTCGGCGACGGCCGACTCCTTCGAGTCGCTCACGCCGCCGCGTCAGCTGTCGCTCGAGGAGTCGCTCGAGTTCGCCGCCGACGACGAGTGCGTCGAGGTGACGCCCGAGGTCGTCCGCATCCGCAAGGTCGTCCTCGACCAGACCCTGCGCGCGCGCGAGACCGCCCGCCTCAAGCGCCGGGGCTGAGAACGTGGGCACGGCGGTCGTCGCGCGCGTCGCGGGGTGGGCGCTCGCCCTCGTCGCGGGCGCCGTGTTCGGCACCGCGGGCACCATCACCCACCCGTTCACGGTGGGCGGATGGCTTCCCGCGGGGCTGATCGTCGCGGCGGTCGCCTGCCTCGCCCTGCTCCTCGCGATCCGCCTCCTCGTCGACGACCGCGGCGCGGTCATCTCGGCGGGGCTCGGCATGCTCGCCGCGCTCGCGCTCTTCTCGGGGCGCGGCCCCGGCGGATCCGTCGTCGTCCCGCAGGCGGCGGCGGGGGAGTTCCCGGTCGGCATGGTGTGGATGTTCCTCCTCGCGGGGATCGTGCTGATCGTCGTCGCCTGGCCGGACGCCCGTCGTCTCCGGGCGCTCCGCGCGCCCTCCGAGTAAGGCGCGCCTTCGGGGCGCCCCGAAGGCGCGCGGCGTAGAATGGCGGGTGTGACTTACGTGATCGCCCTTCCCTGCGTGGACGTCAAGGACCGCGCGTGCATCGATGAGTGTCCGGTCGACTGCATCTACGAGGGCGAGCGCAGCCTGTACATCCATCCGGATGAGTGCGTGGACTGCGGGGCGTGCGAGCCGGTGTGCCCGGTCGAGGCGATCTACTACGAGGACGACCTCCCGGACGAGTGGCAGGACTACTACAAGGCCAACGTGGAGTTCTTCGACGATCTCGGATCTCCCGGCGGCGCCGCCAAGATCGGCGTGATCCCGAAGGACCACCCCGTCATCTCCGCGCTTCCCCCGCAGGCGTAGGGCGCGAGATGGGCATCGCCGACCTCGACGACTACCCCTGGGACCAGGTGGAGCCGCTGCGCGAGCGCGCGCATCGCCACCCCGGAGGGCTCTGCGACCTCTCGATCGGATCGCCGGTCGATCCGACGCCGCGCATCGTGCGCGACGCGCTCGTGGAGGCCACGGACGCGCACGCCTACCCGACGACCGCGGGGACCCCTGCGCTGCGCGAGGCGATCGCCTCCTGGTACGCCCGTCGCCGCGGCGTCGAGGGGCTGACGGCCGAGCACGTGCTGCCGACCATCGGCTCGAAGGAGCTGGTCGCGCTGCTGCCGCTGCTGCTCGGCGTGGGCCGGGGGGACGTCGTCGTGCATCCGCGCGCCGCCTACCCCACCTACGAGGTCGGCGCGCGCGTCGTCGACGCGACCCCTGTCGCCGCGGACGACCCCGACGAATGGCCGGAGGGAACCCGGCTGGTCTGGGTGAACAGCCCCGGCAACCCCGACGGCCGGGTGCTCGGCGTCGACGAGCTGCGCGCCGTGGTCGAGCGGGCCCGCGCGATCGGCGCCGTCGTCGCGAGCGACGAGTGCTACGCGGAGCTCGGGTGGGAGGGGCCGTGGCGCGACGAGCGCGTGCCGAGCATCCTCGACCCCCGCGTCGCGGGGGAGAGTCGCTCCGGGCTGCTGAGCGTGTACTCGCTGAGCAAGCAGTCGAACCTCGCCGGCTACCGCGCCGCGTTCGTCGCCGGATGCCGGACGCTCGTGGCGGCCCTGCTGCGGCACCGCAAGCATCTCGGGCTCATGCCGCCGGCCCCCGTGCAGCACGCCATGGCGGTCGCCCTCGGTGACGACGCCCACGTCGACGAGCAGCGCGAGCGGTACCGCGCCCGGCGCGACGTCCTGAAGCCCGCCCTCGAGGCGGCCGGGTTCCGCATCGACCGCAGCGAGGCGGGCCTGTACCTCTGGGCGACGGAGGGGCGGAGCGCCTGGGAGTCCATGGAGCGCCTGGCCGACCTCGGCATCCTCGCCGGCCCCGGCGTCTTCTACGGGCCGCACTTCCCGCAGCACGTGAGGATCTCGCTCACGGCCACCGACGCGCGCATCGCCGAGGCGGCCTCCCGTCTGCGGGCGGGCGCCTGAGCGTTCGCTCGTTGTGGGATCCCGCGACGTCCGTCGGGGAGATGTTGCGGATTTTCACAGTAGACGGTTGTGACCGATAGGCTATGCCGGGACCTCCCGCAGAACCCGAGCGGGCACGTCCATTCAGCTTCAATCGAACGCACAAACCTCGAGGAGGCGCCGTGAGCGACGCGGGAATCCTGCCGGAGACGGCCACACTGACGGTCGGGGACAAGCACGCCGAGTTCCCCGTGCTGCGGGCCGTGGACGGCAAGTCCGCGATCGACGTGTCGACGCTGTCCCGACAGACGGGCTACACCGCCCTCGACTACGGCTTCGTCAACACGGCGTCGACGAAGTCGGAGATCACCTACATCGACGGCGAGCAGGGAATCCTCCGCTATCGCGGGTACCCGATCGAGCAGCTCGCGGAGAACGCGAGCTTCCTCGAGGTCGCCTGGCTGCTGATCTACGGCGAGCTGCCCTCGGCGACGGAGCTCGCCGAGTTCGACGCGCGGATCCGCCGGCACACGCTGCTCCACGAGGATCTCAAGAGCTTCTTCTCGGCTCTGCCCGACGGCGCGCACCCGATGGCGGTGCTGTCGAGCGCGACCTCGGCGCTGTCGACCTACTACGAGCGCGAGAGCGATCCCGACAACCCCGAGCACGTGGAGCTCAACATCATCCGCCTGCTGGCGAAGCTGCCCGTCATCGCGGCCTACTCGCACAAGAAGTCGATCGGCCAGGCGTTCCTGTACCCGGACAACTCGCTGAGCTACGTGGAGAACTTCCTCCGTCTCAACTTCGGCGTCATGAGCGAGCCGTACGAGATCGACCCCGTCATGGTGCGGGCGCTCGAGCGCCTGCTGATCCTCCACGAGGACCACGAGCAGAACGCGTCGACGTCGACCGTCCGCCTCGTGGGATCCACGGGCGCCGACCAGTTCGCGTCGATCTCCGCCGGCATCCAGGCGCTCTCCGGGCCGCTGCACGGCGGCGCGAACGAGGCCGTGCTGAAGATGCTCGGCCAGATCCGCGACTCCGGCGAGGGCGTGCAGCGCTTCGTCGAGCGGGTCAAGAACAAGGAAGACGGCGTGAAGCTCATGGGCTTCGGGCACCGCGTCTACAAGAACTACGACCCGCGGGCGAAGATCGTCAAGCAGTCGGCGGACGAGGTCCTCGAGGCGCTCGGGGTGAACGACCCGCTGCTCGACCTTGCGAAGGAGCTCGAGGAGATCGCGCTCCGCGACGAGTACTTCCAGTCGCGCAACCTCTACCCGAACGTCGACTTCTACACGGGCGTCATCTACAAGGCGATGGGCTTCCCGACGCGCGTGTTCACGGTGCTGTTCGCGATCGGCCGCCTCCCCGGCTGGCTGGCGCAGTGGCGCGAGCAGAACCTCGACCGCCAGGGCAAGATCGGCCGTCCGCAGCAGCTCTACATCGGACCGGACGAGCGCCGCTACCCCGGCGTCTGAGAAGACGCGCCTCGCGAAGAGCGGCCGCCGCCCCGGAGGGGGTCGGCGGCCGCTCTTCGCGTCGAGGCTCAGGCGTGCAGCGCCTCGTTGAGCGTGACGCCGACGCCCTCGCGCTTCCGGGCCTCGATCGCGCCCGAGACCGAGTTGCGGATGAACAGCACGCCGTTCACGCCGGACAGCTGCGAGCCCTTCACGATCTGGGGGGCGCCGTCGGCCGTGCGCGGCTCGTCGGCGAGCACGACCTTCGTGCCGGCGGTCACGTACAGGCCCGCCTCGACGACGCAGTCGTCGCCGAGGGAGATGCCGATGCCGGAGTTCGCGCCGAGCAGCGTGCGCTGCCCGATCGACACGCGGTGCGTGCCTCCGCCCGAGAGCGTGCCCATGATGGACGCGCCGCCGCCGATGTCCGAGCCGTCTCCGACGACGACCCCCTGCGAGATGCGGCCCTCGACCATCGAGGCGCCGAGCGTTCCGGCGTTGAAGTTCACGAAGCCCTCGTGCATCACGACCGTGCCGGGGGCGAGATGCGCGCCGAGGCGCACGCGCGCCGTGTCGGCGATCCGCACGCCCTCGGGCTGGACGTAGTCGGTGAGGCGCGGGAACTTGTCGATCGCGTAGATCTGCAGGCCGTGCCGCCGCAGCGCGGCGCGATGGGCGGCCGCCTGCGACGGGACCATCGGCCCCGCGTCGGTCCACGCGTTGTTCGGCAGGTGCCCGAACAGCCCCTCGAGGCTCAGCTCGTTGGGCGCGACGAGGAGCTGCGAGAGCGCCTGGAGGCGCAGGTACGCGTCCTTGGTCGAGGCGACGGGGGCGTCGAGGTCGGCCTCGACGGCGACGACCTCGGTCGACACGCCGCGGCGCTCGTCGGTGCCGGCCTCGGACGACAGCGATCCGCGGTCGGGGTCCGCATCGAGGTCGGCGAGCCGGCCCAGGCTCGGGGACGGGAACCACGTGTCGAGGACGGTGCCGTCGGCCGCGATGGTCGCGAGGCCGACGCCGGACACCCAGCGCTTCTCAGTCATGCCCCCAGGGTACTGAACCGCGAGGGCTCCCCGGCACCGCCGACGTAGGCTGGTGTCATGCTCGATCTCGCCGCTGGCCCCGTCTCCCTCACCCGCGCCATCTGCGACATCCCGAGCGTCTCGGGCGACGAGGCCGCTCTCGCCGACGCCATCGAGGAGGCCGTCCGCCGCGTGCCGCATCTGACGGTCGAGCGGGAGGGTGACGCGATCGTCGCGCGCACCGAGCTCGGCCGTGCGCAGCGCGTGATCATCGCGGGGCACATCGACACGGTCCCCCTCAACCGCAACCTCCCCGTCCGCGAGGTCGTCGAGGACGGGGAGCGGCTCCTGTGGGGCCGCGGGACGGTGGACATGAAGGCGGGCGTCGCCGTGCAGCTCGCCCTCGCGGCCGAGCTCTCGGATCCGTCCGCGGACATCACGTGGGTCTGGTACGACCACGAGGAGGTCGAGGCGACGAAGAACGGCCTCGGGCGCCTGGCGCGCACGCGCCCTGAGCTGCTCGAGGGAGACTTCGCGATCCTCGGCGAGCCCTCGAACGGCGCCGTCGAGGGGGGCTGCAACGGCACGCTGCGCGCGGCGATCCGCACGCGCGGGGTGCGCTCGCACAGCGCGAGGTGGTGGATGGGGGAGAACGCCATCCACGCGGCCGCGCCGATCCTCGCGCGCCTCCAGGCCTACACGCCGGAGACCGTGGAGGTCGAGGGGCTCGCGTACCGCGAGGGGCTCAGCGCGGTGCGCATCGCGGGCGGCATCGCGGGCAACGTGATCCCCGACCTGTGCGAGGTGGAGGTCAACTACCGGTTCGCGCCGCACCGGAGCGCGGACGAGGCCGTCGCCCACGTGCGCGAGGTGTTCTCCGGCTTCGAGATCGAGATCACCGATCTGTCTCCGGGCGCCCGGCCCGGGCTCGACGCGCCGCTCGCGCGGGCCTTCGTCGACGCGGTCGGGGGCGAGGCGAGGCCCAAGTACGGGTGGACGGAC
Organism: Microbacterium sp. gxy059; assembly: GCF_050958665.1. Lineage (NCBI taxonomy): Bacteria > Bacillati > Actinomycetota > Actinomycetes > Micrococcales > Microbacteriaceae > Microbacterium > Microbacterium sp. gxy059. Next base: position 127,335 of record NZ_JAMXWT010000004.1, on the reverse strand, counting down.
GTGGCGCGCTTCAGCGAGCTCGGGATCCCCGCCGTCAACTACGGGCCCGGCGACGCCCAGCTCGCTCACCACGACGAGGAGCGGGTCCCCGTCGCGCAGATCGAGGCGGTCGAGCGAGGGCTGCGTTCGTGGCTGACGGGAGCCTGAGCCCCGTCTCCCGCCCCGCATGGCAGCGGATCCTCGGGGTCTATCTGGCCTCGCGCGTCATCACGACGACGCTCATGCTGCTGAGCGCGGCGATCGCGCCCGCCTGGGGCCGGCACGGCGCCGAGGCGACGCCCCTGGACTACGCGGTCGCGTGGGACGGGGCGTGGTATCGCGAGATCGCGCTCTTCGGCTACCCGACGGAGCTGCCGCGCGGCGAGGACGGCATGGTGACGCAGAACGCGTGGGCCTTCATGCCGCTGTTCCCGATGATCGCCCGAGGGGCCGCGGCCCTCATCCCCGGGGCGCGGCCGGGCGCCGACGACGTCTGGGCCGTGGCGAACGCCTGGGCCGGATGCGCCGTCGCGATCGCCCTCGTCTCCGGGTACGCGGTCTGCGTGCTCCTGCACGCGCTGCTCGCGCCCCGGATCGGGGACCGCAGCGCGATGTTCGCCGTGGCGCTCGTCGCCTTCGGCCCGCTCGCCGCGATGTTCCAGGTGGCCTACGCGGAGTCGATGTTCCTCGCGCTGCTGCTCGCCGCACTCCTCTGCGTGCAGAGGCGCCGCTGGGCGCCGCTGTACGCGCTCGTGCCCGCGATGGGGTTCACCCGGCCGGGCGTTCTCGCCTTCGCGCTCGCGCTGGCGCTCGTGGGCCTCAGCCGGCTGCGGCACCGCCGCGTCGATCCGATCCTCCGCTCCGAGGTCGGGCACGTGCTCGCGATCGGCGCCCTCGCGACCGCCGTGGGGTTCGCGTGGCCCGCGATCGTGGGCCGGGTGACCGGCGAGGCCGACGGCTATCTCGCGACCGAGCTGTCATGGCGCCGCACCTGGGTGGGCGACGCCGCGGAGGGGTTCCTCCCCGCGGAGGGCTGGCTGCAGGCTGCGGACGCGTGGGCCGGCGTGTGGGGGATCCCGGCCTGGGCGGGGTACGCGCTGCTCGTCCTGCTCCTCGCGGGGGCGATCGCGGCCCTGTCGTCGCGGCCCGTCCGCGCGCTCGGCGTCGAGGTCCACGCCTGGGGCGCGGCCTACGCGATCTACCTGCTGCTCGTGTTCTTCCCCCAGTCGAGCGTCTTCCGGCTGCTGTTCCCGCTCGCCCCGCTCGCGGGCGCGATCGCCGTCGCCACGGCGCGATCGGTCAGGGCCCGCTACCTCGTGTTCGCCGGCGGGATCCTCGCCCAGGGTACGTGGATCACGGCGATGTACGGCTACGGCCACACGTTCTGGCTCGTGCCCTGAGCGTTCACACGGGGTCATTTGAGCGATTCGGAACTAGGAGATCAGCGTTCCACCGATAAAATGGGAGCGAACAATCAGGAAGGGGAGCCACATATGGCTGCTATGAAGCCGCGCACGGGAGACGGACCCATGGAGGCCGTCAAGGAGGGGCGCCTCATCATCGTTCGCGTTCCGCTCGAGGGCGGAGGCCGCCTCGTCGTATCCGTGAACGACGACGAGGCGAAGGAGCTCCACGACGTGCTGGGTGCCGTCGTGGACGCAGCCTGAGCCCGCTTCTCTCGAACGCTGAGAAGGGCCGGATCCCGCGAGGGGTCCGGCCCTTCTCCGCGTCTCGGCGTCAGCGGGCGGTGGTGATCTGCAGCAGGCCCTCGCCGACCGTCGAGAGCGCCGCGATCACGCCGGGCGAGCCGAGGGTCTCCTCGATGAGGCCGCGGTAGTCCGCCGTCAGCGGATCCCGCGCCACCGGATCCGCGACCCGCCCGCCGTGGAGGACGCGGGGCACGAGCACCGTTCCTCCGGGGCGCGCGAGGCGCAGCCCGTGCTCGACGTGCTCGAGCACGTGCTCGGGGTCGGCGTCGATCATCACGACGTCGTAGGCGCCCTCGTTCATGCGGGGCAGCACGGTCGCCGCGCGCCCGGCGATGCAGCGCACGCGCGTCAGCGGCGTCCCGGAGGCGGCGAACGCCTGACGCGCGGCCGCGAGGTGCTCCGGCTCCTCGTCGATGGTCGTGAGCACCGCGCCGGGGGAGCCGTGCAGCAGCCAGAGCCCGGAGACGCCGGCGCCCGTGCCGATCTCGATGATCGCGCGCGCGGGCGCCGATGCGGCGATCACCGCGCACTGCGCGCCCACGGCAGGGCTGATCGGCTGCGCGCCCAGCTCGAGCGCGGTCTGCCGCGCGCGGGAGATGACGTCGGGCTCGACGACGGCCTCTCGGACGAAACGGGAGATGGCGCTGTCGCTCATGCCTCCAGCCTACGTCCGCGCCGGTCGTTCCCCCGTGCGGGCGCGGCGTCGCTCGCGGGACGGGCGTGTCAGGGGACGACGGGGAGGGGAGACTATCCTGAGAGGCATGTTCAGCGGGGTCTCGATCGACCAGATTCTCCTCATCGCCGTGATCGCCGCGATCGTGGTCGGCCCCGAGCGCCTCCCGAAGTTCGCCCAGTCGCTCGCGCGCGGCACGAAGCAGGTGCGCGAGTACGTGCGCTCCGCCCGCACCCGCGTCGAGGAGGAGATGGGCGACGAGTTCTCGGAGGTGGACTGGCAGAAGCTCGACCCCCGCCAGTACGACCCGCGGCGCATCATCCGCGACGCGCTCCTCGAGGACGACGCGCCCCCGTCGCCGACGGCCTCCGGCGCGGCGGCCGCAACGGCCGTCCCCCGGCCGCGCACCGCTCCGCTCGTCCCGCGGGCCTTCTCCTCGGAGGAGCCGCCCCCCTTCGACGACGAGGCGACCTGATCCGAGCCGGCTCCGGGCTCAGGTCGGCTGGAACGGCAGGCGCCGACCGGTGAGGCCCCGCCCTCCGGAGGCGATCCGGTCGGCGAGGCGCTCGATCTCCCGCGCGCTCGGATCCTCGGGGCGGGAGAGCACGACGGGGTCGCCCGCATCGCCGTCCGCGCGGAGCGAGGGGCTCAGCGGGATCGAGGCGAGCAGCGGCACGTCGTCGCCGCCTTCGGAGAGCGCGGCGGCGACCTCGGCGCCTCCGCCCTCGCCGAACAGGTCGAGGCGCGTGCCGTCCGGCAGCGTCATCGCGGACATGTTCTCGACGACGCCGAGCACGCGCTGCCCCACCTGGCGGGCGAGCACGCCCGATCGGATCGCCACGTCGCCGGCCGCCGCCTGCGGGGTGGTCACGACGAGCACCTCCGCTCCCGGCAGCAGCTGGCCGGCGGAGATGGCGATGTCCCCGGTGCCGGGGGGCATGTCGAGCAGCAGCACGTCCAGGTCGCCGAAGAAGACGTCGGTGAGGAACTGCTGCAGCGTGCGGTGCAGCATCGGGCCGCGCCACATGACGGCGCCGGGGGAGGAGCCGTCGGACTGCCGCAGGAACATGCCGATCGAGATGACCTTCACGTCGTGGGCGACAGGCGGCAGGATGAGATCTCCCACCTGCGTCGGCGCGGGCGGCTCGCCGTGCCGGACGAGGCCCATGAGCTGCGGGATCGAGAACCCGTGCACGTCGGCGTCGATGAGCCCCACCTTCAGCCCGCGCGCCGCGAGGGCGACGGCCAGGTTGGCCGTGACGGTCGACTTGCCGACGCCTCCCTTGCCACTCGTGACCGCGATGACGCGGGTGAGGGAGTCGGCGTCGAACGGGTTCCGCCTCCGCGGGCCGCGCAGGCGCTCGGTGAGCGCCCGGCGCTGCTCGGGCGTCATCACGCCGACCTCCACCGTGACGCGCCCGGCACCCGCGACCCGCTCCGCGGCCTCGCGCACGTCGCTCTCGATCCGGTCGGCGGCGGGGCATCCGGAGATCGTCAGCGCGATCTCGACGGTCACGTCCTCGCCGTCCGCGGCCACGCCGCGGACCATGTCGAGCTCGGACAGCGGGCGCCGCAGCTCGGGGTCGGTCACGCGCCCGACTGCGTCCCTGACGCGCTCGGCGAGGGGAGAGGTCATCGCGTCTCCTCCGCGCGGTCCTCGTCTCTTCCCCGCTCGTCGAGCTCGCGCAGCAGCTCCGCGAGCTCCTGGCGGATGACGTCGCGCGTGGCGACGCGCTGCTCGAGCTCCTGCACGGTCATGCGCAGCGCGACGATCTCCCGCGCGAGGTACTCGGTGTCGGCGAGGTTGCGCTCGGCGCGCTGACGATCCTGTTCGAGCGCGACCCGGTCGCGGTCGTCCTGCCGGTTCTGCGCGAGGAGGATCAGCGGGGCGGCGTAGGAGGCCTGCAGCGACAGGATGAGCGTGAGGGCGGTGAACCCGATCGCCGCGGAGTCGAAGCGCCGCTCCAGGGGCGCGAGGGTGTTCCACGCCATCCACATCGCGCAGAACAGGGTCAGGAGCGCGAGGAACGCGGGGGTCCCCATGGCGCGGGCGATCCACTCCGTGAACCGGCCGAACCGGTCGCTCGCGGGCTGCGACTCGGCGCCGAGGCTGGGCCGGCGTCCCCGGAGGAACCGGCGGGGCTGCGGGCGCGCCATCAGCCGGCCGCCGTCGGGATCGCGCCGGTCATCGGCGGCAGCGGATCGTCCTCGTCGTGCGAACGCCAGTCGTCAGGCAGCAGGAAGTCGAGGATGTCGTCGACCGTGACGGCGCCGAGCAGGCGGTGCGCCGTGTCGACGACCGGCATCGCCACGAGGTCGTAGGTCGCGATGCGGCGGGCGACCTCCGCGGCGGGAGAAGTCGCCTGCACGGGCTCGAGGGAGTCGTCGAGGATCGCCCCGACGCGCTCGTGCGGCGGATAGCGCAGCATGCGCTGGAAGTGCACCGCGCCGAGATAGCGGCCCGTGGGGGTCTCGTAGGGCGGCAGCGTGATGAAGACGCTCGCCGCGAGGGCGGGATGCAGCTCGTGACGGCGGATCAGGGCGAGCGCCTCGGCGATCGTCGCGTCGGCGGGGAGGATGATCGGCTCGGTCGTCATGAGGCCGCCCGCCGTCTCCGGGCCGTAGCGCAGGATGAGGCGCACGTCGTCGGCCTCGTCCGGCTCCATCATGCGCAGCAGCTCCTCGCTGCGCTCGTCGCTGAGCTCGGCGAGCACGTCGGCCGCGTCGTCCGGATCCATCGCGTCGAGCACGTCCGCGGCGCGCTCGTCGCCGATCGCCTCGAGGATCACGACCTGCTGCTCCTCGGGCATCTCCTCCAGCGCATCGGCGAGACGCTCGTCGCCGAGCTCCGACACGACCTCGATCATCCGCTCCGGGGGCAGGTCGAGCATCGCGTTCGCGAGGTCGGCGGGCTTGAGCTCGGCGTAGGTCTGGGCGAGCTGCTCGGCCGAATGCGCCTCGCCCGGCCGCTGCTCCTCGCGCACCTGCGCCCAGCTCGCGAACGTCGTCGGCCCCTTCGAGAAGGGCGACGCGCCCTGACGGGGACGGCGCAGGAAGAGCTGCGTGATCGACCACTCGCCGATCCTGTTCGGCTCGATCCCCACGTCCTCGATGGTCGCCTCGCCGCTGCCGTCGCGCAGCTGCACGCGGCGACCGAGGACCTCGGCGATGATCCGGCGCTCGTCGGCTCGGGGCTGGAACCTCCGCACGTTGATGAGGCCCGTCGTGATCACCTGACCCTGGGCGATCGAGGTGACGCGCCCGATCGACACGAAGACCTGTCGGCGTCCGGGGATCTCGAGGACGAGGCCGATGACGCGCGGCGCTCCCGAGCTGCGATACACCACGACGACGTCGCGGACCTTGCCCAGCCGGTCTCCGGCGGGGTCGAACACGGGGCAGCCTGCCAGGCGCCCGACGAAAACCCTCTGCGTGCTCACCCGTCCAGCCTAGGCCCCGATGCGGGGGAGCGGCGGCTCACAGACGGCGCATAGCCGGAGCAGAGGAGGCGCCGCCCGTCGCGTGGGAGAATCGGGCCATGAGCATGATGAACGGTCTGGCCCCCGCACCCCAGGTGGGCGAGACGGTCGCCACCTACACGACGTACGAGGGGGCGCAGAAGGCCGTCTCGACGCTGATCGAGAAGGGCGTGCCCGCGCGCGACATCGCGATCGTCGGCTCCGGCCTCCGCTCCGTCGAGAAGGTCACGGGGCGTCTCGGCTGGGCGCAGGCGGCCTGGCAGGGCGCGCTGAACGGCGTGCTCATCGGCCTGCTCTTCGCCGCGGTCGCGGTCATCTGGGCGCCGGGCGCGGGGATGGCGGTGCTCGGCGGCGCGATCCTCATCGGCGTCTCGTTCGGCATGCTCATGCGCGTCGTCACGTACGCGATGATCCGCCGGCGCCGCGACTTCGCGAGCGTCATGTCCGTGACCGCGGAGCGGTACGAGGTCGCGGTCGAGCGCGCGCACGTCGCCGAGGCGCGCGCCGCCCTGGGAACGACGCGACCGCGCACAACCGTCGCGGCTCCCCGGCCGACCGAGCCGCCGAGGTACGGCATCCGCGTCTCTCCCGGTCGCGCGCCCGAGCCTCGCGCGGACGAGCCGGAGACGCCTCCGGCCCCGCCCGAGGCGCCCACCCCGCAGGACGTGGGGGAGGAGCCTCCGGAGGGGCCGGACCCGAGCGGTCAGCGCGACTGAGCGATCCAGGCCTCGATCTCGTCGGCCGTGCGGGGGATGCCCGCCGAGAGGCTCACCGGGCCGTCGGCGGTCATGAGGATGTCGTCCTCGATGCGCACGCCGATGCCGCGGTACTCCTCGGGAACCGTGAGATCGTCCTCCTGGAAGTACAGGCCGGGCTCGATCGTGAACACCATGCCGGGCTCGACGAGGCCCTCGTAGTACATCTCCCGGCGGGCCTGCGCGCAGTCGTGCACGTCGAGGCCGAGGTGGTGGCTCGTGCCGTGCACCATGTAGCGGCGCTGGTGGCCGCCCCGGTCGGCGTCGAGCGCCTCCTCGGGCGTCACGGGGAGGAGGCCCCACTCGGCCGTGCGCTCCGCGATCACCCGCATCGCGGTGTCGTGCAGCTCGCGGAACGACATGCCGGGGCGCGCGTTCTCGAAGGCGGCGTCTGCCGCCTCCCGCACGGTCTCGTAGATGCGCCGCTGGATCGGCGTGAACGTGCCGCTGACGGGGAGGGTGCGGGTGATGTCGGCCGTGTAGAGGCTGTCGACCTCGACGCCCGCGTCGATGAGGACCAGGTCGCCCGGGCGCACCGCGCCGTCGTTGCGGGTCCAGTGGAGGTAGCAGGCGTGCGGGCCGGCGGCGGCGATCGTGTCGTAGCCCTCCCAGTTGCCGTCGCTGCGCGCGCGCAGGTGGAACACGCCCTCGATGACGCGCTCGCCGCGCGGGTGGTCGATGATCCGGGGGAGCTCGCGGACGATGTCGTCGAACCCGCGGGCCGTCGTGTCGACCGCCAGCTGCATCTGGGCGATCTCGTAGTCGTCCTTGATGAGCCGCAGCTCCGAGACGAAGGTCGTCAGCTCGTCGTCCTCCTCGACGACCAGGTCGTCCTCACCCGCCTCGAACCGCTCGAGGTGCTCCGTCGCGACGCCGAGGTCGGCGGCGACGGCGGCGAGGGAGGGACGCGGCCCCACCCAGAACTCGCCGATCGTCGCGTCGCGGTAGAACTCCTCGGTCTCGCGCGTGGCGCGATCGCGCAGGTAGAGCGTGACGTCGTGTCCGTCGTCCGTCGGGTCGAACACGAGCAGCGAGTCGGCGACCGCGTCGGAGGCCCACCCCGTGAGGTGCGCGAAGGCCGAGTGCGGGCGGAACGGATAGTCGGTGTCGTTGCTGCGCTGCTTGAACCCGCCGGCGGGGACGACGAGACGCCTGCCGGCGAAGGCGGCGCTGACGGCCGCGCGGCGCCGCGCGGTGAAGGGCGCCTGCTCGCGGGCCGCGGGCAGCGTGTCGGGACGGTCGGCCCACCCCGTGGAGATCGTGTCGAGGAACCCCTGAGGGAAGGGCTGGCGTCGGTTGGTGTTCGAGTCGGCGGCCTTCTCGGCCGCCTCCTGGGTCTGCGTGGGTTCAGCCGTCATGTCCCCAGTCTCTCACCGACGGGACGGGAGGGGAGCGCTACTCGCTGCGCTCGAGCTGCACCACGAGGGGGCGGTGGTCGCTGCCCGCGTCGTCGAGGTTCGTGAGCACGACGGATCCGGTCGCCCGCCAGGCGTCGGAGTGCATGACGTGGTCGATCGGCGAGCCGAAGAGGGAGGGGAGCGAGGTCGGCCAGGTCCCGACGCCCCCGTTGCCGGTCTCGAGGGCCGCGTCGCGGCACCAGCCGAGATCGGTGTCCTCGCTGGCCGCGAGGCCCCCCAGATGGTCGACCGTGGCGTTGAGATCGCCCGCGAGGATCACATCACCGTCGACGCACTGGTCGGCGAGCCAGCGCAGGTCGTAGCGCCAGTCGTCCAGGTACTTCGGCAGGGGAGCGACGGCGTGCGCCGCGATGACGATCGGGCCGTCTCCGTCGACGGGCATCGCGACGGCGGACGGGAGGCGGAGCGTGCCGTCGCCCGAGGCGTCGATGACGGCGTAGTCGCCGAGCTCCGGCGAGATCAGCAGGGTCGTCTGCCAGGCCTGCGGCCCGCGCTCGACGTCGGAGTTGTAGTGCTCGTTGTGCACCCACATCGGGCGGCCGAGATCGCGCATGATGACCGCGACCTCCTCGCCGACGCCCTCCGCGGTCTCCGGGAGCGCGATGATGTCGGCCTCCATCGCCACGGCCGTCTCCGCGATCGTCTCCGACCCCGCCGCGTTGCCCAGGGTGTTCCAGGTCATGACGCGCACGCTGCCGTCGATCTTGTCTGGCAGGTCGTCGGATCCGAGGCCCCGCAGGCCGAGCGTGACCCCGCCGCACACCGCGCCGAGAGCGGAGACGATCGCCATCGAGAGGGCGAAGCCGCGGATCGGCCGGGCGGCGGAGAGGAGGAGGAAGAGGACGAACAGGGCGGCGAAGGCGACGACGACGATGCCGCGCATCGCGACGAGGTGGGCGAGGCCGAGGGTCTGCTCGAGACGGAAGAAGTGCGGCCAGGTGACCACCGCCGTCGCGCACGCGAACAGCACGGTGACGACGACTCCGATCCACCTCAGCACGAGGCCGAGAGTACGGACGGTGTCTGGGAATCACTCCGGCATCGCGCCGACGCGGAGCGCATCGGGGGCGATCTCCCAGCAAGCGGGAAGGCGCCCGTAGGATCGCGGTGTGACCGAGATCCCGCGCGAGAGAGCCGACCTGCACCTCCACTCGTCCTGCTCGGACGGCACGGAGCCGCCAGGCGAGGTCGTGCGCGCCGCGCACCGCGCGGGCGTCGGGGTCATCGCGCTGACGGACCACGACACGACCGACGGCTGGGCCGAGGCCGCGGCCGCGGCGCGCGAGACGGGGCTGACGCTCCTGCCGGGCGCGGAGGTGTCGGCGAAGCACGCGGGACGCAGCGTGCACGTGCTCGCGTACCTGTTCGATCCGGCTGACAAGGTGCTCCTGCGTCTCATGAACCGCGTCCGCGAAGACCGCATCGGGCGGGCGGAGCGGCTCGTCCGCAACATCGGCAGGGACTATCCGCTCACCTGGGATGACGTCCTCGCGCAGCGCGCGGGCGACGCGACGATCGGGCGTCCGCACATCGCCGACGCGCTCATCGCCCGCGGGACCGTCCGCGACCGCGAGGAGGCGTTCGCCTCGATCCTGCACCCCGCGGGCGGATACTACGTGCCGCACTACGCCCCGGAGCCCGAGGAGGTCGTCCGCGCGATCGGCGGAGCGGGCGGCGTCTCGGTCATCGCCCACCCCGCGGGCAGGGGGATGATGCCCGACTCGGAGATCGCCCGCCTCGTCGACGCGGGCCTCGGCGGCTTCGAGCTCGCCCACCGCGAGAACGACGAGCGCGGCGTGCGGCACCTGGCTCGCGTCGTCGCGCGGCGCGATCTCATCGTGACGGGATCCAGCGACTACCACGGCTCGGGCAAGCCCAACCGCATCGGGGAGAACACGACCGCGCCCGAGATGGTCGCCCGCATCGTCTCCGCCGCACGAGGAAGCGCCCCGGTCGTCGGCTGACGACGGGGGCGCTTCCTCGGCTGCTCAGGCTCCCTGCGCGGTCTGCCCGGAGGCGCGGCGACGGCGCCGCCTGCGCCGCGCGGCGGCCGGCTTGCCGTCGTGGTGCTCCTTGCCGGTGCCGTCGTGGGTGCCCTCGGCGGGCTTGCCCGCGGTCTCCTCGGAGCGTCCGCCCTCGCCTCCGTCGGAGGGACGGCGACGGCGCCGCGAGCGACCGGAGCCCTCGCCGGAGGACTCCTTCGCCTCGCTCTTCGTCGGGGCCTTCGCGATCCGGCCCTTCGTGCCCTCGGCGATGTCGAGGTCCGAGAAGAGGTGCGGGCTCGTCGAGTACGTCTCGACGGGCTCGGGCTGGCCGAAGTCGAGCGCCCGGTTGATGAGGGCCCACTTGTGCAGGTCGCCCCAGTCGACGAACGTCACGGCGATGCCCTCGCGACCGGCGCGGCCCGTGCGGCCCGCGCGGTGCAGGTACGTCTTCTCGTCGTCGGGGATCGTGTGGTTGATCACGTGGGTGACGTCGTCGACGTCGATGCCGCGCGCCGCGACGTCCGTCGCGACGAGCACGTCGCGCTTGCCCGCCTTGAAGGCGGCCATCGAGCGCTCGCGCTGCTCCTGGCCCATGTCGCCGTGCACGCCGCCGACGCTGAAGCCGCGGTCGGTCAGCTCGTCGACGAGCCGCTGCGCCTGGCGCTTCGTGCGGGTGAAGATCACGGTCTTCCCGCGGCCCTCCGCCTGCAGGATCCGGCCGATGATCTCGTCCTTGTCGAGCTGGTGGGCGCGGTAGACGATGTGGCGGATGTTCGCCTGGGTGAGGCCCTCGTCGGGGTCGGAGGCGCGGATGTGGATGGGGTTCGACATGAACCGCCGCGCGAGGGCGACGATCGGGCCGGGCATGGTCGCGCTGAACAGCTGCGTGTGGCGCTGCGGGGCGACCTTCTGGAAGATCTTCTCGATGTCGGCGAGGAAGCCGAGGTCGAGCATCTTGTCGGCCTCGTCGAGCACGACCTCCGTCGCGTTCGACAGGTCGAGCAGGCGCTGGTTCGCGAGGTCGATGAGGCGGCCGGGGGTGCCGACGACGATCTGCGCGCCGGCCTGGAGCTGCTCGATCTGCCCCTCGTAGGCCTTGCCGCCGTAGATCGCGACCACGTGCGTCGAGCGGCCCCTCGTCAGCAGATCCATGTCCTCGTACACCTGCGTCGCGAGCTCGCGGGTCGGCACGACGATGAGGGCCTTCACGCCGGGCTCCGGATCCTCGCCCAGCCGCTGCACGACGGGGATCCCGAAGCCGAACGTCTTGCCCGTCCCGGTCTTCGCCTGGCCGATCACGTCCTGGCCGGGCAGGGAGATCGGGATCGTCTGCTCCTGGATGGGGAACGCGTCGACGATCCCCTTCTGCGCGAGGACGTCGACCATGTCCTGGTCGACGCCGAGTTCAGCGAATGTGGTCATCGGAGATGCTGCCTGTCCCGACGGTGCGGCGCGAGAACGCGCGGCGGCCGCCGCTGAGAGTGTCCACGCCCTCACATCAGCCGCAGGCGCGGGGCCCCGATCCGGTGCCGGGGCTGAGACCACCCTACCCGTGCGGAGGCGCCGACCCCGGCCAGGCGCGGCGGAGCCGCTCGGGACGCGGGCTAGGATCTCGCACGTGGTGAACTGGTTCTGGAAGCGACGCCGGCCCGTGCGGATCCTCCGTCTGAGGGCGCGAGGGGAGCGCGGCGACGCCCTCCGCGTCGACTTCTCGGAGCTCGCCCCCGACGTCGACGTGTTCCTCGGGCAGGCCGCCTATCTGCAGATCGGCTTCTTCGAGACGCTCACGCGCCTCATCCGGCGCACACCCGACCTCTCGGAGAAGGAGGCGCTGTCGCTCGCCGCGGGCGCCGCCCTGCGGAAGCATCGGGGCATCGTCGACATCATCCGCGATCGCGGCGACGACCCGAACGACCTGATGCGCCCCTTCCAGACGGAGCTCGACGCGTTCCGCCGCAAGACCCTCGGCACCCGGCCGCGGGAGACGATGCTCACCGTGATCATCACGGCGGGGATCCTCGACGACTTCTACCTCGCGCTCGCCTCCGGGTACGGCGAGGTGGGGCGCCGCGCGGCGAAGGTGCTGAGCGGGGGAGACGATCGCCAGCAGATCGCCTCGCTCATCCGCGAGACCGCCGGGGGCGACGAGGAGATGCGCGGACTGCTGTCGATGTGGGCCAGGCGCCTCGTCGGCGACACGCTGCTCGTCGCCCGCGCGGCGCTGAGCGCGACGATCGACGACAGGGCGCGCGAGGAGAAGATCGAGCCCGTCTACACGGCGCTCGTCGCGTCGCACACCCGGCGGATGGACTCCCTGGGGCTCTCGGCCTGACCGGCGGGGTCGGTCAGATGCCGAGCTCCTCGCGCAGCGCGGCGTCGGAGCGCGTGCGGCGGGCGGTGAGCGCGAGCGTCGCGATCACCGCGGCGACGATCGGCAGCACGATCGACAGGACCCAGGTCCACACGCTCGCCTCGCCGAGGATCCAGGTGAGGATCGCGTAGACGGCCGCCGCGACGCCGACCGCGATCGCGGGCGTCACGGTCGACCCGCGGAGGTCGCGCGACGGCAGGAGGAAGTGCGCGCCCACGCCGAGCGCCGCGGCCGCGATGAGGGCCAGCAGGATGTACACGGCCGCCTCGCTCAGGCGACGAAGCCGACGCGGCGCGTCTGGTCGGTGCCGATCTCGACGTACGCGAGGTCGGACGCCGACACGAGATAGGTGCGGCCCTTCGCATCGGTGAACGCGACGTGCGACGCCTTGCCGTCGAGAGCATCCGCGACCCGGCCGGACACGGCCTCCGCCGATTCCTCGATCTCGAAGCTGAGCTCGCGGCCGGTGTTCGTCATACCGATGCGGATCTCCACGGGTTACGCCCTTTCGTCGCGCCTGCGGCGGCCGTCGGGCCGCCCGGATCCACTCTATCGCCTGAGGAAGACGGCGGCCCGCCCGCACGCTGACGGCGAACGCGCCGCGGTGCGCAGGGATGTCGGACCCCCTCGCTAGCGTGGAGCGCATGCCACACGTGGAATGGGATCGCACGCAGAACGAGGTGCTCGATCTGCCGGCCGACGCCGCCGGAACGGTTCTCGGCGCCCCCGGCTCGGGGAAGACCGCGACGATCGTGGAGCGGGTCGTGCGGCTCATCGCCCCGGAGACGGGGCGGCTCGAGCCCGACGAGCTCCTCGTCCTCACGCCGTCGCGCGCGTCCGCGACGCGGCTGCGCGATCGCATCGGCGGGCGCACCCCGCGGGCGACGCCGGGGCCCCTCGCGCGCTCGGTCGGCTCGCTGGCGTTCGGCATCGTCCGCGCCGCGGCGGCGTCCCGCGGCGAGCCGGCTCCTCAGCTGCTCACGGGCGCCGAGCAGGACCGCATCCTCGCGCAGCTGATCGAGGGCGACGCCGTCGACGAGCGCATCTCCTGGCCCGAGGGGCTTCCGCTGGCGGTGCGGCGCTCGCGCGACTTCCGCAGCGAGCTGCGGGTGCTGCTCGACGCGGGCATCGAGCTCGACGCGTCCCGCGATGAGATGCGCCTCCTCGGAGACGAGGCGTGGGCGGCCGCGGGCGAGCTGCTCGCCGACTACGCGCGGGCGCTCGCCGGCATGCGCACCGCCGCTCGCGACGCGGCGGAGCTCCTCGAGGAGGCCACCCGCATCGCCCGTTCGGACGAGCCCTGCGCCGAGATCGACCGGCTGCGCGTCGTGCTCATCGACGACGCGCAGGAGCTCACGCGGGGCGGGGTCGATCTCGTCGCCGCTCTGCGCGACCGCGGCACGGCGGTGCTCGCCTTCGGCGACCCCGACATCGCGTCGGGAGCGTTCCGCGGCGTCACCCCCGATCTCTTCTCGGGGCTGTCCCAGCGGCTGGGCGACGTCCACGTGCTCGCGGGCCAGCACCGCGCGACGGAGCCGATCGCCTGGCTCACCCGGCGCATCACCGAGACCATCGGCGCGGCGGGACGGGTCGACCACCGGCAGGCTCCGGGCCCGCAGCCCGAGCTCGGCGACGCCGTCTCCGTGATCCGCGCGGCGTCTCCGTTCGACGAGGCCGACGCCATCGCCCGCCGTCTGCGCGAGTGGCACCTGTCCGACGGCGTGCGGTGGGATCGCATGGCCGTCATCGCGCACGACACTCGCCAGCTCGTGGCGCTGGAGTCCGAGCTGGCGGCCAGGGAGGTGCCGACGCGGGCCGCGGGAGTGTCCCGGCCGCTCGGCGCCGAGCAGGCGGTCCGCCAGATCGTCGAGATCGTCGAGCTCGCGCTCGCCGATCCCGCCGACCGTCCGCACGACGCGCTGATCTCCGCGCTGCGCTCGCCCTACGGCGGGTTCGACGGCGTCGCCCTGCGGCGCCTGCGCTCGTCCCTGCGCCACGCCGAGCTCGGGGCCGGGGGCGCGCGCCCGGCCCGCGAGCTCGTGCTCGAGGCCCTCGCGGCGCCCGCCGCGCTCGCCGTCGTCGACACGCCGGAAGGGCGCGCCGCCGCGCGGTTCGCGGAGACGCTGCGCGCGGTGCACGAGGCGGGCCGCCGCGGGGCGACGGTCCACGAGCTCCTCTGGGAGGTGTGGGATCGCGCGCGCACCGTCGACGGGCGTCGCCTGTCGGGGGAGTGGCGGCGCCTCGCGACGGCATCCGGGCCGCGCGCCGCGGAGACGTCCCGCGCCCTCGACGGCCTCGTGTCGCTCTTCGCCGCCGCGAAGCGCCGCATCGAGCGCAGCCCCGAGGAGGGGCCGGGGCCGTTCATCCGAGAGATCCTCGACAGCGACGTCCCCGAGGACACCCTCCTGTCGCCCGAGCAGGGCGGCACGGTCTCGCTCCTCACGCCGGTGAGCGCCCTCTCGACCGAGTTCGACGCGGTCGTCATCGCCGGGCTCCAGGACGGCGTGTGGCCGAACACGCGGCTGCGCGGCGGGCTGCTGGGCACCTGGCGCTTCGCCGACGCCCTCTCCGCGCGCCGCAGCGGCGCGGAGCCCCTCGACGTCGGCCTGCTCGACCGCCGTCGCGAGGTGCTGGGAGACGAGATGCGCCTCTTCGTGCGCGCGCTCTCGCGCGCCCGCACGCACCTCCTCGTCACCGCGGTCGACGACGACGATCACATCCCCAGCCCGCTCCTGCGCTCCCTGCCCGATCCTGTGGCGCCGGATCAGCGCGCGGCCCACCCGCTGACGCTGCGGGGGCTCGTCGCGCACCACCGTCGCACGCTCACGACGTCCGATGACGAGGAGGCCCTCGTCCACGCGGCGGCGCAGCTGCGCGCCCTCGCCGACGCGGGCGTCCCCGGCGCCGACCCCGATGAGTGGTACGGCGTGCGGCCGGCGTCCACCACGGCCCCGATGCGGGATCTCGACGCAGGCGCGGTGCGGGTCTCGCCGTCGCGCATCGGCGAGTTCGAGGAGTGCGCGCTGTCCTGGGCGATCCGCTCCCTGGGGGGCGACACGGTCACGTCGCCGAGCGCGGGTCTCGGCACGCTCGTGCACGCCGCGCTCGAGCGGGTGCCGGAGGGCGGCGTCGATGCGATGCGGGCGGTGATCGACGAGCGCTGGTCGGAGCTCGACTTCGAGACGCCGTGGGTCGCGCGCCGCGAACGCCGACGTGCCGACGAATACGTCGCGCGCCTCGACGCCTACCTGGCGAACGTCCGCGCCGAGCAGGGCCGAGCCGTCGCCGCCGAGGCGCCGTTCCGCTACGCCGTGACCCTCGACGACACCCCGGAGGTCGTGCTCGAGACCGACGGGCCGCGGCGCGCGGTCGTCGCCGGGACGATCGACCGCGTCGAGGCGTATCCCCGCGGAGAGGGCGACCACCGCGCGGCGCGCGGCCGCGGATCCGAGGCGATCCGGCCCGCCGCCGACGACAGCGACGAGGTGTCGATCGTCGTCGACCTGAAGAGCGGGAAGAGCGAGGCCCGCACGACGGACGCGAAGGTCGAGGACGACGCGCAGCTGCTCGCCTACCAGCTCGCGGTCGAGTCGGGCCTCGTCCCGGGGGCGCCTCCCGGCAGCCGCGCGGGCGCGCGTCTGGTCGTCGTCTCGCAGACGACCGCCAAGAGCCGCTACCGCATCGCCCACCAGCACGTCATCGCGGGCGACGCGCGCGAGGCGTTCCTCGCCCGCGTCGCCGACGCCGCGCGCGGCATGTCCGCCGCGACCTTCTCCGCCCCCGTCGAGACCCACTGCGCCGCGGAGCAGTGGGCGCCCGTCTGCCGCATCCACACGATCGGAGCCGTCAGCGCATGACCCTCCCTCTCTCCGCCGACGTCATCGCCGATGCCCTCGGCCAGTTCCGCCCGACCCCCGCCCAGAAGGAGGTGATCGAGGCGCCCCTCGAACCCGCGCTCGTCGTGGCGGGGGCGGGGAGCGGCAAGACCGAGACCATGTCGGCGCGCGTCGTCTGGCTCGTCGCGAACGGCCACGTGACGAGAGACGAGATCCTCGGCCTCACCTTCACCCGCAAGGCCGCGGGCGAGCTCGCCGAGCGCATCGCCCTCCGGCTGGAGCAGATCGACGAGTTCGGCGACAGGGGCCTCCTGCCGCACCTCGACGAGATCGTCGCGAGCGGCGCGCTCGCGCGCATCCACGAGGCGACGTCGCCCGCGCAGCGCGCGGTGGTGCGCCGGCAGGTGCTCGACGACCTCGCGGAGCGGTACGGCACCGGCCGGCGCTCCGACGCCGCGGCCGCCGCCGAAGCGCTGCTCTCGCGCCCCCGCGTGTCGACCTACAACGCCTTCGCCGACCAGATCGTGCGCGAGCACGCGGCGCGCATCGGGCGCGATCCCGACGCGGGCATGCTCAGCTCGTCCGCGGCATGGCTGCTCGCGCGGCGCGTGGTCCTCGCCTCCGACGCCGTCGGCCTCGAAGACGTCGACCGCGGCCTCGCGGCGATCGTCGACGCCGTGCAGCACCTCGCGGGCGAGCTGCTCGACAACCGGGCCGACCCCGAAGCGGTGCGCCGGTGGGCCGCGCGGCAGGCCGAGCAGCTGGCGCCCTTCCTCGACCCCGGCGTGCAGAACCCGCGCGACTGGGAGAGGGCGCACGCCTCCCTCACGGCCCTCCCGCTGCTGCTGGATCTCGCACGCTCCTACTCCCGCGAGAAGCAGCGCGTCGGCGCGCTCGACTTCGCCGATCAGGTCTCCGGGGCGCTCGAGATCATCGAGAGCTCGCCGGATGTCGGCGCCGAGCTGCGCCAGCAGCACCGGGTCGTGCTCCTCGACGAGTACCAGGACACCTCGGTCATCCAGACGCGGCTGCTCGCCGAGCTCTTCCGCGACCAGGCGGTCATGGCGGTCGGCGACCCGCACCAGTCGATCTACGGCTGGCGCGGCGCGAGTGCCGACAACCTCCACGCCTTCTCCGGGGCGTTCGCGCGGCAGCGAGAGGCGCGACGCTTCGACCTCATGATCAGCTGGCGCAACGACGCTCGCGTGCTCGACGCGGCGAACACGCTCCTCGCGCCGTTCCGCGCGCCCGGACGGCTGCCCGTGAAGACGCTCGACCCGCGTCCGCAGGCCGGCGAGGGGCGGGTCGAGCGCGTCTTCCCCGCGACGATCCACGACGAGGCCGACGAGGTCGCGTCCTGGTTCGCCGCGCGACGCGCGGAGCACGTGCGGGGAGAGCACCCGCGCCCGCACACGGGCGCGATCCTCTTCCGCGGCAAGAAGCACATGCGGCTGTTCGCCGAGGCGCTCGCGCGACACGACGTGCCTCACCGCATCCTCGGCCTCGGCGGGCTGCTCTCCGCTCCCGAGGTGGTCGACGTCGTCAGCGCGCTGCGCGTGCTGCACGATCCGACCCAGGGGTCGGCGCTCATCCGGCTCCTCGTCGGGCCCCGCTTCGCCGTGGGCGTCGCCGACATGCGCGCGCTCCACGACCTCGCCGTCACGCTGTCTCGGCGCGACGACGCGCTCGCCCCGCTCCCCGACGACGTGCGCGAGCGGATCCGCCAGTCGGCGGGGATCGACGAGCAGGTCTCGATCGTCGACGCGCTCGACCTCGTGCGCACGACACCCGACACCTACCGCCTCGTGCAGGGGTTCACCTCCGAGGGCAGGGCCCGCCTGCGCGAGGCAGCCGACATGTTCGACCGACTGCGCCGCTCCGCCGGTCAGCCGGTTCCCGACCTCCTGCGGCTCATCGAATCGGAGCTGCGCCTCGACGTCGAGCTCGCCGCGAACGAGACCCGAGGCCCCGCGCGCCTCGCCTCCACGCAGCTGCGCGCGTTCGGCGAGGAGGTGCGCTCGTTCCTCGCCGTCGACGAGCGGGGAACGATCGGCAGCGTCCTCGCCTGGCTCGACCACGCCGAGCAGGCCGATGATCTCGCGCCGCGCATGGAGCCTCCCGAGCCGGGCGTCGTGCAGCTGCTGACCATCCACGGGTCGAAGGGACTCGAGTGGGACGCCGTCGCCGTCGTGCGGATGGTCGACGGCGAGCTCCCCGGCAGGTCGCACGGCGTCCGCGGATCCTTCGGATTCGGCGTCCTCCCCACCCCGTTCCGCGGCGACGCGCCCGCGCTGCCGCGCTTCGAATGGCTCCCGCCGGGGCCGATCGACGACCCCCGGCGCCTCCGCGAGGAGACCAAGACGCTCAAGGAGGCCTTCGCCGCGTACGCGCAGGCGAACCGCGACCACCAGGGCGAGGAGGAGCGCCGCCTGGCCTACGTCGCGGTGACCCGCGCGCGCTCCGACCTGCTCCTCGCGGGATCGACGTGGTCGGGGCAGAAGACGCCCCGCACGCCGAGCCCGTTCCTCGACGAGATCGTGCGCGCTCTCGACCTCGACCCGCTCCCTGAGAAGGACGAGGCGGGCGACAACCCCTTCGAGGGGGAGGGCGCAGAGCTCACCTGGCCGCTCGACCCCCTCGGCCCGCGCCGACAGAAGGTGACGCGGGCCGCCGACCTCGTGCGCCGCGCTCCCCGCGTCGCCCCCGACCCCGTCGCGGCGCAGCTGCTGCGCGAGCGCGAGGAGCGCGAGCGGGGCGCTGACATCCGCATCCCCGCCCGCATCCCGGCGTCGAAGTTCAAGGACTACGTCACGGCGTTCGAGGAGACCGCCGCCGACCTCGTGCGCCCCATGCCCGAGCGCCCCTACCGTCAGACCCGCCTCGGCACGCTGTTCCATCAGTGGGTCGAGCAGCGATCCGGCCTCGTCGGGCGCACGGCGACCCCCGACGACGCGCTCTGGGAGATCGACGACGAGTTCGATCTCGACGTCGCGGCATCCGAGCGATCCGCCGACGACGAGGAGTCGCTCGACGCCCTGCGCGCCGTCTTCGAACGCAGCGAATGGGCCGGTCTGCAGCCGATCGAGGTCGAGACCGAGATCGACTTCGCGATGCCCGGTCTCGACGGCGCGGAGCCGCACATCATGATCTGCAAGCTCGACGCGGTCTACCGGCGCGACGACAGGGGAGGACGCATCGAGATCGTCGACTGGAAGACGGGCCGCCCCCCGCGCACGGCCGCCGAGCGGGAGGACCGGCTGCTGCAGCTGGCCCTCTACCGGCTCGCCTACCACCGCCGCCACGGCGTGCCCCTCGAGGAGATCGACGTGGCACTGTTCTATGTCGCCGACGACCTCGTGCTGCGCGACGAGCACCCGCTCACCGAGAGCGAGCTCGTCGAGCGATGGCGCGCGGCGCGCTGAGCGGGCGGATCAGACCTGATCGATGCGGTCGGTCTCGGCGTCGTCGTCCGAGATCGGATCGATCGGCTGGGTGAGCTCCTCCTCCGGCGCCGGGCGCGGGGGAGCGGCGTCCCAGCTCTCCTCGCGGTGCAGGCTCAGCTCGTCGGGGCCGTACGCGTCGGTGTGGAGGGAGGTGTCCGTCTGGGGCGCGGGTGTGCGGGGCAGCCGGTCGAGCAGCGCGATCGCCTCGCTTACGTCCGCCTGCTCGCCCGTGGGGAGATCCGCCAGCAGCAGGTCGTCGGCGAGACCCGCCGACAGCGAGTCGAGCAGCTCGGCCGCGTCGTCCACGACGTCCGCACGGTGCGTCTCGATGCCGTGCACGAGCCAGTGGGCGAACTCCAGCTCGGCATGCAGCCGCGCGCGCACGCGCAGAGCCGGGTCCGGAGCGCGCACGGACGCGTCGGCGTACGCGTCCAGCACGTCCTCCGCCGCGTCGGGAGCCGACGCGGTCCAGTGCAGATCGATCGCGGGATCCCCGATCGCGAGCCCCTGCCAGTCGAGGACGCCGCGCACGCGCGGCACCTCGAAGGCGTCGTCGACGAAGACGAACGACGTCGCCTGAGCGCCGCCCAGGGTCACGGTCGGCTCGTACGACCAGAGCCGGTCGTCCTCCGCGGCCTCGCGCCAGCGCACCATCAGCCGCACCGGCACGCGGCCGCTGCGGCCGATCGCATCGAGCAGCCGTTCGAGGTCGGCGCGCGCGTCGGAGGCGGACCGCGACGGGAGCCCCGCCCCGCGCACGACGGAGGGCGGAAGCGCGTGGATCCGCGCGATCGCCTCTCCGATCTCGCGGGCGACGCCCCGGCCAGGGGGGATCTCCGCCGCGTCGACGAGGTAGCCGGGGAGGAAGTCCGACACGATCACGCGGGAGTCGTCGAGGGCCGCCGTGCCGTGCACCTCCGGCGCCTGAAGCCCGAGCAGATCGCGGACGCCGGGGGTGAGCGCGCGCAGCGCGACGAGAAGCGCGTCGATCTCCTTCTCCCCGTCCTCGTCGACCGGAACCCGCGCGATGAGCTCTCGCCCGTCGTCGAGGGTCAGGACGGCCGAGTCGTAGCGACCCGCGCCGCCCGCGGTGAGCGCCCGAGCGCCCCGCACCTCGACGCCCTCGAGGGCGGCTGTCGCGGCCGCGGCTAGAGTGAAGGGGGACCGTGCCATGCCGACCAGACTAGGTCGCCGGGCGCGCAGCTCCCACCACGCCACGCCCCGGAGGAAGGGAGCCGATGCTCGCGAGCACCGAAGTCCGCACGATCGCTCGCGGCGCCGTCGAGCGCGGCGAGCACGATCTCGTGGCGCGCCTGCGCACGGAGCCGGCCACGCGCGTCCTCGCGGTGCGCGGGGATCGCGTCGCCCTCGACGACGCCCGCCGCGGCCTGGCCCTCGTCCGTCCCGCGGACGTGATCGACGATGCCGCCTGGGCGTTCCTCGGGCGCCTCGACGACGGATCCGCGCTCCTCCTCGCGGCGCTCGACGGCGAGGGAGAGATCCCCGACGGGTGGGGAGCGCTGCGCGACGTCTCGCATCTCCTCGCCGACCCCGAGGAGGCGGGTCTCCTCTCCGCCGGGGTCGCGCTCGGACGCTGGCTGCGCGACGCGTCGTTCT
This sequence comes from Microbacterium sp. gxy059, assembly GCF_050958665.1. Lineage (NCBI taxonomy): Bacteria > Bacillati > Actinomycetota > Actinomycetes > Micrococcales > Microbacteriaceae > Microbacterium > Microbacterium sp. gxy059. The sequence goes on along the minus strand of NZ_JAMXWT010000004.1, from coordinate 106,070 downwards.
GCCCCGCCTGCGGCGGCTCCGCGGAGATCACGATGAGCGGGTGGGCCCGGAGGTGCCGCGGGTGCGGACGCGAGCACTTCCCCCGGACCGACCCCGCCGTGATCGTCGGCATCACGAGCGCCGACGATTCGCGCCTCCTGCTGGGCGCGAACGTCGCCTGGCGCGGCCGCATGTTCTCGTGCTTCGCCGGATTCGTCGAGGCGGGGGAGTCGGCCGAGCAGACCATCCGCCGCGAGCTCGTCGAGGAGGCGGGGGTGGACGTCCGCGACGTGCGCTACGTCGGCTCGCAGGCCTGGCCCTACCCCCGGTCGCTCATGCTCGGATACCTCGCGACCGCGGTCGACGAGACCCGCGTGCGTCCGGACGGCGAGGAGATCATCGCGGCCCGCTGGTTCACCCGCGAGGAGGTGCGGCGCGCGTTCGCCGGCGAGGGCGACGTCCGCCTCCCCGGCGCGTCCTCGATCGCCCACCGGATCATCCGACGCTGGTGCGACGGCCCGGAGGCCGACGAGACGTGAGTCCGCTCGACGCCCTCGACGACCGGCAGCGCGAGGCGGCGTCGGTCCTGCGCGGACCCGTCGCGGTGCTCGCGGGAGCGGGAACGGGGAAGACACGGGTCATCACCCACCGCATCGCCCACGGCGTCGACACCGGCACCTACACCCCGAACCGCGTGCTCGCGCTGACCTTCACCACGAAGGCGGCGGGCGAGCTGCGCGGACGCCTGCGCACGATGGGCGTCGTCGGCGTGCAGGCGAAGACCTTCCACGCCGCGGCCCTCGCCCAGCTGAACTACTTCTGGCCGACCGTGGCCGGCGACTCCGCCCCGGGGATCGTGGACAACAAGGTCCGCCTCCTCGCGCACGCGGCGGACAGCCTGCGGCTGCGGCCGGATCGGAACACGCTCCGAGACGTCGCCGCCCAGATCGAATGGCGCAAGGTCACCATGCACTCCATCGAGCGCTACGCGACGCTCGGCCGCAGCGTCGGCTCCCTCGACACCGCGGCGCTCGCCGACCTCATGTCCGCGTACGAGAAGCTCAAGGACGAGCGCAGGCAGCTCGACTTCGAGGACGTGCTCCTCGCCTGCGCCGGCATGATCGAGGCCGAGCCGCGCGTCGCGGTGGCCGTGCGCGAGCAGTACCGCCACTTCACGGTCGACGAGTACCAGGACGTCTCCGCCCTCCAGAACCGCCTCCTCGAGCTGTGGCTGGGAGAGCGGCGCGATCTCTGCGTCGTCGGCGACGCGAGTCAGACGATCTACTCCTTCACCGGGGCGGAGGCGCGGTTCCTGCTCGAGTTCCCGCAGCGCTTCCCCGACGCGACGGTCGTGCGCCTCGAGCGCAACTACCGTTCGGCTCCGGAGGTGCTCGACGTCGCGAACGCGCTCATGCGCGGGCGCGAGGGCGCCCTGACCCTCGAGCCGACCGCCGCGCCGGCCGGGGCGCGGCCGACCGTCACGGCGTACGAGACCGAGCAGGAGGAGGCCGCAGGGGTGGCCGGGCGGATCCGCCGCCTCCTCGAAGGAGACGAGGGCGGCGGTCCGACGCCGCCGAACGAGGTGGCGGTGCTCTACCGCTCTCACGCGCAGTCGGCTCTCCTGCAGCAGGCGCTCGCCGCCGAGGGGATCGCGGCCAGCGTGCTCGGCGGGGGACGGTTCTTCGACATGCCGGAGGTGCGTCAGGCGATCCTCGCGCTGCGGGCGGCCGCCGTCGCTCCGACGGACGAGGGATTCGTCGACGCGGTGCGCGGCGTGCTGCGCGCGATCGGGCACACGGAGGACGCCCCCGAGGCGGGCGGCGCGCTCCGCGCGGCCTGGGAGGCGCGCCAGGCGCTCCTGCGCCTGGCGGAGGAGGAGCCGCCGCACACGTCGATGCGGGAGTTCGCCGATCGGCTGCTCGCGCGCGCGAAGGACCAGCACGAGCCCCCGCTCGGCACGGTGACGCTCTCGACGCTCCACGCCGCGAAGGGCCTCGAATGGCCGCACGTGCACATCATGGGCGTCTCGGAGGGGCTCCTCCCGATCTCCTACGCCTCCTCGCTCGAGGGGGTGGACGAGGAGCGCCGCCTCGCGTACGTGGGCGTCACGCGTGCCGCGCGGACGCTGTCCCTGTCCTGGTCGCGGGGTGCGGGACGATCCGCGCGCCAGCCGTCTCGCTTCCTCGCGGAGATCGGCAGAGACATCCTGCGTGCGGGCGATGGGAGCGCCAGCGCCCCCGACCGTCGGCGCTGACCTCCAGCGAGCGCGACGTGCCGGGCGCGTCCTCGGCGCGCCGGAGGAGACGGGGCACGACGGATCCCGCGAGCGCCGCGAGCGCGCGAGAGGGAGCGGAGGGAGCCGTCGCGAGCTGGGAGGCGAGCGCGGGCCAGGCGGGATCGAGATCGGCCTCGTGCGCCCAGATGCAGGAAAGACACGGCGTGGCGCCTGGCCGGACGATCGGCCCGACCCGCGCGCGCCGGGTCTCCAGCGCGAGGGGCAGATGGGGCACGTCGGCGGCCATGAGCTCGTGCGCGAGGTGAGGGGGGACGACCCCCGCGCCGGCGAGCACCACGAGCCGGTCGGGGCGCTCGGCGGCGGACGCGGGACTCACCCGCTCGACCCGCGCGCCCGCGGCCTGGAGGGCGTCGACGAGGCCGAGCACGGCCTCGTGCGGCACGACGTCCGCCGCCGCCAGGCCGATCTCCCGGGGCATGACGGAGGCGCGCAGCGCGGGCGCCAGCGCCTCGACGAGGTCGGCCGCCGCCCCGGGGTCGCCGTCGTGAGCCCGGACGAACCCCGCGATCGCGCCGCGCGGAATGCCCCGCGCGAGGGCGTCGAGCAGGGCGAGCTGCCAGGGCGCCGGGTCGTCGATGACGCAGACCGGCGGCGCGTGGCCGACCTGGAGCGCGCGAGCGTCGCGCCAGAGGACCGGATGCGCCGGATCGAGCAGGAGGACCGCCATGTCGCGATTCTCGCGCGCCGCGACGCGAGGAGAGGGGTTATCCACAGACGCACCCGACGAGGCGCGTCTGTGGAGGCGCCCTCACACGGGCCGCGGCCCTTCCGGACCCTCCTCGTCGCCCCCGTCCTCCGCCTCCGCGAGCAGCTGGGCGAGCGCGTCGTCCATCTCGTCGCGGGGAGCCTCGTCGCCGCGCGCCCTGGCCTCGAGCCGCGCGATGAGCGCCGACGGATCGTCGATGTCCTCGGACGTCGGCACGAGATCCGGGTAGTCCCACAGCGAATCGCGGGCGGCGACGCCGACCGCGTCTCCGACGGCCTGCCACATCGCGGCGGCCTCCCTCAGCCGGCGGGGACGCAGCTGCAGGCCGACGAGCGCCCCCAGCGCGTCGGACGCGGGACCGCCCGTCGCGCGCCGACGCCGCGTGGCCTCGGCGATGCGGTCGAGCTGCGGCACGCGCGCCGTGGCGCCCGCCGCGACGACGTCGACCCAGCCCTCGATGAGGGCGAGCATGTTCTCCAGCCGGGCGAGCGCCTGCTTCTGCTCGTCGGTCTGCTGGGGCAGCAGCGCGCCGTTCTTCAGCGCGTCCTGCAGCTCCTCCGGATTCGCCGGATCGAAGCGGGTGGCGAGGTCGTCGAGCGCCTCCGTGTCGACGCGCAGGCCCCGCGCGTAGTCGGTGACCTGCGACATCACGTGCAGGCGCAGCCAGCGCGCGTGGCGGAACAGGCGCGCGTGGGCGATCTCGCGCGCCGCGAAGTAGAGCGCGAGCTGGTCGTCGGGGATCTCCAGCCCGGTGCCGAGATCGGCGAAGTTCTGCGGGAGGATCGCCGCGGCGCCCGCGGGCATCACGGGGATCCCCACGTCGCCGCCCGAGACGACCTCGAGCGAGAGCTTGCCGACGACCTGGCCGAGCTGAGCGGCGAAGAGCGAGCCGCCCACCTGCCGCAGCATGCGCCCGGCGCCCTGGACGACGTCGCGCATCTCCTCGGGAGCCTGCGCGCGCAGCGCCTCGGTGAGCGCGTCGGCGACGCTGGTCGCGACCGGCTCGGCCAGCTCCTGCCACACCGGCAGGGTCTCCTCGACCCACTGCCCGCGGGTGAGCACGCGCGGCGCCTCCGCGAGCGGCGCGAGGGCCGTCGCGTCTCCCAGCCACAGGTCGGCGAGGTGGAACGCCTGGTCGAGGTCCGCGCGCTGCCCCGCGGACACGCCGCGGTCCGACCGGTTGGCGATGTGCAGCGCCCCTGTGCGCGTCGCATCCCACGAGATGCCGTCGCCCGCCCCGGCGAACGCGTTCTGCAGCGCGCCCATCATCTGCTGCATCATGGCCGGGTCGACGCCCATGCCCCGCAGCTGCTCGAAGTCGATGCCGCCCCCGTCGGCGCCGCCGCCGAGCAGGCGGCGCAGCATCTCCTGGAAGTCGTCTTCTGGGGTGTCGTCGCTCACGGATCGGCCGCCTTTCAGCACTGCGGGAGTGTTCAGGATCTACGCTAAACGTCACGCGCCATGAGGCGGGCCCCGATGGCGGGTTCGTCCGTACGCCTCCCGCGAACGGCGCGATCCGACACCACCGCCCGCGCGATCCGCGCCGAGGGGAGCACCGTGACGCCGACCGACGAGACCGCCCGAGGTCCGCTCCGCTCGAGGAGCCCGCGTCGCGCCCGCGCGCGCCGCACGGCCGCCGGATCGGTCTCCGTCCTCGTCGCGCTCGCGCTGCTCATCGCGATGGGCCTCATGCCGACCGACTACGTCATCCAGCAGCCCGGCCCGGTGTTCAACACGGTGGGGACCGTCGAGATGGGGGAGGGCGAGGATCCGGTGCCGCTCATCGAGGTCTCCGATGCGGAGACCTACGAGACGTCGGGGGAGCTGGATCTCACGACGGTCCAGGTGCTCGGCAACCGCGAGCAGCGGATCTCCTGGGTGGAGCTGGCGCTCGCGTGGTTCGACCCGTCGCGCGCCATCGTGCCGATCGACGCGGTCTTCCCCGAGGGAGTGACGACCGAGGAGCGGGACGCCCAGAACGCCGCCCTGATGACGGACTCGCAGGGACAGGCGTCCGCGGCGGCGCTGACCCAGCTGGGCTACGACGTGCCCGCGGACATCCGCGTCGCGGGTCTGCCGGAGGGGTCGCCGTCCGAGGGGATCATCGAGGAGGGCGACCGGATCGTCGCCGCCCAGGGCGAGCACCTGCACGACATCGATCAGCTCCGCGAGATCATCGGCGCGGGCGAGGGCGATCCCATCGCGCTGACGATCGAGCGCGACGGCTCCGAGCACGACGTGGAGGTGACGCCTGTCCGGTCCGACGCGGCCGGCGGATCCTCCTGGGCGATCGGCGTCGGCCTCAGCACGACCTACGAGCTGCCCCTCGACGTGCGGATCCAGCTGGACGACGTCGGCGGGCCGAGCGCGGGGCTGATGTTCGCGCTCGGGATCATCGACGTGCTCACCGAGGGGGAGCTCACCGGAGGCGAGCGCATCGCGGGCACAGGGACGATCACGGCGCCCGGCGAGGTCGGGCCGATCGGGGGGATCCGCCAGAAGCTCTACGGCGCCGAGGAGGCCGGGGCCGACTTCTTCCTCGCCCCTGCGGCGAACTGCGACGAGGTCGTCGGCCACGTACCGGACGGGCTGCGGGTCGTGCGGGTCGAGACGCTGGGGGAGGCGCTCGACGCCGTCGAGGCGATCGCGGCCGACGGGGCCGACGAGCTGCCGACCTGCGAGGCCGGCTGATCGCCCCGCGACGCCGACTGCTCGCGGCGTGCGCCACCGGCTTCTCCCGCCCGTAGAATAGAGCGTGTGACCACGAACTCGACGCAGCCCCCGGCCACATCGCCCTCCCCGATCAGACGGGTCGTCATCGTGACGGTCGTCACCATCGCCGTCCTGCTGGCGGTGCTGTTCGGCCTGGCGAACCTCTACACGGAGCTCCTGTGGTTCCGGCAGCTCGGCTTCTCGTCGGTGCTGACGACCCAGTGGATCGCGCGCGTCGTGATGTTCGCGGTCGGGTTCGTCGGCATGGCCCTCCCGGTGTGGCTGGCGATCTTCCTCGCCTACCGCCTGCGGCCGGTGTACGCCCGCCTGAGCTCGCAGCTCGACCGCTATCAGGAGGTCGTCGAGCCGCTGCGTCGCCTCGCGATGTGGGGCATCCCCGTCCTCTTCGGCTTCTTCGCCGGCTTCGCCACCTCGGCCCAGTGGGAGACCACCTGGCTGTGGCTGAACGGCGTCGAGGCGGGCGTCACGGAGGAGCAGTTCGGCCTCGACGCGGCCTTCTACATGTTCGACCTGCCGTTCTGGCAGGGCGTGGTCGGCTTCGCGTCGGCCGTGGTCCTCATCTCCCTGCTCGTCACGGCCCTCGTGAGCTACCTGTACGGATCCGTGCGCGTCGGCCAGGGCGAGTTCACCATCTCCAAGCCCGCGCGCATGCAGATCGCGATCACCGCCGGCCTCTACCTCCTGCTGCAGGCGGCGAGCATCTGGCTCGACCGCTTCGCGTCGGTCGTCGAGCAGAGCGGCCGCATCACCGGCCCGGCCTACGTCGAGGCGAACGCCGTCATCCCCGGCCAGACGATCCTCGCGATCGTCGCGGCGCTCGTCGCCGTGCTCTTCCTCGTGACCGCGTGGATCGGCAAGTGGCGCTACCCGCTCGTCGCGACGGGCCTGCTCATCGTGACCTCCCTCGTCGTCACCACGGCGCTCCCGTGGGGCGTGCAGACCTTCCAGGTCACGCCGAACGAGCGCGCGCTGCAGCTCGACTACTACCAGCGCAACGTCGACGCCACCCGCGCCGCGTACGGCCTCGACGACATCGAGACGATCGAGTACGAGGCCGAGACGGCCGCCGAGGCGGGCCAGCTGCGCGACGACGCGGCGACCACCGCCTCGCTGCGCCTCATGGACCCGGCCGTGGTCAGCCCGACGGTCAAGCAGCTGCAGCAGTACCGCCCCTACTACGGCTTCGAGGACACCCTCGACGTCGACCGCTACGAGATCGACGGCGAGAGCCAGGACACGGTCGTGGCGCTGCGCGAGCTCAACCTCGAGGACCTCGGCGCGGACGCGCAGAGCTGGGTCAACACGACCATGACCTACACCCACGGCTACGGCATGGTCGCGGCCAAGGGCAACGAGCGCACGAGCGAGGGAGAGCCCGTCTTCATCGAGGGCGACATCCCCGCCTCCGGTTTCCTCACCGACCTCGAGTACGAGCCGCGCATCTACTTCGGCGAGAAGACCCCGCAGTACTCGATCGTGGGCGCGCCGGAGGGCTCCGATCCCGTCGAGCTGGACTACGCGACCGGCTCCGGCGAGGCGAACCAGACGTTCACGACCTTCGAGGGCGACGGCGGGCCGAGCGTCGGCAACTACTTCATGCGCACGCTGTTCGCTCTGAAGTTCCAGTCCGAGCAGATCCTCTTCTCCGACCAGATCAACTCCGAGTCGCAGATCCTGTTCGACCGCCACCCGGTCACGCGCGTGCAGAAGGTCGCCCCGTACCTCACGCTCGACAGCGACCCGTACCCCAGCGTCGTCGACGGCCGCATCGTGTGGATCGTGGACGGCTACACGACGAGCGCGAGCTACCCCTACTCGTCGCAGACGAGCTTGTCGCAGGCCATCAGCGACTCGTCGAACCCGCAGCCCAACCTGCTCATCGACGACGTCAACTACATCCGCAACTCGGTGAAGGCGACCGTCGACGCCTACGACGGCAGCGTCACCCTCTACGCGTGGGACGAGGAGGATCCGGTGCTGCAGACGTGGCAGAAGATCTTCCCCTCGACGGTCGAGTCGATCAGCGAGATGTCCGGCGACCTGATGAGCCACGTGCGCTACCCGACCGACCTGTTCAAGGTGCAGCGCGCGATGCTCGGCACCTACCACGTCGACACGGCCAGCGCCTTCTACCAGCGCGACAACGCGTGGGAGACCCCGGCCGACCCGGTCTCGGACAACACGCTCCAGCCGCCGTACTACCTGACGATGCAGATGCCGGACGAGGAGGAGCCGACCTTCTCGATGTTCACGACCTTCATCCCGGAGGGCGGCGAGCGGCAGGTTCTCATGGGGTACCTGGGCGTCGACTCCGACGCGGGCACCGAGGAGGGAACGGTGCGCGACGGCTACGGCACGCTGCGCATGCTGCAGATCTCCTCGGCGAGCACCGTGCCTGCCCCGGGCCAGGTGCAGAACTCGTTCAACTCCGATTCGGCCATCGCGCAGGACCTCAACGTCCTCCGCATCGGAGACTCGAGCGTCAAGATGGGCAACCTGCTGACCCTCCCCGTCGGCGGCGGCCTGCTCTACATGCAGCCGGTCTACGTGCAGTCGACGGGCAACACGTCCTACCCGCTGCTCCGCAAGGTGCTCGTGGCGTTCGGCGACGAGCTGGCCTTCGAGGACACGCTCGCCGAGGCGCTGGACACGCTGTTCGGCGGCGACTCGGGCGCCGAGACGGGCGATGACGACGTCACGCCGGTCGACCCGGAGACGGGCGAGCCGATCGACGACGAGGCGCCGTCCGAGGGATCGGTCGACGAGACGCCCGCGGAGGAGACGCCCTCGGAGGAGACCCCGCAGCCGTCGCCGCCGTCGAACGACTCGTACGAGGAGGCTCTCGCCGACGCGCAGGACGCGATGTCGGCGAAGCAGAAGGCCCTCGAGGACGGCGACATGGTCGCCTACGCCGAGGCGGACAAGGCGATGACCGAAGCGGTCGAGCGCCTCCTCGCCTTCACCGACGGCGAGTAGCCGCACCCCGCCGACGCGCCCCTCGGATCCCGCGGATCCGAGGGGCGCGTCGCGTCTGCGACTCCTTCGTATGACGAACCGTGACGGCTTGTCTTACGCTCCGTGAAGCGCGATGCGCGCGCGGGGCGGCGGCTGTGGTGGACTCGCTCCACACCGCATCCCCTTTCCCGAGGAGAACCCCCATGCGCAGCTTCCGCCGCACCTCTCTCGCCGCCGTCTCGGCCGTCGCCGCCGTCGCGCTCCTGGCCGGCTGCGGCGGGGGAGGGGGCTCCTCGTCCTCCGGGGAGGGAGGCGAGGGAGGGACGCTCACCTACCTCGAGCCGCAGGCCTGGTCGACGCTGTACCCGCCGTCGGGCGGCTTCTACCCGAACGGCGGCGTCATCAACAACATCACCGATCGCCTGCTGTTCCAGAACCCGGAGACGCTCGAGCTCGAGCCGTGGATCGCGGAGGAGCTGCCGGAGGTGAACGAGGACGCGACCGAGTACACGTTCACGCTGCGGGAGGGCGTCACCTACTCCGACGGCACCCCGCTCGACGCCGAGAACGTCGTGAAGAACTTCGACCTGTACGGCAAGGGCGACCCGGATCGCGCGCTGCCCGTGTCGGAGGCGATCAACAACTACGACCACGGCGAGGTCGTCGACGAGCGCACGGTGCGCTTCCACTTCTCGGCACCGTCCCCCGGCTTCGCGCAGGCGGTCTCGACGATCAACTCCGGTCTCGTGTCGAACGCGACGCTCGACCGCACGGGCGACGAGTTCGGCCCGGGCAACGCGACGGAGATCATCGGCAGCGGCCCGTTCGAGATCTCCGAGGAGAAGCTCGGCACTGAGCTGACGCTCACCGCCCGCGACGACTACGACTGGGCGCCGCCGTCGCTCGACCAGCAGGGCCGCGCGCCCCTCGACGGGATCCAGTTCGTCGTCGCCGCGGAGGACAGCGTGCGCGTCGGCACGGTCGTCTCGGGCCAGGCGGACATCGCGCGGCAGATCGAGGCGCCGGACGAGAAGCAGTTCGCGGCCGACGGGCTCGAGCTCGTCGCGGCGTCGACCAACGGCGTCAACAACGGCCTGTCGCTGCGTCCCGGCGTCCCCCAGCTCGAGGACGTCGAGGTGCGCCGCGCCATCATCGCCGGCATCGACCGCGAGGCGATCGTCGAGACGCTCTTCACCGACAGCTACCCCCTCGCGACGGGAGCGCTTGCGGAAACCGCTCTCGGCTACGCGGACACCTCCGAGTACTACGCGTACGACCCCGCCGAGGCGGAGCGCCTGCTCGACGAGGCGGGCTGGGAGGAGGGCTCGGACGGCATCCGCGAGAAGGACGGCGAGCGGCTGTCGTTCACGATCAACGAGGCGCTCCCGCAGCCCCGGTCGCGCGAGGTCATCACCCTCGTGCAGGAGCAGCTCGCCGAGATCGGCGTCGAGATCGAGCTCTTCGCGGGCGATCAGGCCGAGCAGGACAGCACCCGCAACGACCTCGACAAGGTGCAGATCTACCACTCGATGGTCGGCCGCGCCGACTACGACGTCATCAAGTCGCAGTACCACGGCGACAACCGCAACGTGCTCGTGAACAAGGATCCCGAGACGGGCGAGGTCATCGACCAGGAGCTCGAGGACCTGCTGGCGGAGATCGCGTCCGTGTCCGACGAGGAGGGCCGTCAGGCGGCGTCGGAGGCCGCGCAGCAGCGTCTCGCGGAAGAGGCCTACATCCTCCCGTTCTTCGAGGAGCCGCAGGTGTTCGGCCTGCAGGACCGCGTGGAGGGCTTCGAGACGGAGTCCATCGGCCGCCCCTGGTTCTACCAGGTCTCGCTCGGCGGCTGACCGGCGCACTCGCGACGGCCGCATCCGAGAGGGATCTCTCGGATGCGGCCAGACGAGAGGGAGAAGATGATCTACGTCCTCAGACGCGTCGGCCAGGCGGTGCTCGTGCTCGCCCTGGCCTACACGGTCGCCTACGTGCTGCTCGCGGCGCTCCCGGGCGACGCCGTCCTGGCGCGCTTCGGCAGCCCCGAGCTCGGCCTGACGCCCGCGCAGCTCCAGGAGATCCGTGAGTCGCTCGGCTACGACCGGCCGCTCGTGGAGCGCTACCTGTCGTCCGTCGCCTCGGCGCTCCAGGGCGACCTCGGGTACTCCGTGCAGACGGGCACCCCGGTCGCCGACATGATCGCGGAGGCGCTGCCTTCGACGCTCGTGCTCGCGGTGCTCAGCATCGTCGTCGCGGTGTTCGTCGCGGTCACGATCGCCTTCACCGCCACGTTCGGCGCCGGGCGCTGGCTGCGCCGCCTCTTCCGGGCGCTTCCGCCGCTGTTCGTCTCGCTGCCGGTGTTCTGGATCGGCATCGTGCTGATGCAGATCTTCTCGTTCCAGCTGGGGCTCATCCCCGCCATCGGCGCGAGCGACGCGCAGGCGCTCGTCCTCCCCGTCGCGACGATCGCGATCCCGATCGCGGCGCCGCTCGCCCAGGTGCTCATGCGCAGCATCGACGAGGTGCGCGAGCAGCCGTTCGTCGCGGTCGTCCGCGCGCGCGGCGCGAGCACCTCGTGGCTGCTCTGGCGCCACGTCGCCCGCAACGCCCTGCTGCCGACGCTGACGATGGCGGGCCTGCTGTTCGGCGAGCTCGTCGGAGGCGCGGTCGTGAGCGAGACCGTCTTCGGCCGCTACGGCATCGGCCACATCACGGTGCAGGCGGTGCAGAACCGCGACGCCCCCGTCCTCCTCGCCGTGGTGGTGATCGCGACGATCACGTTCGTCGCCGTCAACCTCGTCGTCGACCTGCTCTATCCGGTTCTCGATCCCCGCCTGCGCCGCTCCGCGCCGCGGGCGGCCGTCCAGGTGGGAGGAAGCCGATGACGGCGCTCGCCCAGACGCCCACCGCGTCGCTGTTCCGCTGGCGGGCGCTCGCCCGGCCGGGCCTCGTGCTCTCGATCGCCGTGCTCGTCGTCGCACTCGCCTGGGCCGTCGCCCCGACGCTGTTCGCGAGCACGAGCCCCACCGCGACGGTGGGCCCCGCCCTCGAGGCGCCCGGCGCGGCGCACTGGTTCGGCACGGACGCGACGGGGCGCGACGTCTTCGCCCGCGTCGTGCACGGATCCTCGCAGTCGATCATCGCGGCGCTCGTCGCGGTCCTCGTCGGGCTCGTCGTCGGGCTCGCCCTCGGCGTGACGGCCGGGGCGGTGGGCGGCGCGGTCGACGAGATCATCATGCGGGTCGTCGACGTGCTGCTCGCGATCCCGGGGCTGCTGCTCTCGCTGAGCGTCGTCCTCCTGCTCGGATTCGGCACGACCAACGCGGCGATCGCGGTGGGCGTCACGTCGATCGCGGTGTTCGCACGGCTCGCCCGCTCGCAGGTCGTGAGCGTGCGCGTGAGCGAATACGTCGAGGCGGCGTACGGCTCGGGAGGCACGTTCGGATCGGTGCTCTGGCGGCACGTGCTGCCGAACTCCCTCACCCCCGTCGTCGCGCTCGCGGCGCTGCAGCTGGGCTCCGCGATCCTGCAGATCTCGACGCTCGGCTTCCTCGGATACGGGGCGCCGCCGCCCACGCCGGAGTGGGGGCTGCTGATCTCCGAGGGGCGCGACTACGTCGCGACCGCCTGGTGGCTCACGGTGCTGCCGGGCGCGGTCGTCGCGGCCGTCGTGCTCTCGACCAACCGCCTGAGCCAGGCCATCCGAGGAGGGGAGAGCGCATGAGCGACGCTCCGCTGCTGTCCGTCGAGCGCCTCGCGATCGACTACCGCACGTCCCGAGGCGCGGTGCGCGCGGTGGGCGGCGTCGACCTCGAGGTGCGGGCGGGAGCCGTCACGGCCCTCGTCGGGGAGTCCGGATCGGGGAAGAGCTCGGTCGCGCAGGCGGCGATCGGGCTGCTCGCCTCCAACGGCCGCGTCGTCGACGGCCGGATCGGCCTCAACGAGCGCAGGCAGGGGGTCACGGAGCTCGTCGGCCTGTCCGAACGGCGCTGGCGCGAGCTGCGCGGGCGCTGCATCGCGCTGATCCCCCAGGATCCCTCCTCGTCGCTCAACCCGGTCAAGACCATCGGCCAGAGCGTGAGCGAGTCGCTGCGCATCCACGGCTGGCGAGACGCGCAGAAGATCCGCGCGCGGGTGCACGAGCTGCTGGACCGCGTGGGCATCGACGAGCCCGAGCTGCGCGCGCGGCAGTTCCCTCACGAGCTGTCGGGAGGGATGCGCCAGCGCGTCCTGATCGCCGCGGCGGTGGCGCTCGAGCCCGAGCTGGTGATCGCGGACGAGCCGACGAGCGCGCTCGACGTGACCGTGCAGGCCACGGTGCTCGACCTCATCGACGGCCTGCGGGAGGAGAGCGGCACGGGCGTGCTGTTCATCACCCACGACCTCGCGGTGGCCGCCGACCGGTCGGACCAGGTCGTGGTCATGCGCGGGGGAGAGGTGCAGGAGACGGGCGAGACCTCGCGCGTGCTCGTGCATCCCGAGGCCGACTACACGCGGCGCCTGCTGGCGGACGCCCCCTCGCTCGCCGAGGTCGTGGAGCGGATCCCGCACACGGCGCCCGACGACGCGCCCCTCGTCGAGGTGACGGCGCTGAGGCAGGAGTTCTCGCGGGGCGCGGGACGCGCGCCCTTCGTGGCGGTCGACGACGTGTCGTTCGCGGTGCCGCGCGGCACGACGCACGCGATCGTCGGCGAGTCGGGGTCGGGAAAGACCACGACCGGGCGGACGCTCGCCGGCTTCCACCGGCCGACGTCGGGATCCGTGCGCGTCGCGGGCACCGAGGTGACGGCGCTGCGCGGGCGGGAGCTGAGGGGCTTCCGCCGCACCACCCAGCTCATCGCGCAGAACCCGTCGGGGTCGCTCGATCCCCGCCAGTCGATCGGGGAGATCCTCGCGGAGCCGCTGCGCAACTTCGGCATCGGCTCGCGCGCCGACCGCCGGGAGCGGGCGGCGCACCACCTCGAGCTCGTCTCGCTCGCGCCGGAGATCGCCGAGCGTCGGCCCCGCGAGCTCTCGGGCGGCCAGAAGCAGCGGGTCGCGATCGCGCGCGCCCTCATCCTCGAGCCGGAGCTCGTCGTCTGGGACGAGGCCGTCTCGGCCCTCGACGTCACGGTGCAGGCGCAGATCCTGCGGCTGCTCTCGCGTCTGCAGGACGAGCTGGGGCTCACCTACGTGTTCATTTCGCACGACCTCGCCGTCGTGCGCCAGATCTCGGACACGGTGTCGGTGCTGCAGCGCGGCCAGCAGGTCGAGCAGGGCCGCACCGCCGACGTGTTCGCGCACGCCGAGCACCCCTACACGCAGCGACTCATCGCGGCGATCCCGGGCGGGTCCTTCCGTCCCGAGGCGGCCGCAGGACAGGAGAAGGAACGATGACGGGACCGCGGTTGGGATTCTTCACCCGACTCCTGGAGGACGCGCCTCCCGCCGACCGCTACCGCTTCGCGCTCGAGCAGATCGACCAGGCGGAGCGGGCGGGCTTCGCGTCGGCGTGGATCGCGCAGCACCACTTCGGCGCGCACGAGGGAGGGCTGCCGTCGCCCTTCGTGCTGCTCGCGGCGGCCGCGCAGCGCACGAGCCGCATCGGCCTCGCGACGGGCGTCGTCACCCTGCCGATCGACGACCCGCTGCGCGCGGCCGAGGACGCGAGCGTCGTCGACGCCCTGAGCGGCGGCCGCGTGCAGCTGGGCGTCGCGGCGGGAGGGACCCCCTCCTCGTTCGCGGCGTTCGGACGGGACCCCGGCGACAGGCGCGAGCTGTTCGCCGAGCACTTCGCGGTCTTCCTGGACGCGCTGTCCGGACGCGGGGTGCGCGGCACCGATTCGCGGATCTACCCGCCCGCTGACGGTCTCGCCGACCGGGTCTGGCAGGCCACGTTCTCCGTCGACGGCGGGCGCCGCGCCGGCGAGTCGGGCGACGGTCTCATGCTCTCGCGCACGCAGCCGCGTCCGGAGAGCGCCCCCGACGCCCGGCTCGAGGAGATCCAGCTGCCGATCATCGAGGCGTACCGCGCGGCGCTCCCGTCAGGCGCTCCCGCGCGGGTGCTGGCGTCGCGCACGGCTCTCGTGGTCGACGAGGAGAACCGCACCCGCGTGCTCGAGATCGCGGAGCCGGGTCTCAGGCACGCCGCGCGCTCGGCCGCCGGCGTCGATCCGGACGGGCTCGGCCTCGACGACCTGATCCGCGTCACCGACACGCACGTCGGGACGGTCGACGAGGTCGTCGACTCCCTGAGCCGCGACGCCGCCATCGGCGCGTCGACCGACGTCTCGTTCCAGGTGCACTCGATCCCCGCCTCGCACGAGATCACGCTCCGATCGATCGAGCTGCTCGGGAGCGCCGTCGCCCCGCGGCTCGGATACGAGACCGGCGCCGCCGCGGCGGACGCCCTCCGCACCGCCCACCTCACCCCTCAGGGAGTCTCATGAGCGACATCATCGACCTGCTGGCCGGCATCGCGCCGGGCAGCGCTCTCGACGCGCTGCGGGACGCGCGCCCCCAGGCGCGCGAGAACGCGCAGAAGAGCTTCGAGGCGCTCCTCGAACCCGCGGATCCGGGCACCTTCCCCCTCGCCGAGCGGTACGCGGTCGCCGCGTTCGCGGCGCGCGTGCACGGCTTCCCGGCCGCGGCCGAGTTCTACTCCGACCTGCTCGCCGATGAGGCGCCGGCGCTCGTCGACGCCGTGACCGAGGCCGCGACCACGGGCGCGACGGAGGGGCCGGCGGGCGACTACCGCGAGCCGGACCTCGCCGACGAGAGCGCACCGGTCGCCCCGTGGGCGGCCTCCCCGGACGCGCTCGGGACGCGGCTCGCGGCGGCGCTCACCCACGCGCACCTCCTCCTCGTGCGTCCTCGCGAGGCGCGCGCCGAGCACCTGAGGCTCCTGGTCGCCGCGGGGTGGAGCGCCGACGACATCGTCACGCTCTCCCAGCTCGTGGCCTTCCTCGCCTTCCAGCTGCGTCTCGCGTGGGGCCTGCGCGTCGTGGCCGAGAACCCCGCCCCCGTCACGGAAGGAGCAGGCCGATGAGCGATCTCGTCGCCGAGCACCCCGAGCTCGACCGCCCGACGCGGTTCACCCAGGAGGGGCTCGGGTGGGTGCCCTGGCTGCGTCCCGTCGACGAGGAGGACCTCACTGACGCCCAGAGGCACGCGCTCATCGAGCCGGCTCGCGCGAAGATGCCGTACTTCCGGCTCCTCGCCCGCGATCCCGGGGCGCTGAAGGCGCGCACCCTCACGGACCTCGACATCTTCCACAACACCGCGGGCGGGGTGGGGCGCGCGGAGCGCGAGCTCGCCGCGGCGGCGACCTCCCGCGACAACGGCTGCGTGTTCTGCGCCTCGGTGCATGCGGCGGCCGCGACGCGCGAGTCGGGCCGCCGCGACGACGTGCAGCGCCTCCTCGACGAGGGCACGGACGCCGACCTCGGCGACGCCGGGTGGAACGCGATCGTCGCCTCATCCGTGGCGCTCGACCGCACGCCGCTGTCCTTCGGCGCGGGCGACGTCCGGCGGCTGCGGGACGCCGGGTACGACGACGCCGAGATCGTCGACGTGATCAGCGGCGCCGCGTTCTTCAACTGGGCGAACCGGCTGATGCTGTCGCTCGGCGAGCCGGAGGTCCCGGCGCGGCGGGGGGAGCGCGAGTGAGCGCTCCCCGGCTGCTCGATCACGTCGTCATCGCGGGCCCGGATCTCGCGGACCTGGTGAGCTGGTTCGCAGAGCGCACGGGCGTGGTCGCGGCGCCGGGAGGCGCGCACCCGACGGGCACCGCCAACGCGCTCGTCGCGCTCACGGTCGACGGACAGCGCGGGCCGCGCTACGTCGAGCTCATCAGCCCGGACCCCGATCGGGTCGATGACGTCCTTCCGACGGCGTTCGGCCTGCCCGAGCTGACGGGGCCCGCCGTCGTCGCCTACGCCGTGCATCCCGACGACATCGACGCGGCCGCCGCCGCGTGGCGAGCGGCGGGATACGACCCGGGCGAGGTCGGCGACCTGTCCCGTCGCACGCCGGACGGAACGCTGCTGGAGTGGCGCCTCACCCGCACGGAGCGCCGGCGCGCGGACGTGCCGTTCCTCATCGACTGGGGCGGGACCCCGCACCCGGGCGAGGGCGACCTGCCGACGCTGGAGTTCGTCTCGTTCGCGCGCGTCGAGCCCGATCCGGAGCCGGTCAGGGCGCTGCTCGCCGCGATCGGAGAGCCGGAGGACGTCGGCGGGGTCGTCGAGGGGGAGAAGGCGGGGTACCGCCTCGAGCTGCGGCGCGGCGACGGGGCGCACGTGGTGCTCTGACGCGCGGGTATCGTGGCACGGCGGGCAGATCCCTCCTCCCGCCGCGCCACGACACCTCGAGAGCAGGACCCCATGACCCAGCCGCAGGGAGCGCTCCTCGTCGGGAGCATCGCCTTCGACGACGCCGAGCGCACGATGCGCACCGCCGCGACCGAGCTCGGCGGCCTCCTCCGCCGGATCCCCGACGGCGAGGTCGGGCCGCGCTTCCACTGGATCATGTTCCAGCCCGACGTCCTCGGCCAGGCCGAGGGCATCGAGCGGGTGGGGGAGGAGCGGATCCCCCTGCGGATGCTCGACGCGCGCCCGCTGCGGGTCGCCGACGGGGTGGATCCGCGTGAGATCCGCTTCCCCGAGCTCGGCTACGCGCGCGCCGCGCGCGAGTCCTACGCGCTCTTCCGCCGGCTGCGCGAGGAGGGTGTCATCGCGCCCGGCATGCGCTTCCAGGTGTCGCTGCCGACGCCGCTCGCCGTCGTGGGGGCGTTCTTCCCGCCCGAGCAGCGCGCGGCGATCGAGCCGGCGTACCGTGAGGCGATGAGCCGCGAGGTCGAGGAGATCCTCGCCGCCGTCCCGCACGAGGACCTCGCCGTGCAGTGGGATCTCGCGGTCGAGTTCCAGATCATCGAGGAGCTCCCCGGCGGCGTGGCCGCGTGGTGGGACGGCGCGTGGGCCGGGGTCGTCGAGCGCGCCGCGTGGGGCGTCGACCTCGTTCCGCACGATGTCGAGGTCGGCCTGCATCTCTGCTATGGCGATGTCGCCGAGAAGCACTTCGTCGAGCCCCGCGACGCGGGCAACCTCGTGCGCTTCGCGAACGCGATCGCGGACGCCGCTCGTCGCGTGCCCGCCTGGGTGCACTTGCCCGTGCCGATCGAGCGCGACGACGACGCGTTCTTCTCGCCGCTCGCCGACCTGCGCCTGCCGGAGGAGACCGAGCTCTACCTCGGCCTCGTGCACCGCGAGGACGGTGCGGAGGGCGCTCAGCGCCGGATCGCCGCGGCGCAGCGCGTCGTGCCGCGCTTCGGCGTGGCGACCGAGTGCGGCATCGGCCGCGCGCCCGCGGGCACGACCGAGGGGATCCTGCGCACCCACGCCGAGGTCGCCGCTCCCTGGTGACGCTTCTCCTCGCGTCGAGCGCCCGCCGGTCCCGACGACTCAGAGCCGCGCGAGCTCCTGCCGGGGGCGCACCTGCAGGTCGGTGAGATGCACGTCCGGCGAGGCGTCGGCGACGAAGCGCACCGCGGCGGCGATCGACTCGGGCCGGATGTACCGCTCGGGCGTGTAGGCGCCTCCCGAGGCCTCGACGCCCTCGCGCAGCATGGGCGTGTCGGTCTGCCCCGGGGCGATCGTCACGACGCGCACGCGGTGCGGCTCCTCGTCGATGCGGAGCACATCCGCGACCGCGCGGAGCGCGTGCTTGCTCGCCGTGTAGACTGCGCTGCCCGGCACGGGGCGCGTGCCGGCGCCCGATCCGATGAACACGACCGTGCCCTCGGCGCGGCGGATCGCGGGCAGGAGCGTGCGGGTCAGGACGGACGGGGCGACGACGTTCGTCGTCAGCTGACGCTGCCAGTCGCCGGCCGTCGCGTCGGCGATCGAGATGTGCTCGCCCACCGCGGCGGCGTGCACGACCAGGTCGAGCTCGTCGAGGGCGGGCACCGCATCGGGGAGGTGGCCGACGTCGAGGAGGTCGACGACGATCGGCTCGGCGCCCGTCTCCGCCGCGAGGGCGTCGAGGCGGGCGGCGTCGCGGCCGACGGCGAGCACGCGGTGGGTGCGGGCCAGCTCGCGGACGATGGCGATCCCCATGCCTCCCGTGGAACCGGTGACGAGGGCGGTCGGGCGAGACGTCATGATGCTCCTTCTGGACGGGGCGGGTGCCCCCATCCTCTCGGGCGGAGCGACGCGGCGCCACCGGCGCGCGTCATGAGGGGTCACGCGCCGGGGGCGTCGGCCCGGCGCGGCGTCGCCGCGACGCGCTCGAGGGCGGCGACCTCGATGGCCGACGCGTCCGCGTCGGCCAGGCCGTCGTCGGTGATGATCGCGTCGAACTCGTCGAGCGCCAGGACGCGGTACTTGGCGTAGGTGCCGAACTTGTCGCTGCCGGCGAGGAGGACGGTCGCGGTGGCGGAGGCGTGCGCGGCGCGCTTCGGGTCGACCTTCGCCTCGACCGGGGTCGTCGCGCCGTGGCGGACGTCCCACGAGCTCGACGACAGGAACGCGATGTCGAGCGAGAGCTCGGCGAGGGTGAGCGCCGCGAGCCTCCCGATCATCGACTCGTTGTCGCGGTCGAGGCGCCCGCCCAGGCAGATGAGGTCCGCGGAGGGGTGGTCGAGGAAGGAGCGGATCGTGCCGAGGTCGTTGGAAACGATCGTGAGCCCCTCGACCTCCTCGAGATGCGGGCGCATCGCCTGCACGGTCGTCCCGGCATCCAGGTACACCGTCATGGAGTCGGAGACCCTGGCCGCCGCCGCGCGGGCGATCGCCGACTTCTCCGCGATGTTCGCGGCCGCCTTCTCCGATCGCCGGGGTTCGGAGATCATCCGCGTCAGCGCGGAGGCGCCTCCCTGGGTCGCCGTCAGCCTGCCCTGCTCCGCGAGGGCGGCGACGTCGCGTCGCGCCGTCATGGGGCTCACGTCCAGCATCTCGGCGATCTGCCGGTAGCTCAGCACCTGCTCGGCGCGCAGCGCGCGCAGGATCCTCTGCCGTCGCTGCTCGGGGATCAGGGAAGTCGTGCGCGCCATCGGTGTTCCTCCGCCCTCAGTCTAGGGTCGGGGCCGACCAGGGGCTGCCCCAGCGCTCCGCGAGCTCCCGCACCGCGCGGGGGTCGAGCTCGCGACGCGTCGTCGCGGCCGTGAGCAGGGCGATCCGGCATGCCTCCTCCAGCTCGATCGCGCGATCGACCGCGTCGCCGAGGTCCGCGCCCGCGACGACCGCGCCGTGGTTGGCCAGCAGCGCCGCGCGGATCGGCTGCGGCCAGGACCGCACGTCGTCTCCGAGCGCCGGGTCGCCCGGGTGGCGGTAGGGGAGCAGGGGAGTCTGACCCACCCGCATCACGAAGTAGGGCGTCAGGGGCGGGATCGCGCTGTGCGCGGCCCACGGCTCCGTGCACGACAGGGCGACGGCATGGGGGGAGTGGACGTGCACGACCGCCCGGTGGGCGTCGTCGCGACGATAGAGGCCGATGTGCAGGGGGGTCTCCTTCGACCCGCGCGCGCCGCTCCGGTGCTCGCCGTCGAGGGAGAACCGTGAGAACGACGACGCCTCGAGCCGGCCGAGCTCGGCGCCCGTGCCGGTGACGAGGATCTCGTCGCCCTCGCGGGCGCTGATGTTGCCGCTGCTGCCGGGGCTGAGGCCGGCTTCCACGAGTCGTCGGCCGGCGGCGACGAGCGCGTCGACGGCGGTCACGAGAGGCGCTCCCACGCCGAGACGAACAGGTCGTCGTCGCCGAAGTTCCCGCTCTTGAGGGCGATCGCGATGCGGATCCCCGACGCGTCGGCGAGAGACCAGCAGACCCCCGGCGCGAGCTCGGGGCCGATGCGCATCGACTCGATCCCGAGGGAGCGGACCACGGCGCCGCTGCTCTCGCCTCCGGCGACGACGAGGCGCCGCACGCCCGCGGCGACCAGGCGCCGCGCCGTCTCGGCGAGGATCCGCTCCACGAGAGGAGCGACCTCGGATCCCCCGTGGAGGGCGCGCACGTCGGAGCGATCGCGCGCCGCGCACACGACGGGGCGGGCGTCGGCGTCCTGCTCCAGGACCCAGATGGCGAGCGCGCGCGCCGTGCCCTCCGGGTCGGCGACCGCACCGTCGAGGTCGATCCGCCGCACCGGCTGCGTGCGCGACGCGACATCGATCTGAGCGAGGGTCGTCCGCGAGACGCTGCCGCACAGGACGGCGCTCCTGCCGTCCTCCGGCGGCCGCCAGTCGTCCTCCTCCGCGCCGGGGCCGGGAAGCCCGAGCGCGAGCCCCGATCCGCCGGAGACGAGGGGGTCGTCCTGCACGGCGCGTCCGATCGCGACGAGGTCCTCGTCGGAGATCGCGTCCACGACGGCGTACGGAGCGGCGAGCGCGTCGAGAGCGGATCGGAGTGCGTCCGCGCCGGCGCGGACGACGGAGTGGGGCACCTCGTCGACGGCGTGGTCGGCCGTCTGGGGGCGCAGCAGATCGGCGACGCGCGATCTCGTCATGGGGGTGAGGGGGTGGTGGCGCATCGGGGAGTCCTCGAGGAGCTCGCCGTTCACGAAGAGGTGCCCGCTGTACACCGTGCGTCCGTTCGCGGGCAGCGAGGGCACGACGACGCATCTCGACGCGCCCAGCTCCGCGCGGAGGGCGTCGAGGACGGGGCCGATGTTCCCCGCGTCTGTCGAGTCGAACGTCGAGCAGTACTTCGCGTAGAAGCGCGTCGCGCCCCATCCGCGCAGCCGGCGCAGCGCTCGGACGGAGTCGGCCGCGGCCTCGTCCGCCGCGGCCGTCCGGCTCTTGAGCGCGACGACCACGGCGTCCGAGCCGGCGATCTGCTCTGCGGAGGGCCCGCCGTCCTCGATCACGACGGTCGTCCGGTGGCCCGACCGGCGCAGCATGGTGGCCAGGTCGGTGGCTCCGGTGAAGTCGTCTGCGATGGCTCCGAGCACGATCGCTCCTCTCTCGACCGCGGCGGCGGCCCGTGTCCGGGATGGTCCCGTGTGCGTCCATCACATCGTATGTGACGATTTGGTGCAAAATTAGACGAATCTGAAAAGGTGTGGCACTCTTGCCGTCAGTCATTCGAAGGCCGAATGGAACGCATGAAGATCGGAACAACGGTGATCCTCCCTCAGACCGATGGAGCACGTGAGCCCATCCGCATCGCCCTCACCGGGGCGAAGGGCGGCTACGGGCGCACCTTCCTCGCACAGCTCGCACGCACGCCCGACATCGTCCCGGCGGTCCTCGTCGACCCCGACATCGCGGGCGTGCGGACGATGATGGCCGAGCTCGGCGCCGATCGCCCCCTTCGGGAGTGCGCGGGCGCAGACGAGCTCGCGCACGCCGTCGACGCGGGTGAGACCGCTCTCGTCGCCGGGCTCGACGCGATCGACTGGACGCGCGTCGACGTGCTCGTCGAGGCGTGCGGCCGCGTGCCGTTCGGCGCCGCCTACGCGCGCGCGGCGCTGGAGAGCGGAACCCACGTGGTGATGGTCAGCAAGGAGGTCGACACGGTGGCCGGCCCCGAGCTGGACGCGCTCGCGGCGGAGCGGGGCCTCCGCTACCTGCCGGGCGACGGCGACCAGCCCGCCAACCTCATCCGGCTGAGGGAATGGGTCGACGCGGTCGGCCTCGAGATCGTCGCCCTCGGCAAGTCGGGCGAGTACGACCTCGTCTTCGACCCGGCGACCGGGAGCGTCACGCAGGCGGGCGAGAGCATCGACGCCCCCGACCTCGCGGCGCTGCTCGACCTCGGCGAGGACCTCGCCGAGACCCTCGCGCGCCGCGCCGAGGCCGTCCGCGGCCTGAAGCGCTCCGCCGCCGCCGACCCGTGCGAGATGACCGTCGTGGCGATGCGCACCGGCACCGCGGCCGACGTCGAGCAGATGCGCTACCCCGTCGCCCGCATCGACGAGCTCGCGGACATCTACGCGCTGCGGGCGGACGGCGGGATCCTCGAGAGCCGCGACGTCGTCGACGTGTTCTCGGCCCTGAGGCTGCCGGGCGAGGCGAGCTTCGCCGGAGGCGTCTTCGCGATCGTCCGCACAGGGGACCCGGTCACGTGGGAGCTCCTCCGCGGCAAGGGGCACGTCGTCAGCCGCGATGGGCGGTACGCCTGCATCTACTGGCCCTACCACCTCATGGGGGTCGAGACCCCTCTCACCGTGCGGGCCGCCATGGCGGGGGCGCCCGCACCGGCCGCTCGGGCGGACGTCCTGCTGGCCGCGCGCGCGACCGAGGACCTCCCCGCAGGGACGACCTTCGCGGTCGCCGGCCACCACCACGAGATCGCCGGCGTCGCGCCGGCGATGATCCCGCCTCGTGACGGGGTGAGCGCCTACTACCTGCTGGACGGCGCGCGGACGACCCGACCTGTTGCTCGCGGCGAGCTGATCCGCTTCGCCGACGTGGAGGGCGTCGACGCCCTCTCGCTCGAGCTCCATCGCGCGGGCCTCGCCCGCACCGCAGACGACCGAACGGAGTGAATCGATGACGATGACGACCCCAGGCGCGGCGCTCGCCGCGCAGGCGCACGAGGAGGAGAGCGCATGAACGCCGAGATCATCGCCCTGATCGGACTCGCTCTGGTCTTCGCGATCTCCGCGCTGCGGAACGTGCACATGGGCGCGCTCGCGCTCGTCGCCGCCTTCGTGGTGGGCATCGGCGTGGTGGGCGAGGGGCTCGACGACGTGCTCGGCGGCTTCCCCGTGGACGCCCTCGTGATCCTCCTCGGCATCACCTACCTCTTCGGCATCGCCAGGGAGACGGGGACGATCGACTGGCTCGTCGACCGCTCGCTCGACCTCATCGGCGACCGCGTCGCGATCCTCCCCTGGGGCCTCTGGGCGATCGCGACCGCCGTGGCCTGCCTCGGCACCTCGCACGCCGCGTTCGCGGTCGTCCCGATCGCGATGAGCCTGGCGTACAGCCACCGCATCAACTCCACGATGATGGGCATCGCGATGAGCTCCGCGATCGTCGGAGGCGCGCTCGCTCCCACGAGCATCGTCGGGATCACGGTCCAGACCGTCGCGCGGAGCGCCGACCTCCCGTACAACGCGGGCCTCATGTTCGGCCTGTCGGTCGGGATCAACGCGCTCGTCGTGCTCGTCGCGTTCTTCCTGTTCGGCGGACGCGAGCTCATCGCCCGGTCGCGGAGCGCCCGCGCCGCCGGCGGCGCGAACGGCTCCGGCGGCACCGCGACCCGCACGCGCACGAAGACCGAGCGCCTCACCGGCATGCAGATCCTCGTCATCGTGTCGATCATCGTGCTCGTCGGCGGCTTCTTCGCGCTCACGCAGCTCGACGTCGACGTGAACCTCGGCGTCGTCGCGCTGACGCTCGCCGTGATCATCGCGCTCATCGACCCGAAGATCGGACGCAAGGCGATCACCCGCGTCGACTGGGGCACGATCCTGCTGCTGGGCGGCATCATCACGTACGTCGAGGTGCTCACCCGCCTCGGCGCGATCGACCAGCTCGGCGAGGCCGCCCGCTCGGTGAGCACCCCGCTGATCGCCGCGTTCGTGATCTGCGTGATCGCCGCCCTCGTCTCGGCGTTCGCGTCGACGATCGGCATCATCGGAGCGCTCATCCCGCTCGCCGTGCCGCTGCTCGTGCCCGGAGGCGGCCTCGAGACGACCGGGTTCATCTACGCGCTCGCGATCTCGGCGTCGCTCGTGGACTGCGCGCCGTTCGGGACGACCGGCGCGACGATCGTCGCCTCGACGGTGGAGGAGGACCGGCCGAGGGTCAACCGCAACCTGACCATCTGGGGCCTGTCGATGGTCGTCATCGGCCCCGTCGTCACCCTCGCGACGCTCGTCGTGCCCTTCCTCTGGGCCTGAGCGCCGCACGCGTCGAACGGACCGCGGAGCCCATCGGGCTCCGCGGTCCGTTCGCTTCTCCGGGCGACCGCCTCAGAGCGTGCGGCGGATCCTCGCCCGACGCAGGAGGAGCGCCCCCAGGCCGGCCGTCAGGAGCAGCGCGCCGACGAGCGCGGGCCAGGCGGGCTCCCCGCCCGTGGGCGCGAGGCCGTCGTCGCCGGGATCCGCCCTGTCGTCGCCCGCGGAGCCGTCGTCCTCGACGCCGGGGGTCTCGTCGTCGGCGTCCTCGGCCGCGCCTGCTCCGTCGTCTCCCGGCTCATCGGCCTCGGGGGAGCGCACCGTGACCGAGACGGGATCCGACGCCGACTCCGCGAGGAACGACGGGTCGTCGGGCGCGAAGACGGCGACGAGCTCCCAGACGCCCTCTTCGGCGCCCGCGGGGACGCGCACCTCGAGCGTCGTCGAGCCGTCCTCGTCCAGGGTCCCCGCCGCGAGCACGTCGCCCTCGGCCGGATCCTGTCCCTGCGCGATCCGCCGCAGCTCGACGGAGCCGATCGGCGTCGTCTCGTCGGACGAGGCGACCACGATGCTCGCGTCGACGGGGCCCGGGGCGCCCGCCTCGATCTCGTCGTGCGACAGCGCGAGGGTCGTCTCGGTCGCGGCGGCCGCGGTCGGGTGCACATCCGCCGCCCACGAGGTCGGCGCGTCGCTGAGCCCGTAGGAGATCTCCCGCGCCTCGGCGAGTCGGCTGAGAGGCATCCAGCTGCGTCCGTAGGGGTGGCCGTCCACCGTCATCGAGTCGATGAAGCGAGACCGGGTCGGATCGCCGTCGGCCATGATCCGGAGGGGCTCCCCGTCGATCCACACGGTCGCCGCGGGGAACAGCGGGGTCGCGATCGCGAGCCCCGCGTCCGACGGCACGACGGGGAACAGCCCGAGGGACGCCAGCACGAACCACCCCGACTGCGTTCCCGCGTCGTCGTTCCCCGGCATCCCGTCGCGCGTCGTCCCGAAGCCGGTGTCGCGCAGCTGGCCGATCACGTACTGCGCGGCGGAGGGCTTGCCCGCCCAGTTGTAGGCCCACGGCGCCTGGTAGCTGGGCTCGTTCCCCATGTAGAACAGGGGCGACTCCTCGCCGCCGTTGATCTGCTCCAGGGTCGGCTCCGCGGTGAGGGCGCCGTCCATCGAGAACAGCGCGTCCAGGCGATCGATCGCCGCGTCCTCGCCGCCGATCGCGTCGATCAGGTCGTCCCACGCGTGGCCGAACGACCAGAAGTAGTTCGGCTCGGTCGACTCGTGGAACGAGCCCTCGACGATCTCGCCCAGCTCGCCGGGAGACGTCGGCGCCTCCCGGGCGATGATCGTCCCGGTCTCGGGGTCGAGGATGTTCTCCCACATCCCGGCTCGGTCGCGCAGCGCCTCGATGTCGGCGTCGTCGACCCCGACGGACGCGTGCGAGCGGACGTCCTCGCCGACCGCCGAGAGGAGCTGCGCGGCGGCGTAGTCGCTGTTGTAGCGCTCGATGTTGGCGCTCGACTCGAGCGGGTAGTACCCGTCGACGAGATACTCGTCCTGGTCGATGAAGCTGAGGTTCCCGTTGCAGGAGCTCGTCGGATCGAACGCCGACTGCTTCGCGAAGGCGGCGGCGGTCACGACGTCGAAGTCGCGGGCGCCGAACGCGTGGGCGCCGGCGAGCGCGGGCAGCGCGTTGTCGCCGGACATCGGCGTCGAGTCGTCGCTCGCGTCGACCCAGTGGGGGAAGGCCCCGCACTGCTGGGCGTCCACGACGATCGACTGCGCGACCTCGCTGGCCACGTCGGGTGCGAGCAGGGCGAGCAGCTGCGAGTGGGTACGGTAGGAATCCCACAGCGAGAGCCCCGAGTAGTGCGTCTCGTAGCCGCCCGTCGAGCCATCAGGACGGGTGTAGGCGTAGTCCCCCACGTTGGCCGTCTCGCGGTCTTCCACCGCGCCGGCCACATCCACCTCGTCGACCGAGAGATCCTGGGCCTCCATGCTGCGGAAGTCGCCGTTCGCATCCGAGTAGACGGTGGGCGACCCGTACACCCGGTACAGCGACGTGTAGAACTTCACGAGGTCCTCCCGCTGGTCCTCGCTGAGCGCCTCGGGGTCGGCGGCGAGATCCACCTGGATCGTGTTGAGCCGCTCGTTCCACTCCTCGTCGACGGCGGCGCGCACCTCCTCGAGGCTCTGCGAGGGGTTCTCGACCTCGAGGTTCTCCTTGGCGTTCTCCACGCTCACGGAGGAGATACCGACGCGCAGGGTGAGCGTCGGGTCGTCCGGGGAGACGTCGTACTGGAGCACGGCGGCTCCGTCGACGACGTCGTTCACGGCGGAGCCCGCTTCGCCCTGGTCCTTCAGCGCTCTGTCGACCTCGGCGTAGAAGAAGACGTTCGAGGTGTACGTCGTGCCGTACGGGGTGCAGAACGCGGGGGCGACCGTGGTGCCGCTCAGCACGGTCCCGTCGTCGCCGATCGTCAGCTCCACGTTCTCCGGATCGATGCGCCCGGCCGTGCTCTCCATGTTCGAGTTGGCGTTGAGGCGCGTGTCGAGGGCGAGGTAGGCGGCGTCCGCGTCGGGGTAGGTGAACCGGGCGATGCCCGTGCGGGTGGTCGCACCCAGCTCGACCGCGACGCCGCTGTCGAGGTCGACCGAGTACGCCCCGGGCGAGGCCTCCTCGCTCGCCGTCCGGAAGGTCGGGGCGTTCTGCGGCACGCCGTCCTCGTCGGCGACGCCCTCCGGGGCAGTGCGGGGGAGTATGCCGACGACGCCCTGGCCGGGGCATCCCGTGCCGCTCAGGTGCGTCATGCTGAGGAAGTTGATCGAGCCGGACTCCGCGTCGGCGGGCAGCAGGTACCCGCCCGATCCGTTGTAGTTCGTGCGCGACATGTCGGGGCCGAACGCGACCATGCCGAACGGCGCCTTGGCCGCGGGGCTGACGTTGCCCGCGAAGCCGCTGGTCGGCGAGACGGCGGTGCCGATGTGCGGATCGACGAACGAGGTCAGGTCGAGCAGCTCGCCGGGCGCCGGTGCGGGATCCCCCGTCGTGGTCGCCGCGGTCGCGGGCGCGGAGCCTCCGACGAGCAGGGCGCCGGTCAGCGCGAGCGCGACGGCGGCCGAGAGGGCCTTGGGTCTTCCGAACGTCACTGTTCCTCCAGACGACGGTCCGCGCGGTGTGGGCGCGGGAGCGCCGATGCGGAGCGGGTCGGCACGAAGATATCGGTCTCTGACAGCGCTGTCTACTCGATGCGGGAACGGACCCGCCCCGGGAACGGGCGGCGCGGTGATCCCCGCCCGGGGGGCGACGGTCGCCTTCGCGCCCGGATGCCGGCGGCGGTATCGTGGGCCGCCCGTCGGCCCGTCTCGGGTCGCCCGTCCTCAGGAGAGATCATGACCGACCCGCATCCCCTCCGCGATCAGGTCGCGCTCGTGACGGGCGTCTCGAGGCGGCGCGGAATCGGGTACGCGGTCGCGAGGAAGCTGGCGAGCCTCGGTGCGAGCATCGTCATCCAGCACCATCGTCCGCACGACGCCGATCAGCCGTGGGGCGCGGACGACCTCGACCTCGTCCGCGCCGGGATCCGCGAGGCGCTCGCCCCCGGGGCGGCGTTCGCGGATCGCGCGGCGGATCTGACCGATGCCGATGAGGCGCCGCGTCTCATCGACGCGGCCCATCGCCTCGCCGGACGGGTCGACCTGCTCGTCTGCAACCACGCGCGAAGCGGCGGCGACGGAGGGATCCTCGACATGACGCCCGGCCGCCTCGATGCGTTCTGGGACGCGAACACCCGGTCGACGCTGCTGCTCACCGCGGAGCTCGCGCGGCGCCTCGCCGGCGAGACGTCGGCGGAGGCGCGCAGACCCGGCGAACGCACGCCGAGGCGCGGTCCCGTCGAGAAGCCCCGCGCGCGGGTGATCTGGATGACCTCCGGTCAGATGCACGGTCCGATGCGCGGAGAGGTCGCCTACGCCGCCAGCAAGGCGGCGCTCGCCGGGGCGACGGCGACCGTCGCCGCGGAGCTGCTCGACATCGGGGTCGTGCTCAACACCGTCAACCCGGGGCCCGTGAACACCGGGTACATGGATCCCGAGACGACCGATCGCCCGCTCGACGAGCTGCGTGAGCACCTGGCCGCGATGCCGTTCGGCCGCTACGGCGAGCCGACCGATCCCGCCGAGCTCATCGGCTGGCTCGCGACCGACGCGGGCTCCTGGGTGGTCGGGCAGGTGCTCACGAGCGACGGAGGGTTCAGCCTCCTGTGACCTCGGAGCGTCGTCGGCCGAGGGCGGGGTCGGCGAGCAGCCGGGCGATCGTCCGGCGCCCGAGATCGCTCATCTCGGGGTTCGAGGAGGCGTAGTACCAGACGAGCCCCAGCGCCTGCTGGAGCGCCCATGCCGCACCGCGCCGCCACTCGCGATCGTCCGAGCGGAGCAGCTCGCGGAGCCGTGAGCGCGGACCGTCGTCGAGGGCGTGCCAGGCGACGACCAGGTCGAGAGAGGGATCCGCGGGGCCGAAGCCTCCCGTGTCGACGACGCCGACGAGGCAGCCGTCCTCCACGAGGAGGTTGGCCGGGGTGAGGTCGCCGTGGGCCATGCGGTCGGGGCCCTCCGTGGGGACGTCGTGCAGCGCCCGCCACAGGCCTTCCGCCTCGCGGACCGGCAGGAGCCCCCGGCTGCGGTCGAGACAGAGAGCGACCCATTCGTCGTGGGCACGGAGATCGCCTCCTCGCCCGCCGCCCGAGAACGCCCGACCGCGCGTCGGCGCGTCGCGCAGGCGGGCGATGAGCGCGGCGAGGTCGTCTGCGAATCGGAGCGAGTGCGCGGCCGACGTCGGGGTGGCCGTGTCGCCGCGCACCCAGGTCTGCAGCGTCCAGGGGAGCGGGAAGCCGTGTCCCGGGGCTCCGATCGCGACGGCCTCGGGCGAGGGGATGGGGGAGTGCGCGGCGAACTCCGTCATCGCGCCGCGCTCCCTCTCCAGAGCGGTGCGGACGGCCTCGGGATCCGACCCCTGCATCGGGAAGCGGGCGGCGAGCCGGTCGCCGACGCGGAACACGCGACTCGTCGTCGCGGAGGTCGACAGCGCCACGACCGAGAGGCCGGCGTATGCGGGCGACAGGTCGTGCACCAGCCGTTCGGCCGTCTCGGGGGAGAGCGCGATCTCGTCGTCGTGCATGGCGGCCAGTGTAGGGAACGCGGCATCGGCCCCGCGCGGACAGCGGCGCCGCGCACGTCGAGACCGCGTCGGCCGCCGTGACGCGAGACGGATCCTCGTCTCGGCGCTGTCCGCGGGAATGCCGATGGCCCCGATCCGGATCTCTCCGTCTCGGGGCCATCGCTTGGTTGCGGGGGCAGGATTTGAACCTACGACCTCCGGGTTATGAGCCCGGCGAGCTACCGAACTGCTCCACCCCGCGGCACCGACTTCCAAGGAAGTCATTCGGCGGAGGACATCCGACCCTCGGGATCGGGCTCCTCGTGCCGCTTCATCCAGTGTACCCGATCCGGAGAGGGGCGGCGCTCACGCCGTGCCGGGAGGAAGGACTGCGCTGACCCGATCGCACCGTTCCGACATCCGCGACGGAGAGCATGGACGAATACGGGAAACACAACACGGCCTTCCATCCGGAGCTGGTCGCCGCGGTCTCCTCGCGATCCTGTCGTGTCCTCGATGTCGGCTGCGGGGATGGCCTTCTCCTGCAGGAGCTCAGAGCCTCGACCGATCACGTCACCGGCGTCGACCCCGATCGGGCGGCGCTCGAGCGCGCGAGGGCGCGTTTCGCGGATCCCTCCGAGGCGGACATCGTCCTCGGAGACCTCCTGTCCGCTCCCGAAGTCGACGGGCGGCGCTTCGACCTCATCACCTGGGTGGCCGCGCTTCATCATCTGCCGCTCGTTCCGGCGCTCGAGCGGATGCGCGATCTCCTTGCCCCGGGAGGACAGCTTCGCATCGTCGGCCTCGCGGCGAACAGGAGCATCGCTGATGCGGTCCTCTCCGGGGTCGTGCTCGTTCCGATTCGCGTGATGAGCAGGGTCCGTCGCGAATCCGGCTACCCCGGCATGGCGACGGCCCGGCCGTCCGAGTCGCTCGCCGAGATCCGGGAAGCCGCCGCGGCGATCCTCCCCGGCAGTCGGATCAGGCGCCGGTTCTCCTACCGCTGCAGGCTCACGTGGATCAAGCCCGCCGGCTGGTGACCATCGGGAGCGCCTCCTGGCGGGATCGATGATCGTCGCCGCCGCGGGGACATACAGAAGGCCCTGATCCGGATTTCTCCTGATCAGGGCCTTCTTCTGGTTGCGGGGGCAGGATTTGAACCTACGACCTCCGGGTTATGAGCCCGGCGAGCTACCGAACTGCTCCACCCCGCGGCACAAGAATCTACTCTAGCACGGCGTGAGGGGTTCGCAAATCGAGACCGGCCGACGAGGAGGCCGGGCGTGTCGTCGCCCGCTCGTCCGGGCGGGCACCCGCGTGCGAGGATGGCGCCATGAGCGCAGCACCCGTCGGCATCGCGGCCCTGCAGTTCCGTCCCGGCGACGACGCCGAGGCGAACCTCGCGGAGATCGCCCGTCTGACGGCAGAGGCGGCGGGCAGGGGAGCCGCGGTCGTCGTCGCCCCCGAGTACGCGAACGTGTTCGTCGCCCCGTTCGACGAGCGGATCCTCGAAGGCGCCGAGACGCTCGAGGGGCCGTTCGTCGCGCGGCTCGTCGAGATCGCGGCCGCGCACGACGTGACGCTCGTCGCGGGGCTCGTCGAGAGGGCGGACGGCAGCAGGGTGCGCAACGCGGCCGTCGCGGTCGACGCGGCGGGCGTGCGAGCCGTGTACCGGAAGCAGCACCTCTACGACGCGTTCGGGCAGGCGGAGAGCGACTGGGTCGAACCGGGCGAGCTCTCCGAGCCCGAGACCTTCGAGGTCGGCGGCCTCGTCTTCGGCCTCATGACCTGCTACGACCTGCGGTTCCCGGAGGCGGCGCGCATGCTCGTCGACGCGGGGGCCGACGTGATCCTCGTGCCGGCCGAGTGGGTGCGCGGCCCCCTCAAGGAGCATCACTGGCGCACGCTCGTCGCGGCCAGGGCGATCGAGAGCACCGCGTACGTCGTCGCGAGCGACCACACCCCGCCCATCGGCATCGGATGCTCGATGGTCGTCGACCCGCAGGGCGTGCAGCTCGCCGCGTGCGGCACCGAGCCGGGCGTCGCGATCGGCTGGGCGTCGCGCGGCGAGATCGATCGCGTGCGCGAGGCCAACCCGGCGCTGCGGCTGCGGCGCTACCGCGTCGTCTCGCGCTGATCGCGCCCGAAGGCGACGAGACGCCCGGCCGCGTCGCGCAGCACGTCGCCCCGCTTGCAGGCCGCGAAGCGCACGAGCGTCGCGTACCGATCCCGGTGGGCCTCGGAGGCGAACGCCGTGAGGGGCACCGCGACGACGCCCGCCTCGTGCGCGAGCGTGCGGCAGAAGGAGGCCGCGTCGTCCGCGCCGAGCGCTGCGGCGTCGGCGACCGTGAAGTAGGTTCCCGCGGGCTCCGAGACCGCGAAGCCCGCGGCGCGGAGGCCGGCTCCGAGCAGATCCTTCTTGTCGCGCATGTCGTCCGCGACACCTGCGAAGAACGCGTCGGGCAGACGCAGGCCGGCCGCGATCGCCGGCTGGAAGGGCGAGCCGTTCACGTAGGTGAGGAACTGCTTCACCGTGAGCACGGCCGTCACGAGATCGGCCGGTCCGGTGACCCAGCCGATCTTCCAGCCCGTCGTGCGGAACGTCTTGCCGCCCGACGAGATCGTCAGCGTGCGCTCGGCCGCGCCGTGCAGCGTCGCGATCGGCTCGTGCGGGCGGTCGAACACGAGGTGCTCGTACACCTCATCGGAGACGATGACGGCGTCGTGCTGCTCGGCGAGCGACACGACGCGGCCCAGCGCCTCCCGCGACAGCACCGCGCCCGTGGGGTTGTGCGGATTGTTCACGAGGATCACGCGCGTGCGGTCGGTGACCGCGCGCTCCAGCGCCTCGAGATCGGGCTGGAAGTCCGGCCAGGCGAGCGGCACGGGGACGAGGCGGGCGCCCGCCAGCGCGACGCCCGCGGCGTACGCGTCGTAGTAGGGCTCGAACACCACGACCTCGTCCTCGGGTCCGTCGACGAGCGCGAGGAGCGACGCCGCGATCGCCTCCGTCGCGCCGGCCGTGACGACGATCTCCGTGTCGGGGTCGGGCGTCAGCGCGTAGAAGCGCTCCTGGTGCTCGGCGATCGCCGCGCGCAGATCCGGGATCCCCCGCCCGGGCGGGTACTGGTTGAGGCCGTCGCGGATGGCGCGCTGCGCCGCCTCGAGCACCTCGGCGGGACCGTCCTCATCGGGGAAGCCCTGCCCCAGGTTCACCGCGCCGGTGCGGATGGCGAGGTCGGTCATCTCGGCGAAGATCGTCGAGGCGATCCCGCCGTCGGGGGCGAGGAGGCCCGCCCCGGAGGCGGTGCGGCGCCACGCGCCGGGTACGAAGGACATGGGGTCAGCGTATCGATCCGGCCCGCTCCCGAAGTCCCATCAGCGCCGTAGCCTGGACATAGGCGCGTCATAGGTTGCGGACGCATTCTGGGATCACCAGGAAGAAGGAGCAGACATGAGCAACGACGACGCGACCCCGGTTCCCCCGCTGCCGGACCGCTCGGCGGCCGACGCCGCTCGCGATGGCGCGGCGTACGGAGCCGGTCGACCGGAGCAGACGGGCGCCCCCGCGTGGCAGCAGCCGACCGCCGCCCCGCACGAGACCCGCGGATCCGTGCCGCCCCTCGCGCCCGACTTCGGCCGTCCGCAGGGTGCGCACGGGGTGTTCGGCGCGGCGCAGCGCCCGGTCGGCGACAGCGCCGGTCAGGGCCCGGGCGCCGGCCCCGCGTACGCCTGGGCGCCCCCCGCCCCTCCCCAGAGGAAGAAGAAGGCCGAGAGCGGAGGCGGGACGAGGATCGCCGCGCTCCTCCTCGCGGCGGCTCTGGTCGGCGGCGGCGCGGGCCTCGGCGGCGCCTGGCTCGGGAACGCCGTCTGGGGCACGTCGGAGGCATCGGCCCCGGTGACGAGCGAGGGGCAGAACCTCACGATCAACAACCCGGACGAGGTCAACCAGACCGCGGCGATCGCCGCCCGCGCGCTGCCCAGCGTCGTCACCCTCGAAGCGGCCTCGGACAGCGCCAGCGGCAGCGGATCCGGCGTCGTCCTCAGCGAGGACGGGTACGTGCTCACGAACACGCACGTGGTGACGCTCGGCGGCGCGGCCTCCGACGCGCGGGTGCGCGTCACGACCGCCGACGGGACGATCTACGACGCCACGGTCGTCGGCACCGATCCCACCTACGATCTCGCCGTCATCAAGCTCGAGGGCGCATCGGGGCTGACCCCGATCGAGTTCGCGGACTCGTCCGAGCTGAACGTCGGCGACACGACGGTGGCGATCGGAGCCCCGATGGGGCTCGCGAACACCGTCACGACGGGCGTGATCAGCAACCTCAACCGCTCGATCGAGATCGCCTCGTCCGCGGCGCCCGACGAGGGCGACGATGCGAGCGACGGCAGCGACGAGCCCCAGCGCGACAGCGAGCTGCCCTGGTTCTTCGACTTCCCGGGGCAGAGTCCCGAGGAGCAGCAGCAGACCCCCTCCGAGTCGATCAAGATCGCCGTGCTGCAGACCGACGCGGCGATCAACCCCGGCAACTCCGGCGGTGCCCTCGTCGACGACGAGGGGAAGCTCATCGGCATCAACGTCGCGATCGCGACGGCCTCCTCCACGCAGGAGGAGCAGGGCGGATCCATCGGGCTCGGCTTCGCGATCCCGTCCAGCATCGCCCAGCGCATCGCCGACGAGATCATCGAGAGCGGCGAGGCCACCCACGGGCTGCTCGGCGCCAGCGTGCTCCCCGCCACCGCGGTCGAGGGGACCACCACGACCGGCGCCTACGTCGGCGAGGCCGGATCCGACGGCGCGGCCGGGCAGGCCGGGCTGAAGGAGGGCGACGTCATCACCCACTTCAACGGCGTGCGCGTCAACGACGCGGTCGACCTGACGGCTCAGGTGCGCGCGGCCGCCGGTGGCAGCGAGGCGACCGTCACCTACGTGCGCGACGGCGAGGAGCAGGAGGCGACCGTCACCCTCGGCACGCTCGAGTAGACGGAAACGCCCTCGCGGGAAGGGGACGCCGCGCATCGGCCGTTAGGCTCGACGCGTGGCGTCCTTCTCGTTCGGTGCGGGCAACGCGAGAAAGCTCGCGCGCATCCCCCTGTATGCGCTCGGAAGAGCCGCGACGCTCATCATCCCGCGCGGCCGGCGCTGGGCGTTCGGCTGCGGGGCGGGGGTCGCCGACGGCGGCCTCGCGGTCTGGACGGCGGCGCGCGCCCACGGGATCGACGGGATCTGGCTCACGACCGACGCGGCCGAGGCCGCGGAGGCGGAGCGCCGGGGGATGCGCCACGCGCCCAAGATGTCGTGGCGCGGATTCTGGGCCACCGCGCGGGCTCGGGCGATCGTCGTGACCCACGGGCTCGGCGACGTCAACCCGTATGCGGTCTCGGGGGCCGTCGTGGCGCAGCTCTGGCACGGGATCCCCCTCAAGCGCATCGGGCTCGACGCTCCGGAGATGGTGCGCAGCTCGTTCCTCCCGTCGTCGGAGCTCGTCCGGCGCCTGATCGCCTTCCTCTACCGCCGATCCGCGCGCCGCATCGACGTGCTCCCCGCCGCCTCGCACCTCGTGCGCGGGCGGCTCGAGTCGGCCTTCGGCCTGCCGGACGGGCGCATCGCGGTGACGGGGGAGCCGCGGGTCGACGCGCTCTCGATCGACGACGCCGGCACACGGGAGCAGCGGGCGCGCGCCCTGATCGCCGCGGCGCAGCCGCGCCTCGCCGAGGCCTCGCGGCCCGTGCTGTACGCGCCGACCTGGCGCGACGGCGAGCCGGATCCCGCCCAGCCGACGGCGGACGAATGGCGCCGGATCGTCGACGTCCTCGAGCGGCGCGATGCGACCCTCGTCGTCCGCTCCCATCGTCTCGGCGAGGGGAGCTACGAGCCGCCCTTCGAGACGGAGCGCGTCGTCCCCCTCGGGTCGGACCTCCTCGCCGACATCACTCCGGCGCTGCCGGCGTTCGCCGCGCTCGTGACGGACTACTCGTCGCTCGTCTACGACTCGGCGCTCGTGCCGCTGCCCGTCCTCTTCCTCGCGCCGGACGTCGAGGAGTACGCCGAGCGGCGCGGCTTCTACGGCGACTACGCCGAGATCGCGGGCGAGGACGTCCCCCGCACCTGGGGGCAGCTGGCGCCGCGTCTCGACGCTCTGCTGTCGGACGACTCCGAGATCGAAGCCGCACGGGATCGCGCGCGCCGCCTCAGCGCTCGCGTGCACGACTTCCGCGACGGCCAGAACACCCAGAGGGCTCTTCGCGCCATCCTCGCGAAGCTCCCGCCGACCGGGAAGGATCGCGCCGAATGATCGCGACCGCCGAACTCGACGCCGCCGAGGAGATCCTCATCATCGCGGGGGAGGGGGAGCGCCCCGCCCGCGCGTCCCTCGTCGGCGCGCGAGCGCGCGTCGAGGCCCGCCTGACGGGGAGGGGGAAGACCTGGAAGGCGCGCTTCGCCCTGCGCGCCTCGCGGTGGAACGGCCCCGAGCTGCCGCTGCCCGCGGGGGAGTACCGCATCGAGATCCCGGGCGCCGAGATCGCGGACGACATCCCGATGACCGTCCTGACGGGGCTCCGGATCTCCACGAGCGGATCCGACGTCGTGGTCGGCCCGCCCGTCGACCCCGAGCTCGAGACCCGAGAGGCCGCGCTCGCCGTGGAGCGCCGCTATGCCGCGCACACGGCCCCGCTCGAGAACGCGGTGTTCTTCGAGAGCTTCTACGGGCGCGTCGCCGGGTGCAACCCGCTCGCGATCGACAGGGAGCTCGCACGCGTCGCCCCCGACGTGGTCCGGTACTGGAGCGTCGTCGATCTCTCGGTCGAGGTCCCCGACGGCGCGATCCCCGTGGTCGAGGGCAGCGCCGCCTGGTGGCGCGCCCGGAGCGCCGCGCGTCTGCTCGTCGTCAACGACTGGCTGCGGCGCCTGTTCGTGCGCCGCCCCGGTCAGCGCGTGCTCCAGACCTGGCACGGCACCCCGCTGAAGCGGCTCGCCCTCCATCGCCGGGGCTTCGCGCCGCGCCGGTGGGGCGCCATCGTCAAGGAGTCGCGCCGCTGGGACGCGCTCCTCGCGCAGAATCCCTACGCCGCGAGGATCCTCGCGAAGGCCTACGCCTTCCTCGGCCGGCCCGTCTGGGTCGAGGGGTATCCGCGCAACGACGTCCTCGTCACGGGCGACGGCGGCGCGACGCGCGAGCGCCTCGGCATCGCGGCCGACGAGCGCGTCCTCATCTACGCGCCCACGTGGCGAGACGACCGCGAGCAGATGGTCGACTTCGTCGATCCCGCCCTGCTCGCCGAGCAGACCGGATCCGTCGTCCTCGTGCGCGGTCACACCCGCACCCTGCAGCCCGGGCGCGACACGAGCGGTCCGCGCGTGATCGACGTGACGGGCTTCCCCGACACGTCGAGCCTGCTCGTGGCCGCCGACGCGCTCATCACCGACTACTCGTCGGTGATGTTCGACTTCAGCGTCACCGGCAAGCCGATGATCTTCCTCGTGCCCGACCTCGAGCACTACCGGGGCGAGCTGCGCGGCTTCTACTTCGACCTCGTCGAGCGCGCCCCCGGGCCGGTGGTGCGCACGCAGGAGGAGCTGGTCGACGCGCTCGCGGAGGACCCCTCCGCGTACGCCGGCCGATACGCGTCGTGGCGCGCCCGCTTCAACGCCCGCGAGGACGGCCGCGCCGCCGAGCGCGTCGTGGCGCGGATCCTCGATCAGGGCTTCGTCGCGCGCTGATCAGGGGAGGGGCGTGTTGCGTCCCGAGAGGCGAGAGGTGTCGACCGTGTCGTGCGCGCCGCGGAGGACCCCCGCGAGGAAGCCCGCGCCCCACGCGAGATGCATCGTCGGCAGCACCGCGAGCGTCCACAGCCGGTCGGCGAGACCCGCCCCCCGGCGCGAGACCGCGACGCCGACGACGAGCACCACGTACAGGGCGAGCGGCAGGTGCGTGATCGCGGCGAGGGCCGTCCAGAGCGGGGAGAGCAGCGGCGTCGCCTGCAGGATCCCGACGACCGCGCTCACGACGACCGCGACGACGAGCGCGGGCGGAGCGAAGAAGCGCAGGGAGTTGCGCGTCCCGTAGCGGCGCACGAGCTCGCCGCGCCAGCGTCCCGTCGCGACGAACTGGCGCGCCAGCCGGGCCCAGCTCTCGCGCGGCCAGTAGGTGACCGACAGCTCCGGATCGAACATCACCCGATAGCCGGCCGAGCGGATGCGCAGGTTGAGCTCCCAGTCCTCGCCGCGGCGGATCGACTCGTCGAAGAGCCCGACCTCGTCGAGCACGGCGCGGCGCATCACGCCGAGGTACGCCGACTCGGCCTCGCTCTCCTCCTGCCCGCCGTGGTAGGCGCCGCCGCCGAGTCCGACGCGCGAGTTGTACGCCGCGGCCACGGACTTCTGGAACGGCGTGCGGCCCTCGGCGCGCATGATCCCGCCGACGTTCCCGGCCCGGGTGCGGGCGAGCGTCGCGAGAGCGCGGCGCGTGTACCCGGGGGCGAGCTCGGAGTGCGCGTCCACGCGCACGATCGTCGGGTGCCGGCTCGCGCGGATCGCCGCATTGAGTCCCACGGGGATGTCCGCCGCCGGGTTGTCGACGAGCACGATGCGGGCGTCGGAGGCCGCCAGCTCCCGAGCGAGCTCCGTGGTCCCGTCGGACGACGGGCCGAGGGCGAGGACCAGCTCGATCGGCCCGTCGACGCTCTGAGCGAGGGTGGTCGTGACGGCCCGCTCGAGGTAGTCCCGCTCGTTGAGCACGGGCATGACGAACGACACCCCGGATCCATCGGGCACGTCGGGTGCGTCGCGTCGCGTCGGGCGCGCGGGCCGCTCGCGGGGATCGTTACGCATTCGTCGATCATCCCACGAGGTGCCTGCCAGGTCCCGGAGCTAGCGTGGAGGCCGTGGGTCTGCTGAACGATGCGAAGAAAGCCGTGGCTCTCATCCGGAAGGCCAGGAGGGCGCGTTCGGCGCACCTCGCCGTCCGCAGGGTGCAGGGCGACAGGGGGCCGTTCGAGCAGGGCCGCTTCCGCGTCGCGGTCTACTTCGCCGACAGCGACGTGAACATGTACCAGATGCGGCAGTGGTACCGCCCCCTCCAGGAGCTCTCCGAGCACTGGCCCGTCGTGGTCATGGCGCGCAACGCGATGGGCGCCAAGGCGCTGATGGAAGACGACGCCCTCCCCGTCGCCTTCGTGCCCGAGGTGAAGCACGTCGAGGCGTTCCTGCGCCGCCAGGACATCCGCGTCGTGCTCTACGTGAACCAGAACACCCGCAACTTCCAGATGTTCCGGTACGGCGAGCGCTGGCACGTGTTCATCAACCACGGCGAGTCGGACAAGATGTACATGACGACGAACCAGTACAAGGCCTACGACTACGCGCTCATCGCCGGGCAGGCGGCGCGCGACCGGCTCTCGCGCACGCTGTGGGACTTCGACCTCGACCAGCGCACGATCGAGATCGGCCGCCCCCAGGCCGACCACTACTCGGGCGAGCTGCCGTACGCGCCCGACGACCGCACCGTCGTGCTCTACGCCCCGACCTGGGAGGGCGACCGGCCGGCGGCGCACTACGGGTCGATCGTCTCGCACGGCGAGGCGATCGCGGAGGCGCTGCTCGCCGATCCCCGCTACCGGCTGATCTTCCGTCCCCACCCGCGCAGCGGCGTCGTCGACCCGGCCTACGGGCAGGCTCGAGCGCGGATCGTCGCGGCGATCGAGCGCGCGAACGAGGCGGACCCTGCGGCTCAGCACGTGCACGACGACGGCCCGGAGCTCGGATGGCAGCTGGCGGCGTCCGACGTCGCGATCGTCGACATCTCCGCGATGGTCTACGACCGCCTCGCGGCGGGCAAGCCGCTCATGATCGCGCGCCCCGTCGATCCCGAGGCCGAGATCGACGACGCCGGGTATCTGAGCGCGTGCGAGTGGCTCGAGGCCGACCGCGCCGCGGACGTCATCGCCGAGGTCGAGCGCGTGCGCGCGGACCCGGAGACGACCCAGCGCCTGGAGAAGTGGACCCGCCACTACTTCGGCGACACGACCCCTGGCGCGCCGACCGCGCGCTTCCACGCGGCGATCGAGCAGCTCATGGCGACGTGGGAGGCCTGGTCCGAGCGCGAGCAGGCGCCGACCCGCTGATCTCGACCGGGCGTAAGGGCCCGGTTCCTCTCGCCCGTGGCATATAAGCGACGGCACGAGTGCTTAGTGTGTCGAGGCGGTGGCCCCGTAGACACGAGGGGTGGCCGCACGAAAGCACTCCGCGGCGTCGATCGAGATCGGTCGGCGCATCGCGCAGCTGCGCACCCGCGCGAATGTCAGCGCCCGCACCCTCGCGCACTGCGCCGACATGGATCTCACGAACTTCCAGCGCATCGAGCGCGGCGAGGGGAACCCCACCATCTCCACGCTCGTGCAGATCGCGACCGCGCTCGAGGTCGACGTGAGCGAGCTCGTGCGGGAGATCGGTCCCGAGCAGCTGCAGAACGGGCGTGCGCCCTACGGCTACAGCGAACACGAGCCGCGCCGGCGCCATCGGCGAGACGACGGCATCCTCTGATCGATCAGAGGACGAACCTCCAGAGGTACTCGTCCTCCCCGCCGTCGCGGAACCACGCGAGGGTCACGAAGCAGTCGGAGCGGTCGAGGTCGCACAGGCACACCTCGCTCGTCTCGCCGGCAGCGATCGATCCCCATCGCTCCTGCGACGCGTGCCCGGACCCGTCGCCGATGAGGGCTCGCACGAAGCGCAGCGTCTCATCCCCGGTGTTGGCGACGACGGGATGGGGCCCGGAGCGATCGACGCTCCAGGGCACGCGGTAGGCGAGGGGCGCGTCGGAGGGCGGGTGAAGGGTTGGGCGGAGGGGGATCGGCGACATGGCCCGAACATAGAGAACCCCTCCGACAGTCGAACATCCGTTCGGTCGTCGGAGGGGCTTCCCGAGGAAGACGTCAGGCGAGCACTTCGTTGGCGCGCTCGAGGTCCTCCGCGAAGTCGACCTCGACGGCGTAGAGGTCGCTGATGTCCATCGCCTGCACGCGGACGCCGTTCTCCGCGATCGCGAGCTCGAGGCCGCGCTCGAAGTAGTCCTGGTCGTCGACCCGCTGCAGCTGCTGGATGAGCGTGCGCTTGTCGGCGCGCGAGATGTAGTTGATGCCCACGGCCTCGCCGATGCCGCCGACGACGGTCTTCGACAGCTCCTGGATGAAGCCGTTCTCGTCGAGCGTGTACTTGACCTCCTCGTCGCTGACGCGCGAGGTGTTCACGGTGACGAAGGACTCGTCGCGCTCGATGTGCGCGACCGCGCGGCCGAGGATGCGCGGGTCGAACACGACGTCGCCGTTCATCCACAGCACGCCCCCGCGGCCCGTCTCGCTGAGGGCGCGGAGCAGGCTCTTCGACGTGTTCGTCTGGTCGTAGCGCTCGTTGTGCACGTAGTGCGCGTCCGGGAACGCGTCGATGATCGTCTCGGCGCGGTAGCCGACGACGGTCGTGATGCGGGCGTCGCGGCCGAAGGCGGCACGGATGTTCTCATGCTGCTGCTGCATGATGGTGCGGCCGTCGGAGAGCTGGGTGAGCGACTTGGGCAGGGCGCGTCCGAGACGCGTCCCCATGCCTGCGGCGAGGATCACGGTCTGGATGGTCATGCGGAACAGAGCTCCTTGGATCGGGGGAGGCGCTCCGCCGACGCGTCGTGCATCGGGAACCTCCGCGTCACGCGGGGTTCACGGGGCGTTCATCCCTGGTCTGGCCCGATGGTACTCGCGTCAGCTGAATATCGCGGGGATTCTCACGGCTGATCAGCAGACTCGGCTCTCCCCGCGCCGATTCAGGGTCGGTCGAGGTGTCTCGTCGGGAGAGGGCCTCTCGCATTGTTAGGTTGGGACGGTGACGAGCAGGTCGGGGGATATACGCGGTATGCAGAACGAGGAGAAGAGCGCATCGGACGGCGCCGACGCGCTGGCGACCGCACCCCCGAAACCCGCGGAGACCGCGGCCGAGGCCGCTGCGCGACTCGCGGCTCTCTCCGCCCAGGCGGGCGAGGATCCGGCCGAGGGCGACGAGGAGCAGAACGCCGTCGCGGATGCCGATGACGCGTCGAGCGAGGATCTCGGGGAGCGAGAGCCGGACGACACCGAGCCCGCGGGCCCCGCGGCGGATGAGGAGATCCTCGCGGAGGACGGGCCGGAGTCGGCGGGCGCCGGAGAGGACGACGACGCGGCGGAGCCGGCCCCACCCGCCGATCCGGAGGCTCTCGGAGGGGAGAGCGTGAGCGCCGAGCCCGGAGCCGAGGACGACGCCCCCGCCGACGGGGACGCGGATGACGCCCCCGATGACGATGGCTCCTCCGCGACCGCGGATGCCGACGAGGGAGCGGAACCGGACGAGGAGACGACGCCGCTCGATGACGACGACGCGGACGAGACCGAGTCGGTCGTCGAGGCGGCGGAGGAGGCCGATCCGAGCGCGGAGGACGAGGGCGACGCCGGCTCCGAGGACGGGGTGAGCGCCGCGGCGGACCAGGCTCTGCCTGAGCCTGAGCCTGAGCCTGAGCCTGAGCCTGAGCCTGAGCCTGAGGACGAGGACGAGGCCGCTCGCGAGGCGTCCGCGATCGTGTCGGAGTTCGCAGAGGCGGGCGACCACGAGAGCGAGTCCGATCCCGATGCGGCGCTGCAGCTGCGCGGCGTCGTGAAGACATACGGGGGAGAGCCGGCCGTGGCCGGCATCGACCTCACGGTGCCCGCGGGATCCTTCTACGGCCTCGTCGGCCCCAACGGCGCGGGCAAGACGACGACCCTGTCCATGATCTCCGGGCTGCTCAAGCCCGACAAGGGGACGATCGAGGTGTTCGGCGTCGACGCGCGCACGGACACGCGGCGCGCGAAGTCGCTCATGGGGGTGCTGCCCGACCGCATGCGCACCTTCGACCGGCTCACCGGGCGTCAGCTGCTCGCCTATTTCGGCGCCCTCCGCGGCCTGCCGGCGGACGAGGTCCGCGAGCGCTCCGACGACCTCGTCGCCGCGTTCGACCTCGCGGCCGCGATGGGACGCGCGGTGTCCGACTACTCGACCGGCATGACGAAGAAGCTCATGCTCGCCTGCGCGATGATCCACGCGCCCCGGCTGCTGGTGCTCGACGAGCCGTTCGAATCCGTCGATCCCGTGTCGTCGCAGAAGCTGCTCGACGTGCTGCGCTCCTACGTCGCGGGCGGCGGCACCGTCATCCTGTCCGGGCACAGCATGGACCTCATCGAGACGATGTGCTCGCGCATCGCCGTGCTCGTCACGGGGCAGGTGCTCGCCGAGGGCGCCCTCGACGAGGTGCGGGGCGAGATGTCGCTCGAACAGCGCTTCATCGATCTCAGCGGAGGCGACGCCGGGGGAGGGCTGGAGTGGCTGCATACATCCTCCGACTGAGGCTCGCGCTGCTGGTCGCCCCCGTTCGCGGACCCTGGCGGCGCACCGTGCGCACGGTCGTCGGGCTCGTCGCGCTCGCGCTCCTCACCGCGGCCGCGGTCTGGGGCATCGGGCACCTGCGCGACGCCCCCGGCGACGTGGCCTTCGTGACGACGACCGCGATCGGATCGCTCCTCACCTTCTGCTTCTTCGCGCTGTCGTTCGCGCGCGGCCGCCGCGACCCCCTCGACCTGCGCGCGCTCGCGCCGCTCCCGGCGAGCCCCGCGCTGCTGTCGGCCTGGACGGGGCTCTGCGGGCTCCTCAGCGTCCCCATCCTCGCCACCGCGGTCGTCGACGTCGCGATGATCGCCGTCTGGGGCGCGCACGGCGCTCCCGTCGCCGCGGGCATCGGATCGCTCGTGCTGCATCTCGCGACCTGCGCGCTCGCGGCGCGTCTCGGCTACTGGTGCTCCGATCGGCTGCTCGACGGGCATCGCTCGGCGGAGCTCACCGCCCTCTCGGTCATCGCGGTGCTCGTGATCTTCGTGCCCGCCCTGCTCCAGATCCTCTCGATGTCCTGGGAGGACGGGGCCCCGGCCGTCGTGCGGGCGATCACGAACGCCCTCTCCTTCACCCCCTTCGGCGCGGCGACCGCGGTGGGCGCGTTCGGCGCGTTCGACGGCGGGGGCGTCCTCGCGGTGCTCGCGGCGAGCGCCGTCGTCGCGCTCGCGACGCTCGCGCTCCTGGCCCTCGCGTGGCACGGCGCGGTCGTGCGCACCCTGCACGTCCCCCCGCGTCCCCGCACGCAGCTGCGCGACCGCCTCGGCTGGTTCGCGATGCTCCCCGGCACCGCGACGGGCGCGATCGGCGCGCGCGGCCTCTTCTACTGGGCGCGCGACCGGCGCTACCTCGCGAACCTCGCCGTCGTCCCGATCGCCGGCATCGTGCCGATCGTCCCCCTGCTCATCGCCGGCGTCCCGATCGAGATCGCGGCGCTGATCCCGATGCCGATCATGGCGACGTTCCTCGGCTGGATCGTCCACAACGACCTCGCCTACGACTCGGAGGCGCTCTGGATCCACGTGATCACGGGCGCGCGCGGCGTCGCCGACCGTCTCGGGAGGCTCGTGCCGGTGACGGCGATCGCGCTCCCCGTCCTCGCGATCGCCGTCGCCCTGACCGCGCAGCTCGCGCAGGCCTGGGACCACATCGGCGTCCTGGTCGCCGTCGCGGCGTGCCTGTTCCTCAGCGGACTGGGCCTGTCGTCCGTCGCGTCCGTCGTCGCGCCCTACGCGGTCGCGAGGCCGGGGGACAGCCCGTTCCGGCAGCCGCAGCGCACGGGAGCCCGCGGCGTC
The DNA here is from genome assembly GCF_050958665.1 of Microbacterium sp. gxy059. Lineage (NCBI taxonomy): Bacteria > Bacillati > Actinomycetota > Actinomycetes > Micrococcales > Microbacteriaceae > Microbacterium > Microbacterium sp. gxy059. The sequence goes on along the minus strand of NZ_JAMXWT010000004.1, from coordinate 61,696 downwards.
CTGTCGCCCGCGATCGTGCTCGTCGGGACGGTCGGCGCGGCGCTGCCGACCCTGATCCTCGCGGGGCGGGCCATCCTCGGCGGAGAGCCGACGGACGGCGACGCGATCGCGACCGGCATCGGCACGGGTCTCGGCGTGCTCGTCGTCGGCGTCGCCATCGGCGCGATCGTCTTCGACCGGCGCGGGCACCGCGCCCTGGATCTCGCGGCTCGGGCCTGACCGCCCCTCACCGCATTACACTCGAACCCATGAGCACGCCACTCGACCGTCCCGACAGCGGGGGCACCGCGCTCCTCGACCGCGAGCTCGAGGAGCTTCTCAACGAAGAGACCCAGGAGCCCGGCGACCACGAGCGCTTCTCGCACTACGTGCAGAAGGAGAAGATCCTCGAGTCGGCCATCACCGGCAAGCCCGTGCGGGCGCTCTGCGGCAAGAAGTGGACGCCGGGCCGAGACCCCGAGAAGTTCCCGGTCTGCCCGACCTGCAAGGAGATCTACGAGTCTCTGACCTCGTAGACCGTCGGGATCGCCGGATCCGACTTGCTGAGGGCGAGCGCCCGCACCGGGAGCTCCTCCCGCACCGCCAGGTGGTGCGCGCGAGCGGCGCGCACGCCGTCCGCGCCCTCGTGGGCGTCGTCAAAGGATCCCGATCGCACGTATCCGACCTCGAGCGGACGCGCATCCCCGGCCTCGGCGTCCGCGCCGAGCACGAGCTCGGCGACGGCGCGGCCGTTCGCGAGCCGGCGGAACGCGGTCTTGCGCCCGCCGACGGAGCCCTTCCCCTCGGCCTTCTTCGCGACCGACTCCCACTCGCCGGCGCCGTTCTCGCGGGCGACGAGCTTGTAGACGAGACCCGCCGTCGGGTAGCCCGAGCCCGTCACGACCGACGTCCCGACGCCGTAGGCGTCGACGGGGGAGGCGGTGAGCGCGGCGATCGCGTACTCGTCGAGGTCGCTCGTCACCGTGATCGTCGTGTCCGTCGCGCCGAGAGCGTCGAGCTGGTCGCGGACGGCGGCGGCGACCAGGGGGAGGTCGCCCGAGTCGATGCGCACGCCCCCGAGCGAGGGGCCGGCGATCTCGACCGCGCGGCGGACGCCCTCCGCGATGTCGTACGTGTCGACGAGCAGCGTCGTGTCGGATCCGAGCGCCGCGATCTGCGAGCGGAAGGCGTCCTGCTCGGTGTCGTGCAGCAGGGTCCACGCATGGGCGGCCGTGCCCATCGTCGGGACGCCCCAGCGGCGTCCGGCCTCCAGGTTGCTCGTGGCCGTGAAGCCCGCGATGTGGGCGGCACGGGCCGCCGCGACGGCGCCCTCCTCGTGCGCCCGGCGCGACCCCATCTCGGCGAGCGGGCGCTCTCCCGCGGCGATGCTCATGCGCGCGGCCGCCGTCGCGACGGCCGAGTCGTAGTTGAGCACGCTCAGCGCGAGCGTCTCGAGGATGACCGCGTCGGCGAAGGTCCCCTCGACGGTGAGGAGGGGAGATCCGGGGAAGTACAGCTCGCCCTCCCGGTAGCCCGTGATCGAGCCCGAGAACCGGTAGCCCTCGAGGTAGGCGAGCGCCTCGTCGCTCACGATCCGGCGGTCGCGCAGGAAGCGCAGCTCGTCGTCGCCGAAACGGAAGTCGCGCAGGAGCGACATGAGCCGCCCCTGTCCGGCGACGACGCCGAAGCGCCGACCGCCCGAGAGCCGGCGACCGAACAGCTCGAACACGCAGCGGCGATGGGCCGTCCCGTCGCGGAGCGCGGCGTCGAGCATCGTGAGTTCGTACTGATCGGTGCGGAGTGCCGTCGATGCGGTCATCCCGTCACTCTAATGCGCGCGGATCCCGGGACGTCGGACCCGGCGACGTAGGCTGGGAGCGTGGACAATTCTCCGATCGGGATCTTCGACTCGGGAGTCGGCGGTCTCACCGTCGCCCGCGCCGTGAGCGACCAGCTGCCCCGGGAGTCGATCCTCTACATTGGCGACACGCTGCACTCGCCGTACGGGCCGAAGCCGATCGCCGAGGTGCGGCGCTACGGGCTCGAGGTGCTCGACGCGCTCGTCGACCAGGGCGTCAAGATGCTCGTGATCGCCTGCAACACGGCGTCCGCCGCCCTGCTGCACGATGCGCGCGAGCGCTACGACGTGCCGGTCGTCGAGGTGATCCGCCCCGCCGTGCGCACGGCGCTCGCCACGACTCGATCGGGGAGGATCGGCGTGCTCGGCACGGTCGGCACGATCGCGTCCGGCGCCTACCAGGACATGCTCCAGGTCAACCCCGGCGTCGAGGTCTTCGCCCAGGCGTGCCCCCGCTTCGTCGAGTTCGTCGAGAGCGGGATCACCGACTCGCCCGAGCTGCTCGCGGTGGCCGACGAGTACCTCGCCCCTCTGCGGAGGGCCGAGGTCGACACCCTCGTGCTCGGCTGCACGCACTATCCGTTCCTCAAGGGCGCCATCAGCTACCTCATGGGTCCGGGCGTCTCGCTCGTCTCGAGCGACAGCGAGACCGCGAAGGACGTCTACAGCGGCCTCGTGCGCGGCGACCTGCTCGCGGGATCCGATGCGGTCTCCTCCCGCACCTACGAGGCCACGGGCGCCGACTCGGGGGCGTTCATCGATCTCGCCAACCGACTCCTCGGGCGCGAGGTGCGCGACGTGCGCCTCGTGCGCACCGGACAGATCGACCTGTCCGAGCTGCGCGCCGCCCTCGACGACTGACCAGACACACCGACCGTAAGGAACACCGATGACCCAGCGCGCCGACGGCCGTGCCCTCGACCAGCTCCGCCCCGTGACGATCGAGCGCGGCTGGAGCAGCCAGGCGGAGGGATCCGCCCTCATCAGCTTCGGCGGGACGAAGGTGCTGTGCACGGCGTCCTTCACGAACGGCGTGCCGCGCTGGCTCACCGGACAGGGGCGCGGATGGGTGACGGCGGAGTACGCGATGCTCCCGCGCGCGACGAACGAGCGCAGCCAGCGCGAGAGCGTGAAGGGGAAGATCGGCGGACGCACCCACGAGATCTCCCGCCTCATCGGACGCGCGCTGCGCGCCGTCGTCGACACGCGGAAGCTCGGCGAGAACACCCTCGTCGTCGACTGCGACGTCCTGCAGGCAGACGGCGGCACGCGCACGGCGTCGATCACGGGCGCCTACGTGGCCCTCCACGACGCGATCGAGTGGGGGCGCGCGCAGGGCTTCGTCGCCCGTCGCGCCGAGCCGCTCGCCGACAGCGTGCAGGCGATCTCGGTCGGCATCATCGACGGCGTCCCGATGCTCGACCTGCCGTACGTCGAGGACTCCCGTGCCGAGACCGACATGAACATCGTGATGACGGGATCCGGCAGCTTCGTCGAGGTGCAGGGCACCGCCGAGGGCGCACCCTTCGACAAGGAGGAGCTCGACCGCCTGCTCGAGCTCGGGGCGAAGGGCTGCGCCGACCTCGCGGTCCTGCAGCGCGAGACGCTCGCGGGCGCTCGCTGATGACCTCGCAGGTGGTGCTCGCCACGCACAACCCGCACAAGGTCGCGGAGTTCCAGGCGATCGTCGCGCAGGTGCGCCCCGATCTCGAGGTCGTGAGCTACGACGGCCCCGAGCCGGTCGAGGACGGCACGACGTTCGCGGAGAACGCCCTCATCAAGGCCCGAGCGGCGGCGGCGCACACGGGGCTCGTCGCGCTCGCGGACGACTCGGGGATCTGCGTCGACGTGCTCGGCGGGTCGCCCGGCGTGTTCTCCGCCTACTGGGCCGGTCACCGCAAGGATGCGCGGGCGAACCTCGCGCTGCTGCTCGACCAGCTGAGCGACCTCGCCCGCGATGAGGACCGATCGGCCCAGTTCCGGTCGACGATCGCCGTGGTGTCGCCCGGCGGCTCCGAGCACGTCGTCGAGGGCGTCTGGCCCGGCCGCGTCGCCCGGGAGCCGCAGGGCGAGCACGGCTTCGGCTACGACCCCGTCTTCATCCCCGACGGCGGCGATCGCAGCGCCGCGGAGCTGAGCCCCGAGGAGAAGAACGCCGCGTCGCATCGGGCCCGCGCCTTCGCGGCCCTCGGCGACGTGCTCCGCGACCTCTGAGCGGATCGCGGCGGATCAGCGCTCTCGGAGGACTTCCCTCAGCACGGTCGCATGGTTCACCCGCTCGTCGCGCGCGCCGTACACGAGCGTGACGACGGGGTGCGCCGCGATCGTCCGAGCGAGGTCGTCGAGTGCCGGGCTGTCGTCGAGCTCGGCGCGGTACCGGCGCGCGAACTCGTCGAACCGGTCGGGATCGTGATCCCACCACGTGCGCAGGTCCGGGGAGGGCGCGACCTCCTTGTCCCACTCGTCGAGGGCGGCGCGCTCCTTGGAGACGCCGCGCGGCCAGAGCCGGTCGACGAGCACGCGGAACCCGTCGGCCTTCTCGGCGGGGGAGTAGACCCGCTTGAGGCGGATGTCGTCGGCCATGATGACTCCCTTCGGTGACGGAGCCGACGCTACTCCTCCCCTCCCGCGAGCGCGGAGCGGCTCGTCGCCGTCGCCTCGAGCGGCATGCCGGAGGGGACGAGGATCGCGGGCAGGGGAGGGCGCCAGGTCGCGGCGACCGTGACCCGCACGGACGACCCGCCCCTGACCTCCGCGGAGACGAGCCGGGCGTCGTGCCGCGCCGCATCGACGATGTCGCGCGCCTGCCCCTCCGCCGCCGTCTCGTCGACGACGGTGCGGACGCCGCCGTCTCCGGAGGCGAGGACGAAGCCGTCGGCGGCGGCGAGGGCCGCGGCATCGGCGACGGCGTCGAGCTGGCGCTGCGCGAGGTGCAGGGACGCGCCGCACACGCAGACGAAGAGAGCGGCCAGGGCGAGGGCGGCGTAGGCGATCGCGAGGACCAGCGTGCTGCCCTCGTCGTCCTCGACGGGCGACGGATGCCGGTCGCGCCACGCGGTCACGGCGACGTCTCCGCGAGGCGGGACGCGCGGAAGACCGCGGTGGCGTCGACGGGCACCGCGAGACGCTCCCCGAGCCCGAGGAACCCCGGCACGAGGGGGAGCGGGACGCGGTCGGCCACCGTGACCGACACGGTCGATCCGGCCGTCGGGCACTCCGGCCCCTCCGGCAGGCAGGTCACCCGCACCTCGAGCGCGTCCGGGTCGAGGCCGTACGCGTCGGCGACGGACGCGAGCACCGCGTCGGGAGGCGCGTCCTGACCGCCGGCGATGGACCGTGCGACGAAGCGCGCGCTCGCCTCGACTCCGAGGGACGCGTTCTGGATGGCTCCGAGGGCGATGACGAGGTAGGCGATGGGCACGAGCAGGAGCACGCCGACCGTGAGGAACTCCAGCGACGCGCTGCCGTCGTCGTCAGTCCAGGCTCTCGCGCGGGGCATGCGCGACCACCTCCAGCCCGCGCGGCACGCCGAGCAGTCCCGCCAGCGGAAGCGTCGTCGTGAGGCGCACCGTCACCGACGGCGCCCCCGCCCGGTCGGTCAGCTCCGCCCGCGCGCCGCGGGCGAACCCCTCTCCGAGGGTGCGGGTGATCACCCGCTCGGCGAGCGCGGCCCCCTCCTGCGGATCCACGTCGGCGAGGGCCGCGTGGTGCGCGCCCTCCACCGCGGCGTCCTGAGCCACGTTGCGCACGTACAGGGCGAGGCCGAGTTGGAGGACCGCCAGGGTGAGCGCGGTGAGGAGGGCGCCGACGAGCACGAACTCGACGGGCGCCGACCCGCGCTCGTCGTCGATCATCCGATGCCCGTGACCCGGTCGATCGCCTGCTCGAACAGGCCCGTGAGAGCCGGACCCGCCAGAGCCCAGAGGAGCATCACGAGGCCCGCCGTCATCAGAACGATGAGGACCCAGCCCGCGATATCGCCTTCCTCGTCGTCGCGGAGCTCGCCCCAGGCGGTGCGGGCGCGCCGGAGCCCCCTGTCGAGTCGTGCCGAGAGTGTGTTGATCATGGTCGCCTTTCTGTCGGGGCTCAGCCGAGGCCGAGCCGGAGCATGATGATTCCGGGGAAGATCGCGAAGAGGACGCTGAGGGGGAGCAGGCCGAAGATCAGAGGGATCATCATGAGGATCTCCTTGCGGCCGGCCTGCTCGATGAGACGGCGCTTGGCCTCCTCGCGCGCGTCGGCGGCCTGCGCCTGCAGGGTCTGGGCGAGCGGCGACCCGCGGTCGATCGCGGCCACGACATGATCCACCGCGCGCGTGAGGGCGGGGATGCGCAGACGCTGGGCCATCTGCTCGAGCGCATCGGCGAGCGACGAGCCGGTGTCGACCGCCACCACGACGGCGCGCAGCTCGCGCGTGAACTCGCCGGAGCCGATCGCCGCGACGCGGCGCACGCTGGACAGGACGCCCTCGCCGGCGGAGAGGCACAGCGCGAGGAACTCGAGGACGGTCGGGAGCTCCTCCTCGATCCTGGCCACCCGCGCCGCCGCCTGACGGGCGAGCAGCGCGTCGCGGGCGAAGGTGCCCGCGACGAGGCCGATCACGGGAAAGAGGATCGCCGGGCCCGAGAAGCGGCCGGCGGCGCCGAGGACCACGAGCGCTCCCGCGCCGACCGTCGCCCCCGCGATCGCCCAGCTCAGCTGCCGCCCCCGGAACGCCGCCGGGTCGAGCCTCGAGGAGGCCTGCGCGAGCCGCCGTTCGACCGCGTCTCCCGACCCGACGAGCCGCGCGAAGCGATCCTGCAGATCGGACCAGACGGCGCGGACGCCTCCGACCAGCACCGCCGTGGGATCGGAGGGGGCCTCCTCGAGCGCGCGCCCCGCGGGATGCGTGACGTCGCGCACGTACGGAGCGAGCCGCGCCACGAGAGGCCGGGCGCGCCAGGCGGGAAGAGCCGCCGCGAGGCACCAGAGGCCGCCGCCGAGAGCGCCGCCGAGCACGATCGCGATCGCGATGTCGGTCACGCCGCTCACGCGAACCACCGCCGCGGCTCGGGGAGACGCCCGATGCGGAGCATCACCCGGTAGGCGACGAACGAGACGACCGCGCCGCAGAGGATCAGGACGATGCCGCCCGGCGTCGCGTAGGCGTGCGCTCCCTCGGGACGCAGGGACAGCAGCGCGAGGATCGCCCAGGGGGCGACCACGCCGAGAACGGCGGCCCCGCGCGTCCACGACTGACGCGACTCGACCTCTCCGCGGAGGGACACGTCGGCGCGCACCGAGGCCGACAGCGCGCGCAGCACGGGCACGAGCTCCGCGCCGCCGACCTCCCTCGCCATCCGGAGCGTCTCCACGATCCTGTCGCACATCGGATCGGCGATCCGCTGCTTGAGGCGGTCGATGCTCGTGGAGAAGTGCCCGCTCGCGCGCATGTCTCGATCGAAGTCGGCGAAGGGCTCGCGCAGAGCGGCGGGCGCCGAGTCGGCGAGGCTCGCGACGGCCTCGGGGAGGGACAGCCCCGCCCGCACGGATCCGACGAGCAGGTCGCAGACGTCGGGCCACAGCGCGCGGCGCTGACGGACGAGGCGCGCGGCGCGCGAGCGCAGCCAGAGCACGGGAGCCGCCCCCGCCGCGCCTCCCGCGAGCACGGCGATCACCGGGATCCCCGTGACGAGCCAGGCCGAGGCCGCGGCCAGGAGCCCTGTCGCGGCCATGCCGACGAGGAGGACCCGGGGCGCGACGCGGCTGAGCCCGGCCGCCCCCAGCAGCGCCTGGAGCCGGCCGTCCGCCGGCCGGCGGCGGGGCGCGCGCCGCGTCGCGCCGACTCCTCGCGGCCAGAGCCAGGGGGCGGCGACGAGCACGAGGCCCGCGCCGAGCAGGCACCCGAGCAGCACGGTCACGCCGCGCGCTCCCCGCGCCGCTGCGCGCGCCTCAGCGGAGCCCGCTCCGCTCGCTCGACCGGAGGCGGATCGCCCGTGTAGCGGCTGCGGATCTCCGCGACGCCGTCGACGATCAGCCCCGTCGGCTCGACGATCTCGGCGACGTAGCGGCGCCCGTCCGCGGTGCGGGCGCAGTGCACCACGAGATCGACAGAGCTCGCCACCGCGGGCAGCACGAAGTCGCGGTCGATGTTGCGCCCCGCCAGCAGCGGCAGGGCGGACAGCTTCACGAGCGCGTCGGCCGCCGAATTGGCGTGGATCGTCGCGGCTCCGGGCAGGCCCGTGTTGAGCGCGAGCAGCAGATCGAGCGCCTCCGCATCGCGCACCTCGCCGATGACGAGCCGATCGGGTCGCATGCGCAGCGCCTCCTTCACGAGACGCCGCAGCGTGATCTCCCCCGTGCCCTCGAGGCTCGGCTGGCGACCCTGCATCGCGACGAGGTCCTCCCTCTCCACCGCGAGCTCGAAGGTCTCCTCGACCGTCACGATGCGCTGCTCCGGCGGGCAGGCGGACACGAGCGCGCCGAGCATCGTCGTCTTGCCCGCGTGCGTCGCGCCGGACACGATCGTCGACCGTCCCTCGCTCATCGCGGCCGTGAGCAGCTCCGCGGCGGAGCCGGAGAGGGCCCCGAGCTCGACGAGGCGATCGAGAGAGGCGGCACCCGGCAGGAACTTCCTGATGTTCACCGCCCACGAACCGCGGGCGATGCCCGCCAGGACCACGTGGAGCCGGGAGCCGTCTGGCAGCGACGCGTCGACGAACGGCTCGGACAGATCGATGCGCCGGCCCGCCTGATGCAGCATCCGCTCGACCATGTCGCGGATCCCGTCGCCCGTGAGCTCGAGATCGAGGCGCTCGGGCACCCCGCCGCGGGCCGCGAAGACCCGCGAGGGCGAGTTGATCCAGATCTCCTCGATCGTCGGATCATCGAGAAGCGGCTGCAGGGGGCCGTAGCCCGCCACCTGCGCCACGGTGCGCTGGACGCAGCCGTGCACGTCGTCGATCGTGCGCTCGCCGCGGGCCAGGGCGTAGTCGTTGTGGCGCCGCACCTCGGCGAGGGCGAGCCGCCGCACCTCGTCGATCGAGACGTCTGCGCGGCCGCGCACGGCCTGATCGGAGCGGATCCGCTCGCGCACCCGCTCGATGATCGCCGTCTGCTCGCTGCTCACGCCGACAGCGTGGCAGAAACGCCGAGAGCGCCGCGGAAGTTATCCACAGGGCGGTGCCCGGGCCGGCGATCGGGCGCGGCCTGCGGCCCTCCTAGACTGGTGGGCACGCGGGAGTGGTGAAATCGGCAGACACGCAGGATTTAGGTTCCTGTGCCTCACGGCGTGCGGGTTCGAGTCCCGCCTTCCGCACGGCCTCGAGCGTCAGGCGTCTGGCATGCGCCGCGGCACCCAGCGCAGGAAGGCGAAGGTCCCCGCCACGGCGATGCCGCCGATGAGGCCCGTCGCCACGGAGAGGGAGGCGAGGGCCGCGACTCCGGACACGATGAGCGGCGTCGACGACGCCCCGGCGTCGGTGATCGTGCGCCACGCCCCGAGGAAGGCGGCCGGATCCTCGCGCGGGGCGGCATCGGATCCCAGCGTCATGAGGGCCCCTGACGACAGCCCGTTCCCGATGCCGATGACGATCGCGAACGCCCCGAACCACAGCGTCGCCTGCGGAAGGTCGTGGGTGAAGGCGAGGCACAGGAAGCCCAGGCCCATCGTCAGCTGCGCGGGCACGGTCGCCCAGAGGCGGCCGAAGCGGTCCATGACCTGGCCGCTCGCGTAGAACAGCGAGAACTCGACGGCGCCCGCGAGGCCGATCAGCAGCGACAGCGCGGCCGGATCCATGCCGATCGACACGCCCCACAGCGGCAGGATCGCCTTCTGACCCACGCGCACGGACGCCAGCGATGCGGCGGCGAGGCCCAGCCGCGCGAGCACGCGGCGGTTGTCGCGGATCGTGCGGACGAGTCCGGCGGAGCGGCGCGGGGGAGCGGCCGAGGCCGAGGATCCGAGGCGCTCGCGCTCGGCGGCGTACGCCTGCTCTTCCGGGTCGGGGCCGAAGGCCACCAGCAGGCCGACGGCGACCACGCACACGGCGAAGAAGGCGAACGTCGCGCGCGGGTCGTCGAACAGCCAGACGAGGCCAGCCGCCACGAGCGGACCCGTGAAGGTGCCGAGGCGGAAGGATCCGCCGACGAGGGCGAGCGCCCGCGCGCGGAAGGCCACGGGAGCGCGCGTCGTCATGAAGGCGTGCCGCGCCAGGGCGAAGGCCGCCGCGCAGACCCCGACGACGAGGACGCACGCGGCGAGCACCCCCACGTGCGCGGAGAGCGACATCCCGCCGATCGCGAGGAGCAGCGCGGACGAGGCGAGGAGCATCGTCCGACGCTCGCCGATCCGCGAGACGAGCCATCCCGCCGGCATGTTCCCGCAGAGCTGGCCGACCATGAGGGCCGCGGCGACGAGGCTCGCGGCGGGGATGCTCGCGCCCATGTCGACGGCGATCGTCGGCAGCACGGGCGCGATCGCGCCCTGCCCCATCGAGAAGAGCGCCGTGGGAGCGTAGATCATGGGCCAGAATCGTCGGATCGCCTCGGCCGCCGCCCCGCCCGGTTCGCGTTCGTCGCCCATCACCCGCAAGGTTAGGGCACGTCGCGGCGGATCCTCGATTCGGCGCGATAGGCTGAAACGTCATGTTTGAACTCGATCTTTCCGCCGACATCCAGGCGCTGCGCACCACGTTCGACAACATCCGAGAGGTGGTCGATGTCGACGCGCTGCGCGCGGAGGCCGACGAGCTCGAGAAGCAGGCCGCCGATCCCGACCTCTGGAACGACCAGGAGAACGCGCAGAAGGTGACGAGCGCGCTCAGCCACCGCAAGGCGCGCATCAAGCGCGTCGAGGGCGTCGGCCAGCGGCTCGACGACCTCGAGGTGATGGTCGAGCTCGCCACCGAGATGGAGGACGAGGAGACCGCCGACGAGGCCAGGGCCGAGGTCGCGGCGCTCGAGAAGGTCATCAGCGACCTCGAGGTGCAGACGCTGCTCGACGGCGAGTACGACGAGCGCGCGGCGATCGTGACCATCCGATCCGGCGCGGGAGGCGACGACGCCACCGACTTCGCCGAGATGCTCATGCGCATGTACCTGCGCTGGGCCGAGAAGCACAGCTACTCCGCGAAGGTCCTCGACACGACCTACGCCGAGGGCGCGGGCATCAAGACGGCGACCTTCGAGATCGACGCGCCGTACGCGTTCGGCACGCTCTCGGTCGAGGCCGGCACGCACCGCCTCGCCCGCATCAGCCCCTTCGGGTCGGCGGACAAGCGCCAGACGAGCTTCGCGGCGGTCGAGGTGATCCCCCTCATGGAGGAGGCCACAGAGGTCGACATCCCCGAGAACGACATCCGCATCGACGTCTTCCGCTCCTCGGGCCCCGGCGGCCAGTCGGTGAACACGACCGACTCGGCCGTGCGCATCACGCACCTCCCGACGGGAATCGTCGTGTCGATGCAGAACGAGAAGTCGCAGATCCAGAACCGCGCCGCCGCGATGCGCGTGCTCCAGAACCGCCTCCTGCTGCTGCAGAAGGAGGAGGAGGCCGCCAAGAAGAAGGAGCTCGCGGGCAACATCACCGCGAGCTGGGGCGACCAGATGCGCTCGTACTTCCTCTACGGCCAGCAGCTCGTGAAGGATCTGCGTACCGGGCAGGAATCCGGCAACCCGACCAACGTCTTCGACGGCGACATCGACGCGTTCATCAACGCGGGCATCCGCTGGCGCAAGCGCAAGAACGACGACTAACCTCACGGTATGTCCAGGCCAGAAGACGACGCGCTGAGCTGGGACGGCGACGACGATCCGACGCTCGTCCCCGGTCCCGTCGACGAGCCGTCCGCGAGCGGTCCCGCTGTCGAGCCGGAGCTCGCAGACGCCCCGGTCGGCGACGCGGAGGCGCCGGAGCCCACGGGGCTCGGCAACGTCGCCCTCGTCTCCTACGGGGTGCTCGGCGGCGTCTACGCGCTCTGGATCGCCGGGTGGATCCTCGGATCCCTGCGGCTGCGCGCCTGGATCGAGACGGCGACGGGGAGCGTGGCCGACGTCATGTTCCACGCCAGCATGGTCCTCGCGATCGCGGCCCCCGTGCTGTGGTTCTTCACGGCGGTCGTCGCGACGAGGCGCCGGACGACAGGGACGACGTTCCTCTGGCTCGGCATCGGGCTCGTGCTGCTCGTCCCCTGGCCCTTCGTGATGGTGGGGGTGATCGGGCAGTGAGCGACGTCGCACCCCGGCGCCGGCAGGCGCCCGGCTGGTTCATCGCCTCGATCGCCGGCTTCTTCGGTCTGTTCTACGCCTACGCCGTCTGGGCGGGGGTGGCGTATCTCGTCTCCATGGCGCAGTACGCCTCCGCGGCGGGCGGATCCCTCACCCCGATCGCCTGGGTCGCCATGATCATGACCATCGCGATCCCCGTCGGCGTCTTCGCGCTCGCGGTCGCCATCGGGCGGCGCCGGGAGGCGTGGAAGCTCCTCCTCATGCTGCTCGTGGGCCTCGCGGTCGTGGCCGTCTTCTGGCTCGACGTGCAGGCGTTCACCTCGACGCAGCTCGTCTTCGCCTGAGCGCCCGGTCGGGAACGGCCGCTCGTCGGGTCTAGGCTGGTGGCGCGGTCGCGCCCGACCTCACGGCTCGCGACCGGTCCACCGCAGCGTCACACCGAAGGATCCACTGTGCCGAAGCCCGTCGTCCTGCTCGCCGAACAGCTGTCGCCCGCCACGATCGAGGCCCTCGGGCCCGACTTCGATGTGCGCTCGGTCGACGGAACCGATCGCCCCGCCCTCTTCGCCGCCCTCGCCGAGGCGAACGCCGTCCTCATCCGCTCCGCGACGAAGATGGATGCGGAGGCGATCTCGCACGCGCCGCAGCTGAAGGTGATCGCCCGCGCGGGCGTCGGCCTCGACAACGTCGACATCAAGGCGGCGACCACCGCCGGCGTCATGGTCGTCAACGCCCCGACGTCGAACATCATCTCCGCGGCCGAGCTCACCTGCGGCCACATCATCGGCCTCGCGCGCCACATCCCCGCTGCGAGCGCGTCGCTCGCCGCGGGGGAGTGGAAGCGCAGCTCCTTCACGGGCACCGAGTTGTTCGAGAAGACGCTCGGCATCGTCGGTCTGGGCCGCATCGGCGCGCTCGTCGCCGAGCGCATGCGCGGATTCGGCATGCGCCTCGTCGCGTACGACCCCTACGTCACCGCGGCTCGCGCCCAGCAGCTGGGCGTCGAGCTGCTCGACCTCGACGACCTCGTCGCGCAGGCCGACTTCCTCACGATCCACATGCCGAAGACGCCCGAGACGACGGGCATGATCGGCCAGGCGCAGCTGAAGGCCATGAAGCCGACCGCCTATGTGCTCAACGTCGCCCGTGGCGGACTCATCGACGAGGAGGCCCTCGCCGAGGCCCTCGCGGCGGGCGAGATCGCCGGGGCGGCTCTCGACGTGTTCACGAGCGAGCCGCCGGCCGACGCGTCGCTCACGGGGCTCGCGGGCGTCGTCGCGACGCCGCACCTCGGCGCGTCGACCGCCGAGGCGCAGGAGAAGGCCGGCGTCTCGGTCGCCCGGTCGGTCAAGCTCGCCCTCGAGGGCGACCTCGTCCCGGACGCCGTCAACGTCGCGGGCGGCGTGATCGATCCGTTCGTGCGCCCCGGCATCTCGCTCGTCGAGCAGCTCGGCCAGGTGTTCAGCGCTCTGTCGCAGTCGGGGCTCGTCAGCCTCGACATCGAGGTGCGCGGCGAGCTCGCCGACTACGACGTGAGCGTCTACAAGCTCGCGGCTCTGAAGGGCATCCTCGCGAACGTCGTCAGCGAGACGGTCTCGTACGTGAACGCGCCGGTGTTCGCCGAGCAGCGCGGCATCGAGACGCGCATGACCGTGGAGAAGGAGAGCCCGCTCTTCCGCAACCTCACGACGCTGCGCGGCACCCTCTCAGACGGCACCGTCCTGAGCGTCGCCGGCACGCTCGCGGGTACGCAGATGGTGCCGAAGATCGTGGGCATCAACGGCTACGAGCTCGACGCGCCGCTCGCGAAGCACCACATCGTGATGCTCTACGCCGACCGTCCCGGCGTCGTCGCGATCTACGGCGACGTGTTCGGCCGCGCCGGCATCAACATCGAGGCGCTGCAGGTCGCGAGCTCCGACACCACCGACGAGGCGCTGTCGGTCGTCACGGTCGACGCGCGCGTGCCAGACGAGGTCGTCGCCGAGATCGGCGAGCGCATCGAGGCGAGCGTCGTGCGCCAGGTCGAGATCACCGAGGACTGAACCGTCAGGCGCCTGCGCCCCGTCGGCCTCGGCCGGCGGGGCGCAGGCCTGTCCCGCCAGGGAACGAGAAAGGGGATCCCCGTCTTGAGCCTGTCGACGGATGCGATCGCGACCGACGGGCCCCGCGCCGACTGGCGCGGGTGGGCCGCGCTCGTCGTGCTCATGCTCCCCGTGCTGCTCGTCTCGATCGACAACACGATCCTCAACTTCGCCCTGCCCGCGATCGCGCGCGATCTCAAGCCGTCGAGCGCCGAGCAGCTATGGATCATCGACGCCTACTCGCTCGTGCTCGCCGGCCTCCTCGTGACCGCCGGGTCGCTCGGCGACCGCATCGGGCGGAGGCGCATCCTCCTCCTCGGCGCGGTCGGGTTCACGCTCGTCTCCATCGGCGCCGTCTTCGCGCCCTCCGCCGGGTGGCTCATCGTCGCCCGCGCCGCGATGGGCGTCTTCGGCGCGGCGCTCATGCCGTCGACGATGTCGCTGCTGCGGTCGACGTTCCGCAACCGCGACCAGCGTCGGATCGCCCTCGCGGCGTGGGCGGGCATGTTCGCCGCGGGCGGCGCGCTCGGGCCCATCGTGGGCGGCTTCCTCATCGAGCACTTCCCCTGGCAGAGCGTGTTCCTGCTCGCCGTGCCGATCCTCGCGCTCATGCTGGCGCTCGCGCCCTTCCTCCTGAAGGAGAGCCGCGATCCGGAGCCCGGGCCGATCGACGGGTGGGGCATCCTCCTGTCGATGCTGGCGCTCGCCCCGCTCGCCTACGGCACCAAGGAGATCGCCGTCGTCGGCGCCGCGGGCCTCGTCCCGGTCTCCGCGGGGCTCGCGTTCGGGTGGCTGTTCGTGCGCCGACAGCGCCGCCTCCCGCATCCGATGCTCGACATGACGCTGTTCCGACGGCCGAAGTTCTCCGGATCGCTCGCGGTGAACCTGTGCTGCATCATGGCGCACATCGGGTTCCTGTACTTCGTCTCGCAGCACCTGCAGATGATCGTGGGGCTCACCCCGATGTGGGCGGGCATCGCGCTCATCCCCGGGGCAATCACCTCGATCGCGGCGGGATTCGCGGTGACGCCGATCGCCCGCCGCGTGCGCGCGTCGATCGTCGTCCCCTCCGCTCTCGTCCTGGGCGTCGCGGGGCTCCTCCTCGTGGCCGCCGCGGGCGCTCACGACGTGTGGATGCTCGTTCTCTCGTTCGTCCTGCTCGGCGCGGGTCTCGGCGCGGCCGAGACGGTGTCCAACGAGCTCATCATCTCGTCCGCGCCGCCGGCGAAGGCGGGGGCCGCGAGCGCCGTCAGCGAGACGGCGTACGAGTTCGGAGCCGTGCTCGGCACCTCCATCCTCGGCGGGATCCTCACGGCCTGGTATCGCGTCACGCTGCGGATCCCGGAGGGCGTGCCCCACGACGCGGCCGAGCATGCGCGGGAGACGCTCGCGGGCGCGATGAACGAGGCCGAGGCGCTGGGCGGCGACGTCGGCGACGCCCTGCGGCAGGCGGGGGCCGCCGCGTTCGACGACGGCGTCGTCGCGACCTCGCTCATCAGCGCGGGTCTCGTCGTGATCGCGGGCGTCGTCGCGGCGACTACTCTGGGAAGAAGCCGGAAGCCCGCCTCGTCGTGACGCCTCCGGCGAACGCATCTGTTCAGCGAGGAGTGCCATGTCGCGTGTCGTCAAGCTTGCCGTGATCCCGGGCGACGGGATCGGACCCGAGGTCATCGCCGAGGCCGAGAAGGTCCTCGACCGCGCGACGCGCGACGGCGACGTCGTGTTCGAGAAGACCCGGTTCTCGCTCGGCGCGGATCGCTATCTCGCGACGGGCGACGTGCTCACGGACGCCGATCTCGACGCGATCCGGGGCCACGATGCGATCCTCCTCGGGGCCGTGGGCGGCGTGCCGAACGATCCCCGCCTCACGGACGCGAACATCGAGCGCGGGCTGCTCCTCGGGCTGCGCTTCGCGCTCGACCACTACGTGAATCTGCGCCCCTCGAAGCTCTACCCGACCGTCCCGGGTCCGCTGCGCGAGCCGGGCGAGATCGATTTCGTGGTCGTGCGCGAGGGCACGGAGGGCGCCTACGTGGGCAACGGCGGCGCCCTGCGCGAGGGAACGCCCCACGAGATCGCGAACGAGCTGAGCATCAGCACGGCGTACGGCGTCGAGCGCGTCGTCCGCTACGCCTTCCAGCTCGCGGAGCGCCGCCGCGGCGCCCTGACGCTCGTGCACAAGACGAATGTGCTCGTGAACGCCGGATCCCTCTGGGCGCGCATCGTGCGCGCGGTGGGCGAGGAGCACCCGGATGTCGCCGTAGACTACATGCACATCGACGCGGCGACGATCCACATGGTCGACAACCCCAGCCGCTTCGACGTCATCGTCACCGACAACCTCTTCGGCGACATCCTGACCGACCTGGCCGGCGCGATCACCGGCGGCATCGGTCTCGCCTCGTCCGGCAACCTCAACCCGGCGGGCGAGTTCCCCTCGATGTTCGAGCCCGTCCACGGCTCGGCGCCGGACATCGCGGGCCAGGGCACGGCCGACCCGACCGCGGCGATCGGCTCGGTGGCCCTCATGCTCGACCACCTCGGACTCGCGGACGAGGCCGCGCGCGTGACCCGCGCGATCGAGCAGGACATCGCCGCCCGGGGCGCCGCTCCCCGCACGACGGCCGAGATCGGCGACGCGATCGCCTCCCTGATCACCGCGTGACACGAAGGATCCTGCGCTGCAGCGCAGAGACAGGAAGAACCCACAGGCATGACTGATCCCGCTCCGGAGCGCCTCGCGTTCCAGGTCACCCGCAATCTCGCCGCGACGCCGAAGGGGGAGCGCGAGAAGGCGCTCGAGAGCCCCGGCTTCGGCACCATCTTCACCGACCACATGGTCGACATCTGCTGGTCCGAGAAGGGCGGCTGGCACCGCCCCCGCGTGCAGCCGTACGGCCCGATCTCGCTCGACCCTGCCGCGGCCGTCCTGCACTACGCGCAGGAGGTCTTCGAGGGGCTGAAGGCGTACCGCCACGCCGACGGCGGCATCTACACGTTCCGCGCCGACCAGAACGCGAAGCGCTTCAACCGCAGCGCCCGGCGCCTCGCGATGCCGGAGCTGCCGGAGGAGTTCTTCCTGCAGTCGCTGCACGAGCTCATCGCGGTCGACGGCGACTGGGTGCCCTCGGGGGAGGAGCAGACGCTGTATCTGCGTCCGTTCATGTTCGCCAAGGAGGCCTTCCTCGGGGTGCGTCCCGCGAAGAAGTACACCTACTGCCTCATCGGCAGCCCGTCCGGCGCCTACTTCACGGGCGGCGTCACGCCGATCACGATCTGGCTCAGCGAGACGTACGCGCGCGCCGCGGAGGGCGGCACCGGATCCGCGAAGACGGGCGGCAACTACGCTGCGAGCCTGCTGCCGCAGGCCGAGGCGGCCGAGCGCGGATGCGACCAGGTGGTGTTCCTCGACGCGCACGGCAACGTCGAGGAGCTCGGCGGCATGAACATCGTGTTCGTGAAGAAGGACGGCACGCTCGTCACGCCCGACTCGGGCAGCATCCTCGACGGCATCACCCGCAACTCGCTCCTCGAGCTGGCCGCCGAGCGCGGCCACGCGATCGAGCGCCGTCCCGTTCCGCTGTCGGAGTGGCGCGAGGGCGTGGCGTCGGGCGACATCGTCGAGGCGTTCGCCTGCGGCACCGCCGCAGTGGTCACGCCGATCGGCGCGCTGAAGGGCGAGGGCTTCGACGACGTGCAGCCGACGGGCTCCCTCGGCCTGTCGCTGCGCGAGGAGCTCACGGACATCCAGTACGGGCGCCGCGAGGACGCGCACGGCTGGCTGCGCCGCCTCGACGCCTGACGTCCTCGTCCCCTCTCGCTCCGCCCGCCCCGGTCCGCCGGGGCGGGCGGAGCGCGTAGGGTGGGCAGGGTGAAGATCGCGCGCTTCAGCCACAACGACGCCATCCGCTACGGCATCGTCGACGGGATCGAGCTCGTCGTGCTGCAGGGGGATCCGATCCTCGCGGGCTACGAGACGACGGGGGAGCGGGTCTCGCTCGCCGACGTCGCGCTGCTCGCCCCCGTGATCCCGCGGTCGAAGGTCATCGGCGTCGGCCGCAACTACCGCGACCACGCGACCGAGCTCGGCAACGACGTGCCCGCCGAGCCCCTGCTGTTCCTCAAGCCCAACACGGCCGTGATCGGCCCGGGCGACGCGATCGTGCGTCCGCCCCAGTCGCAGGACACGCAGTGGGAGGGGGAGCTGGCGATCGTCATCGGCCGCATCGCGAAGAACGTCGCGGCGTCCGACGCGGCCGACTACGTCTTCGGATACACCGTCGCCAACGACGTCACGGCGCGGGATCTGCAGAAGCCCGACCGCCAGTGGGCGCGGGCGAAGGGCATGGACACGTTCTGCCCCCTCGGGCCGGCCATCGAGACCGAGCTCGACCTCGCGGGCGGCGAGATCATCACGCGCGTCAACGGCGAGGAGCGTCAGCGGGGATCCTTCCGCGACATGATCTTCGACGTGCCGGCGATCGTCGAGTACGTCTCCGCCGCCTTCACGCTGCTTCCGGGCGACGTGATCCTCACCGGCACGCCGGCGGGCGTGGGGCCGTTCGTCGCGGGCGACGTCATCGAGGTGGAGGTGCCGCAGATCGGCACGCTCCGCAACGTGGCGCGCGACGCGTAGCCCGCGTTCTCCCGGGGCGCGCGGCCTAGGATGGGGACGATGTCTTCTGCACCTGATCCCCGCACCACCCAGGCCACCGGCAGCGACGTGCGCGTCCGCTTCTGCCCGTCGCCCACCGGCCTGCCGCACGTCGGCCTCATCCGCACGGCCCTGTTCAACTGGGCCTACGCGCGCCACCACGGCGGGAAGCTCGTCTTCCGCATCGAGGACACCGACGCGAACCGCGACAGCGATGAGAGCTACGCGCAGATCCTCGACGCGCTGCGCTGGCTGCGCATCGACTGGGACGAGGGCGTCGAGGCCGGCGGACCGCACGCCCCCTACCGGCAGTCCGAGCGCCACGACCTGCACCGCGAGGTGCTCGACGCGCTCATCGAGAAGGGCCTCGTGTACGAGAGCTTCTCGACGGCGGAGGAGATCGACGCCCGCAACGAGGCCAACGGCCGTCCGAAGCAGCAGGGCTACGACAACTTCGACCGCGACCTCACCGACGAGCAGAAGGTCGCTTTCCGCGCCGAGGGGCGTCAGCCCGCCCTGCGCCTGAAGGTTCCTGACGAGGACATCACGTACGTCGACCTGATCCGCGGCGAGGTGACCTTCCCGGCGGGATCCTTCCCCGACTTCGTGATCGTGCGCCCCAACGGCATCCCGCTGTACACGTTCGTGAACCCCGTCGACGACGCGCTCATGGGCATCACGCACGTGCTGCGCGGCGAGGACCTCATGCCCTCGACGCCCCGCCAGATCGTGCTGTACCGCGCCCTCATCGAGGCCGGCGTGACCGACTTCATCCCGCAGTTCGGCCACATGCCGCTCGTGCTGGGCGACGGGAACAAGAAGCTCTCGAAGCGCGACCCCCGCGCGGACCTGTTCCTGCAGCGCGACAAGGGGTTCATCCGCGAGGGCCTGCTGAACTACCTCGCGCTGCTCGGCTGGTCGATCGCGCCCGATCGCGACGTGTTCTCGCTCGACGAGTTCGTCGCCGCGTTCGACATCGCCGACGTCAACCCCAACCCCGCGCGATTCGACCAGAAGAAGGCCGAGTCGATCAACGGCGACCACATCCGCCTGCTCGACGCGGACGACTTCGCCGCGCGTCTCGAGCCGTACCTCACCCAGGCGGGCGTCTTCGGCGGCGAGCCGACCGACGACGATCGCGCCCTGGTGCGCGCGGCCGCGCCCCTCGTCCAGTCGCGCATGCAGCTCCTGGGCGACGCCCCGGCGATGCTCGGATTCCTGTTCGCCGACGAGCTCGAGTACGACGAGGACGCCGTCGCGAAGCTCTCCGACGACGCCCCGCAGGTGCTCACGGCGAGCATCGCCGCGCTGCAGTCGCTCTCCGACGAGGAGTTCCGCACGGAGGCGATCCAGGACGCCCTGTCGACCGCTCTGATCGACGGGCTCGGGCTCAAGCCGCGCGTCGCCTACGCGCCGCCGCGCGTGGCCCTGTCGGGCCGCCGCGTCTCGCCGCCGCTGTTCGAGTCGATGGAGCTCCTCGGCAAGGAGGTCACGATCTCCCGCCTGCAGATCCTCGTCGACCGTCTCGCCTCGGCGGCGTAGAGCGCGACACGCCCCGGCCGCAGGGCGGGTTTGGCCGCGTCGCAGACGTGAGCTAAGCTAGTCACTTGTGACGGCCCAGGCCGGAGCGCCCTTGGGGTATGGTGTAATTGGCAACACGGCTGATTCTGGTTCAGTTGTTCTTGGTTCGAGTCCAGGTACCCCAGCCAAGATGAGAAAGGCCCCCGGATGATCCGGGGGCCTTCTCGTTTCCCCGCTTGGATGGGTCCGTCCGCCGCTCGCGGCCCTCAGCTGTCGGCGTTCTCCTGCCAGAACAGGTGCGCATCGCGGGCCAGGTCATCGTCGCGGTGCGAGTTCAGGGCATCGAACGCCTCCAATGCTCGGGCCACGCCGCCGTCGGTCTCGGTGACGACCAGGACGGGATCCGCTCCCTGGCGCGCGAACGCGCCCCTGACCGTGTCGGATCCCAGCGCCGCGACGAGAGCGCGGTGCGATCCGTCGACCCACTCCCTGCTCTAGAGCGGCATGTCGTCATCGCCCTCCGCGGTGAGCTGCGGGTGCGTCTCCGCCCACTCCCCGAGCTCGGACGACAGCGCGGCCAGGGCGTCATCGGCGACATCCACGCCCGACTCGTCGGGCCGCCAGCGCCAGTACCGGGCGTCTTCCGGGTCGGCCGCGGGGTCGGCGATCGCGGCGAGGCGGGACTCGGTCTGCACGAGCAGCCCGGGCACGGCGCCGCCGTCGGCCACGGTGACAGCCGCCCCGTAGATCCGCCCGCTCGCGACGTCCGCGGGCAGAGCATCCACCGCGGCGGCGATCGCCTCCGCCCAGCGGCGGCTCCAGTCGTCGAGGAAGTCGGCGACGGCGTCCATGGCGCATACGCTACCGAACCTCGTGCGGCTCCCTCGACGCCCGGTGCGATGGCGCGCCGGCGCCGGCATCGCGGCTAGGGTGACCCGCATGGAGCGCACGTTCGTGAAGACCGGAGGCGACCCTCGGGGCGAGGCGGCAGGGCTCCGCTGGCTCGGGGCCGCGCAGCGGGTCGGCGGGGCGCACGTCGCCGACGTGATCTCCGTCGATGAGCGGCGCCTCGAGACCGCCTGGGTCGACGAGGCGCGCCCCTCCGCAGACGCCGCGCGGGCGTTCGGCGCGGCGCTCGCCCGCACCCATGCCGCGGGCGCCGACGGATGGGGGCGCCCCGCAGACGGCTGGTCGGGGCCGGCGTGGATGGGGCGATCCCGCACGCCGCTCGTGACGGATCCCGAGGGCGCGCCGGAGACCTGGGGCGCGTTCTTCGCCGAGCACCGGATCCGGGTGTTCTCCCGGCTGCTCCGCGACGCCGGCGCGATCGACGAGGAGGAGACGGCGGTTCTCGATCGCCTCGCGGACGTGCTCGAGGGCGGATCCCTCGACGCTCCCCAGCCGCGTCTCGTCTCCGAGAGCGGACATCCCGCGGCCCGCGTGCACGGCGACATGTGGGCGGGCAACGTGCTCTACGACGGCACGGCGCGCGGCGCGACGCTCATCGACCCCATGGCGCACGGCGGCCACGCCGAGACCGATCTCGCGACGCTCGCCGTGTTCGGCTTCCCGTTCCTCGACGACGTCCTGTCCGGCTACGACGAGGCTTCGCCCCTCGCGGACGGATGGTGCGGGCGCATCGAGCTGCACCAGCTCGGGATCCTCATCATGCACGCCCACCTGTTCGGCGGCTCGTACGTACCCGCGTCGCTCGACATCGCGCGCCGGTACGTCTGACAGACCGTCAGCGGAGGCGTCGTCCGCGCACCTCGTCGGAGCAGAGGCGCCCTCCGACGCAGAACCGGCGCGTGCCGACCCGAGCGAGCCCGGACCGCTCGTAGAACGCGAGCGCCCGGGCATTCTCGTCGTTCACGCCGAGCCAGATCGCCGCGCACCCGTCGGCTCGCGCCGTCTCCTCGGCGGCGGCGAGGAGACGCGCGCCGAGACCCCCGCGGAGGCGGCGGTCGACGTAGAGCTTCGACAGATAGGCGGTGCGCTCTCCCTCCCACCCGGCGGGCGCCTCCGGGTGTGTGCCGTGCAGGCTCACGGCGTAGCCGACCGGCGTCCCGCCCTCCTCGGCGACGATCACGCGCGCGTCGGCGTCGGACAGCCAGGCCGAGAACTGCGCGGGCGAGAGGCTCTCGGCGAGGAACGCGCGGATCTCCTCCTCCGGCAGCCATGCCGGACACG
This sequence comes from Microbacterium sp. gxy059, assembly GCF_050958665.1. Taxonomy (NCBI): domain Bacteria; kingdom Bacillati; phylum Actinomycetota; class Actinomycetes; order Micrococcales; family Microbacteriaceae; genus Microbacterium; species Microbacterium sp. gxy059. The sequence goes on along the minus strand of NZ_JAMXWT010000004.1, from coordinate 39,204 downwards.
CATCCGGGAACGTGCGCGCCGCGAGCGCGGAGATCGCCGTCGGATCCGCCGTGCCGGCAGCGGCTTCGCGGATGACGAGGGAATCGGGCATGGAGGCATCCTGCCACGCCGCACAGCCCGCGAGCGGCGCAGACCTGCGCGAGCGGCGCAGATATATCGAGCTCACCGCGACGCGGGTCGAGGGGCCCGGCGGGATGTTCGCCTACCTGACGGAGACCTTCGGCGATCCGGCCTTCTCCGTCGACACCCGCGACGGGATCGACGAGGCAGACGCCACGCGGCTGCCGCCCGCCGCGCACACGCACATGAGCTGGGCGTTCACGGAGCCGGGGCTGTACGAGGCGACCTTCGACGCCTCCGTCGAGGTCGACGAGGACACGCGGGTCGACTTCGCCTCGCCTGGGGCCGTGCGCTTCGCGGTCGGCATCGATTCCTGCGGCATCGAGGGGGCGGAGGACGCGGTCGGGCTCGACGGCGGCCATGCCGACCTCACGGCGAACCTCGACGCGCCCGGCGGAGCGATCGAGATCCTCTACGACGAACAGCGGGGGGAGGCGAGCACGCCCAGCAGAACCTGGATCCGGACGACGTGATCGTCTCCGTGCCGACGGCCGCTCTGCACGAGATCCCCGGCGAATCGCGCATGCGCTTCCTGGGGGAGGCGGGCGACACGGTCTACCAGCTCCCGCAGGCGGTTCTCGGCGCGCACGTGCACGGCGAGATCGACCCCCATCTGTGGCACGACGTGCACAACGCGCAGGCGTACGTCGAGATCATCCGCGACACGGTCACCCGGCTGGATCCCGCTCACGCGTCCGAATATGCGGCGAACGCCGACGCCTATCTGCTCGAGCTCGAGAAGCTCCTTCCTTCAGAACCGCAACTTCGATCCGCCCTCCCTGCTGTGGGACAGCGCGGATCCCGAGCCGCAGGACATCTGGGCGGAGGCGAACACGCACGTCCACGCAAACTGGGCGCTCACGGAGCCGGGCGTCTACGGCGTCGACGTCGAGCTGACCGCAGAGCTCGCGAGCGGTGAGACGGCGAGCGACCGGGACGTCCTGCAGATCGCCGTGGGAGACGAGACCGACCCGCAGACCGCCTTCGGGGCGTTCGCCGTACCGGACGCCGGCGCCGCGGGCGACGAGGAGATCGGGGCCGCGGGATCCGAGGCGTCCGAGGGAGCGGCGAGCGATCCGATCCCGACCGGCGTCCTGGTCGCCGGAGGCGCCGCGGTCGTCGTGATCGCGGGGGCCGTGTGGGCCGTGCTGCGCTCTCGCCGGGCGCGTCGGCTGGCCGACGAGCCCGCGCCGCGCGAGGGAGACGACGCATGACGCTGCTCGATGTGCGCGACCTGTCCGTGGACCTCGGAGGGCGCACCGTGCTCGACGGGGTCGACCTCGCGATCGACGCGGGCGAGTTCGTCGGCCTCGTCGGCCCGAACGGGGCGGGGAAGACGACCCTGCTCCGCTCGATCCTCGGTCTCGTCCCGATCTTCGCGGGGGAGGTGCGCGTGGGCGGATCCGCGACGCGCTCCGCGCGGCGGACCATCGGGTACGTCCCGCAGCGTCTCGAATTCGCGTGGGATTTCCCCATCAGCGTCGAGGAGGTGGTGCTGTCGGGCCGCACACGGTCGGCGGGATGGCTCCGCCGCCCCGGCGTGCGCGACTGGCGCGCGGTGCGGGAGGCCCTCGAGCGCGTCCGGCTCGCCGACCTGCGTCGACGTCCCGTCGGGGAGCTCTCGGGCGGTCAGAGGCAGCGGGTCCTCGTGGCGCGCGCTCTCGCGCTGAACCCGCGCCTGCTCCTCCTCGACGAGCCGTTCACCGGGCTCGACATCCCCATGCAGGAGCTCCTCATGGATCTGTTCTCTGAGCTGTCCGATGAGGGCGCCGCTCTGCTCATGACCACGCACGATCTCGTCGGCGCCGTGCACGGGTGCTCCCGCCTCGCGCTCATCAACCGGAGGGTCGTGGCGGACGGGCCGCCCGAGGCGCTCGCCGACGACGATCTCTGGCGGCGCACCTTCGGATTCCGCGAGGGCTCTCCTCTCCTGACGCAGATCGGAGCCCGCTGATGCTCTCGCCGCTCGACTTCCTCGCCGACCTCTCGAACCCGCTGCTCTCCTTCCTGCCGAAGGCGCTCCTCATCGCCGTGATGTCCTCCGTCGTCTGCGGCGTGATCGGCACGTACGTGGTGCTGCGCGGCATGGCGTTCATCGGCGACGCCGTGGCCCACGCCGTCTTCCCCGGCCTCAGCATCGCCTTCGTGCTGCAGGGGTCGCGCTCGTCCTCGGCGGGATGGTCGCGGGCATCGCCACGGCCGTGCTCGTGGCGGTGTTCTCGCAGGACAGGCGGCTGAAGGAGGACAGCGTCATCGGCACCTTCTTCGTGGCCGCCTTCGCGCTCGGCATCGTGGTGATCTCGCGGGCGCCCGGATACTCGGGCTCCCTGCAGAGCTTCCTCTTCGGGTCGATCACCGGCATCCCCGACGAGGACGTCGTCACGGTGTCCGTGGCCGGCGCCCTCCTGCTCATCGGCGTGCTCCTGTTCCACAAGGAGATCGTCGCCGTGAGCCCGACCGCGAGATGGCGCGCTCGATCGGGCTGCCCGTCTTCTGGATCGACCTCGGCCTCTACGTGATGGTGACGGTCGCGGTCGTGATCTCGGTGCAGACGATCGGCAACATCCTCGTCCTCGCGCTCCTCGTGGTGCCGGCCGCCACCGCGCGGCTGCTGACGGACCGCCTTCCCGTCATGATGGCGCTCGCGCCCGCGCTCGGCGCGGTCTCGACGTTCGTCGGCCTCTACCTCTCCTGGGCCATCGACCTGCCGACCGGCGGCACCATCGTGCTGACCGCGACGGCGCTGTTCCTCGCCGCCTGGCTCGGGGCGCCCCAGCACGGCGTGGCGGGGCGGATCCGCCGATCCTCCCGGCGTCGCCCCGCGTCCGCCCCGCGCGTCGGGCCCCTCAGCCCCGCGGCGTCGTCGTGATGTCGATCAGCTGGGTCAGCAGCGTCCCGAGCTCGTTCTCGCGGCGCGGGGAGGCCTCCACCTCCGCGCCCTCGAACTCCGAGGCGGTGTCGAACGCGACCTGGGCGCGCACGTCGAACATGTGGAAGTTGGCGACGATCTGACGCCAGTGCTCGACCGCGCGGATCCCTCCGGCCGCGCCGTACGAGACGAAGGCGACGGGCTTGCGCACCCACTCGACGCCGATGCTGTCGATCGCGTTCTTGAACGCGCCGGGCACGCTGTGGTTGTACTCCGGGGTCACGAACACGAACGCGTCGCACGCGCCGATCGCGTCTGCCCACCGGCTCACGGCGGGGGAGTCGTACTCGCCCTTCGCGGCCATCGGGACGACGGGGGAGGAGAGGAGGGGGAGGTCGAACTCCCTCAGGTCGATCAGCGCGACCTCCGCGCCGTCCCTCTGGCGGGCGCGCTCGAGGACCCAGCGCGCGACGGACTCGCCCTTCCGTCCATCTCGAACCGATCCGATGATGATGCCGATCCTCATGCCGTCACCTCGATGCTCTCTCCCGCGTCCAGCGGGTGGAATGTCCCTCCGTGCTCCTCGGTCGCCCACGCGAGGCGCTCCCGATGCATGCGGAGGCCGATCTCCGACAGCGTCGCATCGTGCGTGCCGAACGCGCGGCGAGGACGCGCCGCGAGCACGAAGTCCATCGCCTCGCCGATCTTGAGCCACGGCGCTCCGATCGGCGCGGCGAGCAGGGCGACCTCGGCGTCCCCCGGCAGCGCGTACGAGTCGCCCGGGTAGTACAGGGCGTCGTTCACGAGCACCCCGAGGTTGTCGATGATCGGGATCGAGGAGTGGATCTCGCTGTGCGCTCCGCCGAAGAAGCGCAGCCGGAAGACCCCGGCGGAGACCTCGTCGCCGGGCGCGACGACCGTCATGGGCACCGGCGCCGCCTCCGCGGTCGCGGTGGTCGTGAGCATCCGGGCGTCGGGGAACCTCTCGGCGAGCTCCGTCAGATGGCGGGGGTCGGCGTGGTCGGGGTGCTCGTGCGTGACCACGACGGCGGTGACGTCGCCGAGGTCGCCGAGCGACGGCGCGAAGCCGCCGGGGTCGATCACGAGGGTCTCCCCGCCCTGGCGGACGGAGAGGAGGGCGTGCTCATGCTTGGTGACGCGCATGATCCGAGCATGCCACCGAGCGAGGGCTTCCGCTCGGCCCCGAAAAGGAATATGGTTCGGAGCGAGCAGGACACGCCCGGGTGACACGCTGAGGCCGCTCGATTTTGCCGTGCCCGCCGATCCGATGTACATTTATCGAGTTGCCCCGGAAGGGGAAGCGGAAAACAGAACAGAGCACATGCGGCCCCATCGTATAGCGGCCTAGTACGCTGGCCTCTCACGCCGGTAACGCGGGTTCGAATCCCGCTGGGGTCACCGCAGAGAAGAAGCCCGGATCACACGATCCGGGCTTCTTCGTCTTCCGGGATCGTGCCCTACACTGAGTGACGCGAGAGGGAGTATCCCGTTCCCGCGAACCCCGTCACCACGAGCACCATCGAAGCGGCTCCGGGGTCGCGCCGCGCATCGCGCGGGGGAGAGACTTTCGAGGTCATCCCATACCCCGAAAGGCATCCGTTGGACATCCCCGTCTGGTTCGAGGTCGGCTCGCTCGTCGTCCTCACCCTCATCCTCCTCGCGGACCTCGCGCTCATCCTGAAGCGCCCGCACATCCCCTCCACCCGCGAATCCGCGCTGTGGGTCGGCTTCTACGTCACGCTGGCCCTGATCTTCGCGGTCGTGCTGTGGATGATGGGCGACGCCGAGCACGCCGTGCAGTTCGTGAGCGGCTGGCTCACGGAGTACAGCCTCTCGATCGACAACCTCTTCGTGTTCGTGCTCATCATGGGCCAGTTCGCGGTGCCGAGGAAGTACCAGCAGGAGGTGCTGATGGTGGGCATCATCATCGCGCTCATCCTGCGCGCCGCGTTCATCCTGCTCGGGGCGGCGCTCATCGAGAATTTCAGCTGGATCTTCTACATCTTCGGCGCGTTCCTCGTCTACACCGCGGCCAAGCAGGTGTTCGAGCGCGAGGGCGACGGCGACGCGCAGAAGGAGACGTTCATCGTCCGCGTCCTGCGCCGGTTCATCCCGATCCACGACGAGTACGACGGGGCGAAGCTGCGCACCGTGGTCAACGGGCGCAAGATGCTCACCCCGATGATCATCGTGTTCGTGTCCATCGGCGTCACCGACCTCGTGTTCGCGATCGACTCGATCCCCGCCATCTTCGGCATCACGCAGGAGCCGTTCCTCGTGTTCGCGGCGAACCTCTTCGCGCTGATGGGCCTGCGCCAGCTCTACTTCCTGCTCGGCGACCTTCTCGATCGCCTGCGCTACCTGAAGTACGGCGTCGCGTTCATCCTCGCGTTCATCGGGGCGAAGCTCTTCTTCCACGCCCTCCACGTCAACGAGGTGCCGTTCATCAACGGCGGCGAGCACGTCGGCTGGGCGCCCGAGATCAGCAACTGGACCTCGCTCGGCGTGATCGTCGCGTCGATCGTCGTGTCGACGGTCGCGAGCCTCATCGCCAACAGCGCGCAGAAGAAGCGCGAGGCGTCCTCCGACATCGAGGGCTGACGCGCTCTGCGCATCCTGCTCAGGCCCGGTCGCCCGCGTGCGGCCGGGCCTGAGCATTCTGCTACGATTTCCCTCGTGCGGTGCGTTCGACTCCTCCTTAGCAGCCGCGACGGGGCCCGTTTCTGAAGGCCTCCCCGTCGCGGAGTCAGTCGATGGCCGACAATCCACGACGTGAAGGAACAGGAACACGAATGACCTCCGACGCTCGCATCCCGGAGCACCCCCGCACACTGGCCGAGAAGCTGTGGGACGACCACGTCGTCGTCCGCGGCGAGGACGGCCAGCCCGACCTCCTCTACATCGACCTGCACCTCATCCACGAGGTCACGAGCCCGCAGGCGTTCGACGGGCTGCGCGCCGAGGACCGGCCGCTGCGCCGCGTCGACCTGACGATCGGCACGGAGGACCACAACACGCCGACGCTCGCGATCGACAAGCCGATCGCCGACCTGACGAGCCGCACGCAGGTCGACACCCTGCGCAGGAACGCCGAGGAGTTCGGCGTGCGCCTGCACTCGCTGGGCGACAAGGAGCAGGGCATCGTGCACGTCATGGGGCCCCAGCTGGGCCTGACGATGCCGGGCCTCACGGTCGTGTGCGGCGACAGCCACACCTCGACGCACGGCGCGTTCGGCGCGCTCGCCTTCGGCATCGGCACGAGCGAGGTCGAGCACGTCATGGCGACGCAGACCCTGCCGCTCAAGCCGTTCAAGACCATGGCCATCACCGTGGAGGGCGAGCTGAAGCCCGGCGTGACCGCGAAGGACATCATCCTCGCGGTCATCGCGAAGATCGGCACGGGCGGCGGACAGGGGTACGTCCTCGAGTACCGCGGCAGCGCGATCAGGGCCCTCTCGATGGAGGGGCGCATGACGATCTGCAACATGTCGATCGAGGCCGGCGCGCGGGCCGGCATGGTCGCGCCCGACGAGACGACGTTCGCGTACGTGAAGGGCCGCGACCACGCGCCGACGGGCCGGGACTGGGATGACGCCGTCGCCTACTGGAAGACGCTGCCGACCGACGAGGGCGCCGTCTTCGACGCCGAGGTGTTCATCGACGCCGACGAGCTCGAGCCGTTCGTCACCTGGGGCACGAACCCCGGTCAGGGCGTGTCGCTCAGCGAGGCGGTTCCCGCGCCGGAGTCGTTCTCCGACCCGAACGCGCGGGCCGCCGCGGAGCGCGCCTACGAGTACATGGACCTCGAGCCCGGCACCCCCATGAAGGACATCGCGGTCGACGCGGTCTTCATGGGCTCCTGCACGAACAGCCGCATCGAGGATCTCCGCGCCTTCGCCTCGATCATCCAGGGGCGCAGGAAGGCCGACGGCGTGCGCGTCATGGTCGTCCCGGGATCCGCTCGAGTGCGGCTCGAGGCCGAGGCCGAGGGCATCGACAAGATCGTCGAGGAGTTCGGCGGGGAGTGGCGATTCGCCGGCTGCTCGATGTGCCTCGGCATGAATCCCGATCAGCTCGCCCCGGGCGAGCGGTGCGCGTCGACGAGCAACCGCAACTTCGAGGGGCGACAGGGCAAGGGAGGGCGCACGCACCTCGTGTCCCCCCTGGTCGCCGCGGCGACCGCCGTGCGCGGCACGCTGTCGAGCCCGTCCGACCTCGAGCCCATCGACGAGCCCGCGCTGAGCGGAGCGGAGGCCTGATCATGCAGAAGTTCGACACCCACACCGGCATCGCCGCGCCCCTGAAGCGCTCGAACGTCGACACCGACCAGATCATCCCCGCCGTCTACCTCAAGCGGGTCACGAAGACCGGCTTCGAGGACGCGCTGTTCTCGTCCTGGCGGCAGAACGACGACTTCGTCCTCAACCAGCCCGCCTTCCAGGGTGCCTCCGTGCTCGTCGCCGGCCCCGACTTCGGCACGGGGTCCAGCCGCGAGCACGCCGTCTGGGCCCTGCGCGACTTCGGGTTCCGCGTCGTCCTCAGCCCGCGCTTCGCCGACATCTTCCGGGGCAACTCGGGCAAGCAGGGGCTCGTCACGGGCGTCATCGAGGAGGCCGACCTGGAGCGCATCTGGGCGGCGATCGACGCCGATCCCGGACGCGAGATGACGGTGGATCTCGTCACGCGCACCGCGCAGATCGCGGACTTCACCGTTCCCTTCCAGATCGACGATTACACTAGGTGGCGGCTCCTCGAAGGGCTCGACGACATCGGGCTCACGCTGCGCAACGAGCAGGAGATCGCGCAGTTCGAGGCCCGCCGCGCATCGTGGCGGCCGCGGACCCTTCCGGTTCCGTGAGCCTCGTCCGTCCCGCACGGGGACGGGCGACACGCCTGGAAGGTAAGTGAGGCTCCACAGGAATGACGCTCGTAGGCAGTGCACAGGCAGGGTCCTCGCGGAAGAACGGCGACGTCCTCGAGATCCGCGGCGGTCGTCCACTGAAGGGCCAGGTCGACGTCAAGGGGGCCAAGAACCTCGCGACGAAGGCGATGGTCGCATCGCTGCTGGGCGAGACGCCCTCGACGCTGCGCGACGTCCCCGAGATCCGCGACGTGGAGGTCGTCCGCTCGCTGCTCGAGGTGCACGGCGTGACGGTCGCGGAGGGGGAGGAGCCGGGCTCGCTCGTGCTCGACCCCGCCGGCGCGAAGTCGGCGAACTTCGAGGAGATCGACGCCCACGCCGGCTCGAGCCGCATCCCGATCCTGTTCTGCGGCCCGCTCCTGCACCTCCTCGGCCAGGCGTTCATCCCGGATCTCGGCGGATGCCGCATCGGCGACCGCCCGATCGACTTCCACCTCGACGCGCTGCGGCGCTTCGGCGCGGTCGTCGACAAGCAGCCGAGCGGCATCCGCCTCTCGGCGCCCGACGGGCTGCACGGCGCGGACATCGAGCTGCCGTACCCGAGCGTGGGCGCGACGGAGCAGGTGCTCCTCACCGCCGTCCGCGCGCGGGGCGTCACCGAGCTCCGGAACGCGGCGATCGAGCCCGAGATCATGGATCTCATCGGCGTGCTGCAGAAGATGGGCGCGATCATCTCCTACGAGCCGAACCGCGTCATCTTCATCGAGGGCGTCGAGGAGCTGCACGGCTACGACCACCGCAGCCTGTTCGACCGCAACGAGGCCGCCTCCTGGGCGTGCGCCGCCCTCGCGACCGACGGCGAGATCTTCGTCAAGGGCGCCCGCCAGTACGAGATGCTCACCTTCCTCAACGTCTTCCGCAAGGCGGGCGGATCGTTCGACGTGACCGACGACGGCATCTACTTCCGTCGCGCCGCCACGCCACTCAAGCCCGTGATGGTCGAGACCGACGTGCACCCCGGCTTCATGACCGACTGGCAGCAGCCGCTCATCGTCGCGCTCACGCAGGCCGACGGGGTCTCGATCGTGCACGAGACGGTCTACGAGAACCGCCTCGGCTTCACCCACGCGCTCAACCAGATGGGCGCCGACATCGTCGTGCACCCGAAGGGCCTCGACGGGGCGTACCGTCGCGTCGCCCGCCGCGAGCTCGAGCAGGCCGCCGTCATCACCGGCCCGACCCCGCTGCACGGCGCGGAGATCGTCGTCCCCGACCTGCGCGGCGGCTACGCGTACGTCATCGCGGCCCTCGCGGCCGAGGGGACCTCGCGCGTGTCGAACGTGGGCATCATCCGTCGCGGCTACGAGAAGTTCTTCGACAAGCTCACCGCCCTCGGCGCTGATTTCGACGTCGTAGGCTGAGCGCCGTGAAGGCTTCGCGGGAGAAGACCCGACCGAGCCTCTTCTGGCTCCTCGCGGCGATCGTCGTGCCCCTCGTGGGGTGGTTCGCGAAGATCCGCATCCGCGGGGCCGAGAAGCTGCCCCGCGAGGGCGCCTACGTGCTCGCTCCCAACCACCACAGCGAGATCGACCCGCTCATCACGGCGGTCGCGACGTGGCGGATGGGGCGCGCGCCGCGGTTCATGGCGAAGGAGAGCCTCTTCCGGATCCCGGTGCTCGGGCACGCGATGCGCGCGACCGGGATGATCCCCGTGTCCCGCACGGGGCGCGGATCCACGGGCGCTCCGCAGGCGATGCAGCAGGCGACCGAGCTCGTCGAGAACCAGCGCGGCGTGATCGTCTACCCGGAGGGCACGCTGACCCGCGACCCCGACTTCTGGCCGATGCGCGGGAAGTCGGGCGCGGTGCGCCTCGCGCTGGCGGGCGACATCCCCCTCATCCCCGTCGCGCACTGGGGCGAGCAGGCGTTCATGCCCCGATACGGCAGGCTGCGTCCCTTCCCGCCGCGCCGTCCCGTGACGGTGCTCGTGGGCGATCCGGTCGACCTGTCGGATCTGCACGGACGCGAGCACGAGAAGGGCGTGCTCGCGGAGGCCAGCGATCGCCTGATGAACGCCATCGCCGACCTGCTCGGCGAGATCCGCGGCGAGGAGCCTCCCGCGGAGCGCTGGAACCCCTCGGATCACGGACAGTCGGAGACCGGACGGATATGAGCGTGCGCGCAGCAGTTCTCGGAGCGGGCAGCTGGGGGACGACCTTCGGCAAGATCCTCGCCGACGGCGGCGCCGAGGTGACCATGTGGGCGCGGCGACCGGAGCTCGCGCAGGAGATCGACCGGGCCAAGCGCAACTCTCAGTACCTGCCCGGCGTCAACCTCCCGCGCAGCATGCGGGCGACCGCCTCGCTCGAGCAGGCGATCGCCGGCGCCGACCAGATCTTCGTCTCGGTGCCGAGCAAGTCGGCGCGGCAGACGCTCAAGCAGGTGCGTCCTCTCGTCGAGCACGGCGACGCGCCGATCGTGAGCCTCATGAAGGGCGTCGAGAAGCGCTCCGGCATGCGCATGAGCCAGGTCATCGCGGAGGCGCTCGGCTGCGATCCCGATCGGATCGCCGTGGCGAGCGGCCCCAACCTCGCGCTCGAGATCGCGCGCGAGCAGCCGACCGCGGCCGTCATGTCGTCGACGAGCGCCGAGACCGCCGCCGAGGTCGCGCGAGCCGCGTCCAACCGCTACTTCCGCACGTTCGTCAACACCGACGTGCCCGGCACCGAGTTCGGCGGCGTGCTCAAGAACCTCATCGCCGTGGCGATCGGCATCGTCGACGGCGTCGGCTACGGCGAGAACACGAAGGCGTCGATCATCACCCGCGGCCTGGTCGAGATGACCGACTTCGCGGTCGCCTACGGCGCGCAGCCCGAGACGATGCAGGGGCTCGCCGGCCTCGGCGACCTCATCGCGACGTGCCAGTCTCCGCTGAGCCGCAACAACACCGCCGGCCGCCTGCTGGGCCAGGGGTACACCCTCGACGACGTCGTCTCCCACATGGAGCAGACGGCCGAGGGGCTGAACTCGGTCGCGCCGATCCTCGCCCTCGCCCACGCGAAGGGGGTCGAGATGCCGATCGTCGAGCAGGTGAAGATGGTCCTCGACGGCACGATGTCTCCGCGGGAGATCGCCCCGCACCTCACGACAGACGACGACACTCCCCAGGAGGAGACGCAGTATGGCAGCAACGACCGTGGCGGTGCTCTTCGGCGGGCGATCGAGCGAGCACTCGATCTCCTCCGCGACGGCGGGGGGCGTGCTGGGCGCGATTGATCGCGACCTGTTCCGCGTGATCCCCGTCGGCGTCACCCGCGACGGCGTCTTCGTCCTCGAGGAGGACGACCCCGAGCGCTTCCGCCTCGACGGCGAGCGCCTGCCCGAGGTCGTCGACAACGGCACGCGGGTGCTGTGGCCGATGCCCGGAGAGGGCCGCGAGCTGCGTGTGCGGCGCGCGGACGGAGCCGTCGAGAGCCTCGGGGCGCTCGACGCGGTGCTGCCGATCCTCCACGGCCTCCACGGCGAGGACGGCACGATGCAGGGGTTCCTCGACATCCTCGAGATCCCCTACGCGGGCGGCGGCGTGCTCGACTCGGCCCTCTGCATGGACAAGCACTTCATGAAGGTCGCCCTCGAGGCGAAGGGCATCGCCGTCGCTCCGTGGGCGACCGTCCAGGGATCGCGCTGGGCCGATGACGAGGAGGGCGTGCGCGCCGACGTCGATGCGCTCGGCTACCCGGTGTTCGTCAAGCCGGCGCGGGCGGGATCGAGCGTCGGCGTCGCGAAGGCGCACGACGCGTCCGAGCTCGCCGAGGCGATGCGCATCGCGCTGGCGGAGGACGACAAGGTGCTCGTCGAGCGCGGCATCGAGGGGCGCGAGATCGAGGTGGCGGTGCTCGAGGGACGCTCCGGCGGCGCGACCCGCGCTTCGCTGCCCGGCGAGATCGTCCTCACCACCCGCGAGTTCTACGACTTCGAGGGCAAGTACCTCGGCGGAGACGGCGCGGACGTCGTGTGCCCCGCCGACCTGACGGAGGACGAGACGAGGCGGATCCGCGAGGTCGGCGCCCGCGCCTTCGACGCGGTGGACGGCCGGGGCCTCGCGCGCGTCGACGTGTTCCTCACCGCGGAGGGCGACATCGTCGTCAACGAGCTCAACACGATGCCCGGGTTCACGCCCATCTCGATGTACCCGAAGTGCTGGGTCGCATCGGGGCTGAGCTACGCCGACCTCATCACCGAGCTGATCGAGCTCGGCATCGCCCGCACCGCCGGGGCGTCAGGACGCTGACGGGTCGGGCTCGAGCTCGTCGGCGTCGACGCACGCGCCGCCCGTCTGCGGCAGCTGCTGAGCCGACGAGGACAGGGCCTGCAGCACGTCGTTGCTGCTGAGGGCCTCGGTGTCCACCGAGACGCGCGCGGCGGGGCTGCGGCCGTAGGTCGTCATGACGAGGCGGGGGAAGCGCTCGTCGTCGACGATCCAGTCGACGCCGCCGATCGTGACGCACTGGAGCGTCGTCGGCCCCGGCGGCTCGAGACCGCACGTGAACACGACCTCGGAGTCGTCGCCCCACGCGGCGGTCGCCTGGGCGTCGGTCCAGCGCCGCGGCACGTCGCCCAGGGCGTCCGGCAGGCGCACGCTCACGTCGGCGCAGGACGGGTCGTTCGCGTGCTCCGCGGGGGTCAGGTGCACCGTGGGCGCCGCGCAGCCGCTGAGCACGGCGGCGAGGAGCAGGAGGCCGGCGGCGAGCGGTCGACGTGTCACAGCCCTCACCCTAATCGGGCGGTCTCCGCGGAACCCCGGCGTCGCCTGAGCGGCCTCTAGGCTGGAGGGATGCAGGTGACCACGGTCGGATCGCTCAGCGAGGGCGAGATCCTCAGGCGGATCCAGGAGCGCACGGGGCGCGCGGCGGCGGAGATCCTCGGCCCCGGAGACGACGCGGCGGTGATCGCCACGAGCGGGGCCGTCGTCGCCACGACGGACACCCTCGTCGACGGCCCCGACTTCCGCACCCCGTGGACGAGCGGGTACGACCTCGGGTGGAAGGCCGCGGCCGTCAACCTCGCCGACGTCGCGGCCATGGGCGCGCGGCCCACGAGCCTCCTCGTCGCCCTCGCGATGCCGAACGACACCGACATCGTGTTCGTGGAGCGCCTCGCCGACGGCCTCCGCGAGGCGTGCGAGGCGCTCGCGCCCGGATGCGCGGTCGTCGGGGGAGACCTCACCCAGTCGGCTGTGCTGACGGTCGCCGTGACCGCCCTCGGCGATCTCGACGGGAGACCCGCCGTTACGCGCGCAGGCGCCAGGGCCGGAGACGTCGTCGCGCTGGCGGGCGAGATGGGCCTCGCCGGGCGCGGCCTCGCGCTGCTCTTCGAGCGCTTCCGCGACGGTCGCGGCGCGCCCGTGCCCGTGGACTCCGAGGCGCTGACGGACGAGGAGCGGCGGGCCGTGCGGATGCAGCTGCGGCCCGAGCCCCCGATCGGCCTCGGGACTCTCGCGGGCGTCGCGGGCGCGACGGCGATGATGGACGTCTCCGACGGGCTCGCGCTCGACGCGCGCCGTCTCGCGCGGGCGTCCGAGGTCACGATCGACCTCGACGCCGCCGCGCTCGGCGCGGATCCCGAGGGCGCGCTCGAAGGGGGAGAGGACCACGCGCTGCTCGCGACCTTCCCCGAGGCGACGCTCCCTCCCGGCTTCCGCGCGATCGGACGCGTCGTGGAGCGCGGGGACGCGCCGCTCGCGGTCGACGGCGCCGCGTACGCCGGACGCGGGGGCTGGGACCCCTATCGCGACTGGGACGGATCCGGCTCGGCGCGCTGAGCGGGCTCGCCCCACCACACGCTCGTGTCGCCGTAGGCGCGATCCCTGAACGGCGCCAGGCCCGCCTCCGCCCAGCGCGGCGCGCCCGACCGGGTCGCCCGCTCGACGATCACGAGCGCGTCGGCGGAGAGACGCGGCGTCAGCAGCCGCAGGGTCTCGGCGAGCTCGTCGTCCGGGAGGTCGTACGGCGGGTCGAGGAAGGCGAGGTCGTACGTGCGGGTCGCCGTGCGGAGGAACGCCGCGGCGGAGACGGCGTGCACGTGCGCGGATCCGGTCACGGCGGGGGAGACGCGGTCGGCGTTCGCGCGCGCGACGCGGGCCGCGCGGCCGTGGCGCTCGACGAGGTCGGCGACGGCGGCGCCGCGGCTGAGCGACTCGAGCCCGAGCGCGCCGGAGCCGGCGAACAGGTCGACGACCGTCGTGCCGTCGAGCATGCCCGTCGGCTCGAGCGCCTGGAACAGCGATTCCCGCACGCGGTCGCTCGTCGGCCGGGTGCCGGCGGAGGGGACGTCGAGCCGGATCCCTCCGGCCGCGCCCGCGATGATCCTCGTCACCCCTTCACCCTACGCGGGCCGTCGGCGCGCGCCGCGGGGCGTCCCCGGGCGCATCGAAACTATGATCGAATGCATGACCCTCTCGCTCGACGATGCGCTCGCGGACGCCGTGGGCACGGCACCCGCGAAGAGCCTCGACCGCGCGTTCGGGATGAAGACGGTCGGCGACCTGCTTGCGCACTACCCGCGGCGGTACGCCAAGCGCGGCGACCTCACGCCGATCCTCGAGCTGCCGGTGGGGGAGACCGCGACGATCGTCGCGGAGGTCAGGCGGGTGCAGGCGCGGCCCATGCGCCAGCGACGGGGGACGCTCCTCGAGGTCGTCATCGGCGACGGCGTCGGCGAGATGAGCCTCACGTTCTTCGGCCAGGCGTGGCGCGAGAAGGAGCTGCAGCCCGGGAGGCGCGGCGTGTTCTCGGGGAAGGTCGGCGAGTACCGCGGCGCCCTGCAGTTCTCCCACCCCGACTACCAGCTCTTCGACGACGAGGACGAGGCGCGCGAGAGCGCCGAGAGCTATGCGGAGCGCCCGCTGCCGCTCTACCCCGCGACGGGCAAGACGCCCACGTGGCAGATCCAGAAGCTCATCGGCGCCGTGCTCGACGACCTCGGCGACGTGCCGGATCCGCTGCCCGCGGATCTCCGGAGCGCGCAGCGCCTGCTGCCCGCCCGGAAGGCGCTGCTGCTCGTGCATCGTCCCGAGACCGAGGCGGACGTCCGCGCCGCGCGCCGCACGCTCCGCATGCACGAGGCGCTCGTGATGCAGACGGCGCTGCTGCAGCAGCGCCTGTCCGTCCGCGCGCTGGCCGCCACGAGCCGGCCGGCCGCGCCGGGCGGGCTGCTCGAGCGCTTCGACGACGCGATGCCGTTCGAGCTCACGCCCGACCAGCGGGACGTCGGGGCGCGCATCGCCTCCGACCTCGAGGCCGAGGTGCCCATGAACCGCCTCGTGCAGGGCGAGGTCGGCTCCGGCAAGACCCTCGTCGCGCTGCGCGCCATGCTGCAGGTCGCCGAGTCCGGCGGGCAGGCGGCGCTCATCGCGCCCACCGAGGTGCTCGCGGCCCAGCACCTGCGCTCGATCGCGAAGATGCTCGGCCCCGACCTGTCGGCGGAGCTGATGCCCACGCTGCTGACCGGCCAGATGTCGGCCCCCGAGCGACGGCGGGCAGCTCTGCGGGTCGCGGCCGGCCAGGCGCGGATCGTGGTGGGCACGCACGCCCTGCTCAGCGACAAGACGACCTTCGCCGACCTCGGTCTCGTGGTGGTCGACGAGCAGCACCGCTTCGGCGTAGAGCAGCGGGAGACCCTGCGCGCCAAGGGATCCAACCCCCACGTGCTCGTGCTCACGGCCACGCCGATCCCGCGCACCGTCGCCATGACCGTCTTCGGAGACCTCGACGTGTCGACGATCCGCACGATGCCGAAGGGCCGCGCGGGCATCGAGACGTTCGTCGCGCCGATCGCGGAGAAGCCGGGCTGGTTCGGCCGGGTCTGGGAGCGCGCCGCCGAGGAGGTCGCGAAGGGCCACCAGGTGTTCGTCGTGTGCGCGGCCATCGACACCGACCAGGAGACGCCGCAGAAGGAGCCGGGGGAGACCGACGAGATCCCGGACGACGGCGAGGAGAGGGGCCCGCGCTTCGGCGTCGTGCAGGTCGCAGACACCCTCTCCCGGCACGAGTCGACGAAGGACCTGCGCGTCGCGCCGCTGCACGGCCGCATGCCGGGCGAGGAGAAGGACCGCATCATGACGTCCTTCGCCCGCGGCGAGATCGACATGATCGTCGCGACGACCGTCATCGAGGTCGGCGTGGACGTGCCGAACGCCTCGACCATGATCATCCTCGACGCCGACCGCTTCGGCGTCTCGCAGCTGCACCAGCTGCGCGGGCGCGTGGGTCGCGGCGGCGTGCCGGGGCTCTGCCTGCTCGTCACCGAGGCGCTTCCCCTGACACCCGCCCGCGAGCGCGTCGAGGCGGTCGCCGCGACGCTCGACGGCTTCGAGCTCGCGGAGGTCGACCTGGAGCTGCGCGGCGAGGGCGACGTGCTGGGCGACGCGCAGTCGGGTGCCCGCTCGTCGCTGCGCCTGCTGCGGGTCATCAAGGACGCGCCCCTCATCCAGCAGGCGCGCGACATCGCGCAGGACATCCTCGACGACGACCCGACGCTCGAGGGTCATCCCGATCTCTCCGCCCTGATCTCGGCGCGCGTCACGACCGAGGAGCGCGCCGCGCTCCGCAAGAACTGACTCGCTACGCTGGGGCCATGAGCAACAGGATCGCCGTCGTCCCCGGCTCGTTCGATCCGCCCACGAACGGGCACCTCGACGTCATCCGCCGCGCCGCGTCGCTCTACGACCGGCTCCACGTGCTCGTGGTCCACAACCCCGACAAGCGCGGGATGCTCACGGTCGACGAGCGCATGCGCCTCCTGGAGGAGTCGATCGCCGAGGCCGGCATCGCGGGCGACATCACGATCGCCGCGTGGAGCGAGGGCCTCCTCGTCGACTATCCGCGTCAGGTGGGCGCGGGCGTCCTCGTGAAGGGGATCCGCTCGCAGGTCGACGTCGCCTACGAGACGCCGATGGCGGTCGTCAACCACCACCTCTCCGGCGTGGAGACCGTCTTCCTCCTCGCGGATCCGGCGAACTCGCTCGTGTCGAGCTCGCTCGTGCGCCAGGTGTCGAGCCTCGGCGGCGACGTCTCGCCGTACGTGCCCGGGCCCGTCGCGCGGCATCTCGCGTCCGCGCACAGCGAGAACTGAGCCGCGCCGGCCCGTCGGCCCGTACGCTGGAGGGTGTGAAGAACCGACTCTCCGGACCGTTCGTCCTGCCGGCGCGCGACATCGTCCGCAAGCCCGGCGAGATGCGCGAGCACACCCTCTCCGTTCCCCTCGCCGAGCAGTGGGGCGAGGGCATCGTGTCGATCGAGAAGGGAACCGCTCTCGACATCGAGGTCCGCCTCGAATCCGTGCACGAGGGGATCCTCGTCAGCGGATCCGTCGAGACCGTCGCGGCAGGGGTCTGCAGCCGCTGCCTGCGAGAGATCTCCCAGCCTGTCGAAGTCGAGTTCCAGGATCTTTTCGAGTACCCTGGATCCGAAACCGCTGACTTCGAGCTTCAAGACGACCACGTGGATCTTGAAACTCTGGTCAGGGACGCGATTGTCCTATCGCTTCCGTTTCAGCCGGTCTGTCGACCGGATTGCCCCGGCCTTGATCCAGCCACGGGCGATCTGCTGACCGAGAGTCCCGGCGACGCGCAGGCCCCCATCGATCCCCGGTGGGCTGCGCTCCAGAAACTCACCGAAACCGAGTCGGCGGACTGACGCCGTCCAGAGCAGAGAAGAGAGTCAGCCATGGCAGGTAACCCCCCGAAGCGCCGGGTGTCCCGCTCGAACACGCGTTCGCGTCGTTCGCAGTGGAAGACCGAGGCCCCCACGCTCGTCAAGACGGTGGAGAACGGCAAGGTCACGTACAGCCGTCCCCACCAGGCGAAGGTCGTCACCGACTCGCAGGGCACCGAGCTGTTCCTGGAGTACAAGGGCCGCAAGGTCGCTGACGCCTGATCAGCCCCTGATGACCCTGCGCATCGATGAGAGCGCGCAGGTCACGCTCACCGAGAAGCTCGGCGTCGACATCGACGCCGAGCTTCTCGGCTTGGCGCTGACGCACCGCTCCTTCGCCTACGAGAACGGCGGGATCCCCCACAACGAGCGCCTCGAGTTCCTCGGCGACTCCGTTCTGGGCCTCGCCATCACCGCGCTCCTGTACGAGCGCTACCCCGACGCGCCCGAGGGCGTCCTCGCGAAGCGCCGCGCGAGCGTCGTCTCGACCGTCGCGCTGGCCGACGTGGCCCGCACGATCGGTCTCGGCGCCCACCTCAAGCTGGGGCGCGGCGAGGAGCAGACCGGCGGCCGCGACAAGGACTCGATCCTCGCCGACGCGACCGAGGCGATCTTCGGCGCCGTGTTCCTCTCGGCCGGCCGCGCCGAGGCCGACGCGCTCGTGCTGAGGCTCGTCGCGCCGCTGCTCGACGACCCGGCCCGCTACGGCGCCGCGGTCGATCCGAAGACGAGCGTTCAGGAGCTCGCGGCCCGCCTCGGCGTGGATCCGCCCTCCTACGCGATCACGAGCGAGGGCCCCGACCACGATCGCCGCTTCACCGCCGTCGTGACGGTGGGGGATCACCACGCGTCCGGGAGCGGAACGAGCAAGAAGCAGGCCGAGATGGCGGCCGCCCTGCAGCTGTGGCGGGCGATGGATCAGGAGGGGCGTGCCTGAGCTCCCCGAGGTGGAGGTGGTGCGAGCCGGCCTCGCCCCGGCCCTCGTGGGCGCGCGCATCATCGGCGCGGAGGTGCGCGACGTCCGCGCGCTGACGCGCCACGTCGCGGGATCCGCGCGTCCGACCGCGGAGGACTTCGAGGCGCGGGCGGTGGGGCGCCGGGTCCGCGCGGCCGTGCGCCGCGGCAAGTTCCTCTGGTTCCCGTTCGACGACGGCGACGAGGCGCTCGGCGCCCACCTGGGCATGAGCGGGCAGATGCTGCTGCGGCTGCCGGGCGCGGAGGCCGAGCGGCACGAGCGCGTGCGCCTCACGGTGCGGCACCCGGAGCACGGCGAGGTCGTCGCGCTGTTCGCGGATCAGCGCACCTTCGGCTCGCTCGCGATCGATCCCCTCGTGCTGACCGCGGACGGCGCGGCGGGCGGCTGGGGAGACGAGGCGCCCCTCGTCGCGTCGCAGGCGGTGCACATCGCGCGCGATCCGCTCGACCCGGCGTTCGACGAGGTCCGATTCCGGGGGATCCTCGCCCGCCGCGCCTCCGCGATCAAGCGCGTGCTGCTCGACCAGACCGTCGCGAGCGGGATCGGCAACATCTACGCGGACGAGGCGCTGTGGGCCGCGCGGATCCATCCCGAGCACCTCTCCGCTCAGCTCTCCTCCCGCGCTGTCGGCCGGCTCCTCGACGAGGTCCGCGCCGTCCTGCAGAAGGCCCTCGCGGAGGGCGGCACGAGCTTCGACGCCCAGTACGTGAACGTGAACGGGCAGGCAGGAAGAAACACATTGAATGTCTATGGCCGACAGGGTCAGCCGTGCAAGCGCTGCGGCACCGCGATCGTACGCGAGAAGTTTATGAACCGCTCCAGCCACTTCTGCCCGGTCTGTCAGCGAAGACGCTAGGTTGAGTGGCTAGCCTCGGCGCGACCGCGAGTGCTGGGACGCGTCGCCGCTCGATTGTTCGCGAGTCAGTTCAGTCGAGGTGCCGACGCCAGAACGGATCGTCTGCCCAGTCCTCGGGGACGCCCATGCCGCGCAGGTTCATCGTGGGCCGGGTGCTGAGCAGTCCGTGGAGTCTGCGGGCCCAGCCGCTGCGCGGTGAGATCGTCTCGAGGACCGTCTGCAGGGAGACCAGGACGGGGTAGAGCCGCTTCCTGGATCGCTCCGGTAGCGCCTCGTGCCCTTCGAGCCAGGACACCGTCGAGGAGTTCGGGATCGCCGGGTAGACGCCGAGGCCGACGTTCCACAGCCGGCCGTGGTGGGCGCAGACGTTGCGGACTCGGACGTAGGTCTGCATCCATGACTCGAGCACGGGCGCTGTCAGGTCGATGCTGCGGGCGACGGCGGTCCGGTCGGCGCGCCGCTTGAGATTGCGGTACGCGCTGGTGAGCTGGCCGACGGTGAGGGTCTCGACCATGAGCCAGGAGGGCGGGAGTTCGGGGGAGCCGTAGGTGGTCAGGTAGTGCTCGAGGGCGGAGCGGTGGACGAGTGAGTCCTCGCCGGCGTCGGGAGTGCCGCGGAGCCTTTCGTCGCAGGTGTCTCGGACGATCTTCAGGAGCCCGACGTGCTTGCCGCGGTCGCGGAAGTGAGAGGCGTCCATGTACCAGTGCGCATCGCCGTAGGTGGTGGACATGTGGTCGGTCAGCGCCGCGCGCACAGCGACCTCGACCCGCTCGAGGGCGTCCATGACCACCAGGCAGAGCGTGCGGTCGAAGACATAGAGGTCGAGCACGTCGTCGAAGGACGTCCCGTCGCGCAGGAGGTGGTCCGATCCGCCTTGCTGGAAGGGGATCGTGTACGGGGAGAGGCGGTAGTAGCCGATGTGGCGCAGGTATCGGCGCGCACGGTCCCGGTCGGGGACGACCAGTCCGCGGTCGACGAGGCGGTCGACGAGGTCGTCCAGCTCCATGGGCGGCTTGTCGTAGCGCAGGGGCCCGCGCGGACGGGGCTGACGGGGAGCGTGACGCGGTTGGGGCATCGGCACTCCTCCTGGACGCGGGCAGAGAAAATCCCCCAAGTGCGCATCGTGGAGAGGCGTGGGGGATGTAGTGCCCTCAGGCTAGCACGGGCTGGCATGAGCCCGACAGGCCTTCAGTGGATGGTCGAGGCCGCTCGCCGCTCGATGAGCAGGGTATCGCGCCATCGGCCGGCGAGCGGGCCGTAGCTCATCCTCGCGATGCGCTCGCGCCGCCCGACGACCCTGAACCCGGCGCGCTCATGCAGTCTGAGGCTGGCGGTGTTCTCGGGGAAGACCGAGGACTGGATCGTCCAGACACCGGCGCGGTCAGCGAGCTCGACGAGCGCGGACATCAGGCCAGTCCCCACCCCCTGTCCGGAGGCGTGCGGTCCCACATACACGGAGTGCTCGACGACGCCCTGGTAGACGGCCCGCGCCGAGACGGGCCCGGCGGCGGCCCAGCCGAGTACGCGGTCGTCGCCGTCTGCAGCGACGATCATCAGGTCCGGGCGCTTGGCCGCGGCGAACGCGTCCCAGCTGACCGGCGGCTCGACCTCGAAGGTGGCGTGGCTGGTCGCGATGCCGGCGCGGTAGATCTCGGCGACCTGGGGCCAGTCGTCCGGCGTCATCGGCCGGATGGCCGGGGCCGCCATCAGGCGACGATGGCCTTCGCGGCGTCGACGAGGACGCCGACGGTGGGCCGGTAGTAGGCCCACTTCCCGCGCTGCTCGCGCTCGACGAGGCCGGCCTCGACGAGGAGCTTCATGTGGTGGGAGACGGTGGGCTGAGACAGGCCGACGGGCTCGGTGAGGTCGCAGACGCACATCTCACCCTCGCTGCTACCGACGATCATCGACATGAGCTTGACCCGGGTCGGGTCGCCGAGGGCCTTGAACACCCGGGCGAGGTCGTGGGCCGTGGCGTCGCCGACGACCTGGCCGGGCGCGCAGCAGGCCGCCGCGTCGGGCGCGGCGTCGATGGTGACGGGGAGGGCGTTCATGCCATCCATTCTGCCTCATGCATTGACATCTGTCGATATGTGCGTCAGGCTCGATACATCGAAGAACGTCAATGCGTGGAGGTTGGAATGGAGCCCGTCGTCGTCATCGGAGCCGGTCCGCAGGGGCTGGCCGCCGCGGCCCATCTGCTGGAGCGGGGCCTGGAGCCGCTCGTCCTGGAGTCGGGCGACGGCCCGGCCTCTGCCGTGGCCGAGTGGGGGCACGTGCGGCTGTTCTCGCAGTGGTCGGAGCTCGTCGACGCCGCGTCGCGCCGGCTGCTGGAGCCGACCGGCTGGGCAGCGCCGGAGACCGGCTACCCGACCGGGGCCGAGTGGGTCGAGGGCTACCTCGCGCCGCTGGCCGCGGCGCTGGGCGGCCGCGTCCGCTACGGGGCCCAGGTAACCGGCGTGGGCCGGAAGGGCCGCGACCTCTCCGTCGACGCCGGCCGCGCTGAGCAGCCGTTCGTCGTCCACGTCCGCAGCTCGGACGGGAGCGAGGAGCGCCTCGAGGCGTGGGCCGTGATCGACGCCTCCGGCACTTGGCGGTCTCCGAGCCCGCTCGGCGCTGACGGGCTCCCGGCCCTCGGCGAGGGCGCAGCCGCGGCCGCGGGCCTGCTGGACCACCGCACGCCGACCGCCGAGGACGCCGCAGGCCTGGCGGGCGGGCACGTCGTGGTCGTCGGCAGCGGGAGCTCGGCGACGACGGCGGTCGGGCTGCTCGCCCGCGTCGTCAAGGACGACCCGTCCACCAGGGTGACGTGGGTGCTGCGCCGCGGGGTGGTCGGCAACGCCTTCGGGGGCGGGGACGCCGACGAGCTGCCCGAGCGCGGCGCTCTGGGGCAGCGGGCGAAGAAGGCGGTGGAGGACGGGCTGGTCGACCTCGTGACCGGGTTCCGCACCGAGCGGGTCGAGGTCGAGGACGGGCGGGCGGTGCTGGTCGCCGAGGACGGGCGCAGGCTCGCGGCAGCCGACCGGGCGGTCGTGGCCACGGGCTTCCGCCCGGACCTGTCGTTCCTCTCCGAAGTGCGCCTCGACCTGGACGTGCGGCTGCAGGCACCGGCGAAGGTCTCCGCCGAGGTGGATCCGAACGTCCATTCCTGCGGATCGGTCCGCGCCACCGGCGCGGCCGACCTGGCGCATCCGGAGCCTGGCTTCTACATCGTCGGCGCGAAGTCCTACGGCCGGGCCCCGACATTCTTGGCCCTGACCGGGTTCGAGCAGGTCCGCAGCGTCGCCGCCGAGCTCGCGGGCGACCACGAGGCCGCCGCTCGGGTGGACCTCGTTCTACCTGACACCGGGGTGTGCGGCGGGTCGGGCCTGTTCGACGCGCCAGAGGAGGGCTCGTCGGGCGGGTGCTGCTCGCCTACGCCGCAGCTGGTCCAGCTGGGCACCCGGAGCGCGGGGTGAGCCGCGGCCGCCTGCTCGTCGTCGGCGGCGGGCAGGCGGGCCTGGCCGCTGCCCGGGCCGGGCGGGAACGCGGCTGGGAGCCGGTCGTGCTCGAGGCCGGCGAGGAGCCGGTCGGGTCGTGGCCGCGCTACTACGACAGCCTGCGCCTGTTCTCGCCGCGCCGGTTCAGCGGGTTCCCCGGCTTCCCGTTCGTCGGCGATCCGGACGACTACCCGGGCAGGGACGAGGTCGCGCGGCACCTGCGCGGGTACGCCGAGTGGCTGGGTGTCGAGGTCCGCACCGGGGCCCGGGTCGTCGACGTGCGCGCCGAGGGCTCTGGGTTCACGGCGGAGCTGACAGACGGCGGCGCGATCGCCGGGGACGCCCTGATCGCGGCCTCGGGCTCGTTCGCCAACCCCTGCGTCCCGACGATCCCTGGGCGGGACAGGTACGAGGGACGGGTGCTGCACGTGGCCGGCTACCGCTCGCCCGAGGAGTTCGCCGGTCAGCGGGTCGTGGTCGTCGGAGCGGGCAACTCCGCCGTGCAGGTTGCCCATGAGCTTGCCGAGCACGCGCGGACCTCGCTGGCCGTGCGGGACAGGGTCCGGTTCGCGCCGCAGGTCGTCGCGGGCAGGGACCTGCACTGGTGGCTCAGGGCCACCCGGGCCGATCTCCTCCCGCCCGCCGTGCTTGCCCGGCTCGTCACCGGCACACCGGTCATCGACACGGGCAAGTACCGGCGCGCGATCGACGAGGGCCGTCCCGACCGACGGCCCATGTTCACCGCGTTCACTGAGGACGGCGTCGCGTGGCCCGACGGCGCATGGGAGCGCGTGGACGCGGTGGTCTTCGCGACCGGCTACCGGCCGCACCTGCGGTACCTGGGCTCGCTCGGCGTCCTCGACGAGGCAGGGACGCCCAGGCACGATCGCGGCGTGTCGGCGGTCCGTCCAGGGCTGGGGTTCCTCGGCCTGGAGTTCCAGCGCTCGTTCTCCTCGAACACCCTGCGCGGGGTCCACCGCGACGCCGGCCACGTCCTCGATGCCCTCAGCAGGCAGCCGCGGGGCGTCGTCGTTGGCTGAGCAGGCGACGAGGCCGACCCTGGGCGCGGTGCTGGCCGCGCTGTGCGCGACCGAGATCGTGTCCTGGGGCCTGCTCTACTACGCCTTCCCGGTGCTCGCGCCGCGGATCAGCGCCGACACCGGATGGCCACCTGCGGCCGTGACGGCCGCGTTCTCGGCCGCCCTGGTCGTGTCGGCCCTGGCCGGCGTGCTGGTCGGCCGCGTCATCGACCGGCGAGGGCCGCGCCTGGTCATGACGACGGGCTCGGTGCTCGGCGTCGCCGCCCTCGTGGTGGTCGCCACCGCCCCGGGCCTGCCCGTCTTCGTGGCCGGTTGGGTCCTCGCCGGGGCTGCGATGGCCGGGGTGCTCTACCCGCCGGCGTTCGCGGCGATCACCGGCTGGTTCGACGCTCGTCGGCTGGGCGCGCTGGCGACGCTCACGCTGGTCGCCGGACTGGCCAGCACCGTGTTCGCGCCGCTGACCGCGGCCGCGGGCAAGCACCTGGGCTGGCACGGGGCATACCTGTGGGCGGCGGCCGTGCTGGCCGTCCTCACGGTCCCGGTCCACTGGTTCCTGCTCCGCCGCCCGTGGCCGGCGAGGCAGCATGCCGCCGAGCCAGCCGCCGACAGGGCCTACGCCGCTCGCGTCGTGCGCAGCGGTCGGTTCCGGCTGCTCGCGGCGGGCCTGACGATGGCCTCGCTGGCGATGTACACGAGCCTGCTCGCGCTGGTGCCGCTCATGCTCGAGCGCGGCCTCGGCACCGGGACGGCGGCCTGGGTGCTCGGCCTCGGCGGCGTCGGGCAGGTGGCCGGACGGCTCGTCTACACCGCGCTGGGCGACCGCTTCTCGCTCACGGCGCGCACCGCGGCGGTGTTCGCTGTCGTCGCCGGGAGCACGCTCGCCCTCGCCGTGGTCCCCGGGCCCGTCGGGCTGCTGATCGCCGCGTCGATGGCCGCCGGCGTCGGACGGGGCGTCGCGACCCTGCTGCAGGCGACGGCGATCACCGACCGCTGGGGGCCGCGCGCCTACGGCCGCCTCTCCGGCGTCGTCGGGCTCCCGGCCCTGCTGGCCGCCGCCATCGCCCCGTTCGCGGGGACCGTCCTGGCCCACGCCGTCGGCGGCTACGCGAGCGCGTTCGCCGTGCTGGCAGCGCTGGCCGGCGTCGGCGCGGCGCTCATGGTCGCCAGTGCGCGCACGGGCTCCCCGCGCCAGGCGGAAGCAGCGCCGTCGCGGGCGGCCTGACCTGGTTCAGGCGACGGACGGGGCGGTGAGCTCGGCGGCGAGGCGGCGGACCCGCTCATCGAGCTGGTCGCGGATGAGGCGCATCCGCTCCTCGCCCTCGATCCCTCGCTCGGACGGCTCGTCGAGAGCCCACGTCTCGATGGTGCCGGCCATCCCTGGGAGGGGCTCGACGACGGCCTCGTCGCCGATGACGACGACGCGGTCCACGGTCCGCAGCAGAGCCGGGTCGATCGGCTTCGGGTGCTCGCCATCCATGCTCGCCCCGACCTCCGCGACCGAGGCCGCGGACAGGGCATTAAGAGCAGCCCCGGGGGCGGTGCCCGCCGAACTGACCTGAATGGCCCCTCCGGCGAGGCGGCGCATGAGGGCCGCGGCCATCTGCGACTTGCCGCCGTTCTTGGCGCAGACGAACAGCACCGACGGCGTGCCCTGGCCTACCGGCTCCAGCAGCTCGTCGACCAGAGGCTGGATACGGGCCCGGATCTCTTCGCGGATCGGCCGGACGGCTTCGATGCCCTGCCCGGCGGGGTCGTCGAGCTTCCAGTCCTCGTAGCGCTTGCCGGGGTAGAACGGACAGGCGTCGCCGCAGCCCATGGTGATGACGACGTCGGAGTCCTGCACGGCCTCGGGTGTGAGGACCTTCGGGTGCTCGGCGCGGATGTCGATGCCCTCCTCGAGCATCGCCTCCACGGCGACCGGGTTGATCTGCTCGGCCGGCATCGACCCGGCGGAGCGGACCTCGATCCGGTCGCCGGCGAGGTGTCGCAGGAACCCTGCGGCCATCTGGGAGCGGCCAGCGTTGTGGACGCAGACGAACAGGACGGACGGCTTCTTCTTGTCGTTCATGGTGCTTTCCTCGGTCAGTCGGTGGTCAGGGTCGCCAGCAGGGCCTTCACACGGGACTCGATGTCGTCGCGGATGGCCTCGACGCCCTCCGGGGAGGCCAGGGCCGGGTCGCCGACCGCCCAGTCCTCGTACCGCACGCCCGGCACGACCGGGCAGACATCGCCGCAGCCCATGGTCACCACGACGTCGGCGGCACGCACGGCGTCGTCGGTCAGCGGCTTCGGGAACGCGGCACCGGCCTCGTGCTCGCCCTCGATCTCGGCGAGCACGGAGCGCACGCGCGGGTGCACGTCGGCGGCGGGCGTCGAACCGGCGGAGCGAGCGACGACCTTCCCTCCGGAGAGCCGGTTGACAAGGGCGGCGGCGAGCTGGGAGCGGCCGGCGTTGGCGACGCAGACGAACAGCACCTGCGGCGCGCTGCTCGCCCGGTCCCGTGCCAGGTCGGCCAGGCGCTGACGGGCGAACCGCTCGGTCAGCGGCAGCAGGTGCCCGGTGAGCCTCGCCGAGCGGACCAGGCCGGCGTACGACTCCCGCACGACCTGGACCACCAGGTCGCGGTTCAGCCCGGTCGCCTCGTCCGCGAGCTCGGCGGCCAGGCGCTCCACCCTGTCGGCCATCGCGGCCAGTGCCGCCGCTCGGCCCGGTTCGTCGGGCGCGTCCTGCGCGACGGCGGCCGGGGCGAAGGCGTCCAGCAGAGCCGTCGCCGCGGCGCGGCGCTCCGGCGCGATGCGGTACCAGACCCAGGTGCCGCGCCGCTCGGCCAGGAGCATCCCGGTGTCCTTGAGGACCTTGAGATGGTGGGAGACCGTCGGCTGGGACACGTCGGCGAGCTCGGCGAGGTCGCACACGCAGGACTCGCCGCGCGGGTCGGCCGCGATCGCCGAGAGCATCCGCAGCCGCAGCGGGTCGGCCAGGGACTTCAGCGCACCGGCGACCACGGTCGCCGTTTCCGCGCCGATGGCGTGGGTCGCCAACGGCGAGCACGCCTCGGCGTCGGGAATGGTCACGGCGTCGGTCATGACGTCCTCGATTCAGCGGAGTACGGATCCGTGCGGAACCAGGCCCTCGCGGCCCAGAGCGAGACATAGACCAGGCCGACTAGCACGGGCACCTCGATGAGGGGGCCGACGACGCCGGCCAGCGCCTGGCCCGACGGCGCGCCGAAGGTGCCGATCGCGACGGCGATGGCGAGCTCGAAGTTGTTGCCCGCCGCGGTGAACGCCAGCGTCGTCGACCGCGCGTAGCCGAGGCCGATGCCTCTCCCGAGGAGCATCCCGGCCAGCCACATGATTGCGAAGTAGGCCAGCAGAGGCAGTGCGATCCGCGCGACGTCGAGAGGGTTCTTCGTGATCGCCTCGCCCTGCAGGGCGAAGAGCAACACGATGGTGAACAGCAGGCCGTACAGCGCCCACGGGCCGATGCGGGGCAGGAACCTCTCCTCGTACCAGTCGCGCCCGCGGCGCTTCTCGCCGATCCAGCGGGACGCGAAGCCGGCCACGAGGGGCACGCCGAGGAAGACGAGGACGTTCAGCGCGATCTGCCCCACCGACACGTCCAGTCCCTGCGAGTCCAGGCCCAGCCAGCCGGGCAGCACCGAGAGGTAGAACCAGCCCAGGAGCGAGAATGCGACCACCTGGAACACCGAGTTGATCGCCACCAGGACCGCGGTCGCCTCCCGGTCGCCGCAGGCCAGGTCGTTCCAGATCACCACCATCGCGATGCACCTGGCGAGGCCGACGATGATCAGCCCGGTGCGGTACTCGGGCAGGTCGGGGAGGAAGAGCCAGGCGAGGGCGAACATCACCGCGGGCCCGACGAGCCAGTTGAGCACGAGCGAGGAGCCCAGCAGCTTCTTGTCGGCGGTGACCGCGGCGACCCGGTCGTAGCGGACCTTCGCCAGCACCGGGTACATCATCACCAGCAGCCCGAGCGCGATCGGCACCGAGATCCCGCCTACCTCCAGCGCCGAGAGCACGTCCGACAGGCCGGGCACCAGGCGGCCGAGCAGCAGCCCCGCGACCATCGCCAGGCCGATCCACGCCGGCAGCCAGCGGTCGAGGGTCGAGAGCCGTCGGGTCGCCGGAGGCGCAGCGGTCAACGCTTGATTAGACATGCTTCGATATTGAGATCTCTCGATACAGGATGCAAGTCGGCCGGGCCGATCGCTCGTCGTACGCTCGGTGGGAGGCTGGGAGGTGCAACCGTCTACGTTTCGCAGACATCTCCCTCTGGGACCCAGAGAAGGGCAGTTGCGGTAGTCACGCCACAACGCACCCGTGCAATGTCATGATGGTCGGGTGCTCGTGGTTGATAGACAGGTTCGCTAGCCTTTGAAAGCCTGCCAGACGCCACCCCAAAAGCGCTCTGACCTGCGGAAACACGGCAATCTTCGACTCGTCGAGCATGAATGTCACAAACGTGTGGAGTGGGGCTGCTTCGCGCACTCGCTGAACGCCTACGGTCGCGGGGGAGAGCCGTGCCCGCGGTGCGGCGGCTCGATCCGGCGCATGGCGTTCGCGAATCGGTCGAGCCACTTCTGTCCGCGGTGTCAACGACGGCCGCGCCCGACGCGAGAACGCTGATCGGGCTCACGCCGCGCGCGTAGTCAGATGCCTCGTGCGGCGGCCACCTCCTCCGGGCTCCGCTGCACGCACACGTCGTAGCCATCGGGGTCGCGCAGAGTGACGTAGCCGGAGCCGTCCACGCGCCGGCGATCGGCGACGACCGTCGCCCCGATGGAGCGCAGTCTCTCGACCTCCTCGTCGCGCGTTCCGTCGACCGCGTCGACGTCGAAATGGATGCGAGGGTGGAACTCGTCGCCCTCGTCTGTCGGCTGGAACACGAAGGTGATCTGCAGGGGATGGGTGACGAGCACCGTCACCGGATCGCCGGGGTTGTTCGGGTTGGTCGGGTCCTCTTCGAGCCCGAGAACCTGCTGCCAGAACCGTCCGGATGCCTCGTGGTCGGAGCAGGTGATGTTGATCGCGTCGATGTGGGAAGTCATGCGCCTCCTCGTCGTTCGGCCATGCCCGGGAACCATGCCCGTGCCTCCGACCTGACCTGATCAGGTCATCGTCGCCGTCGATCACGACGGGCCGCGCATCCGCACCGGGGCGATCGTCGTCGACGCGCCACGGTGCTGACCGCGAAGGCCTGGCTCGGCAGTCGGCGACACCGAGGCTACTACGATAGTGGTGGATTGGTGGCGCGGACGAGAGGACGACCGATGAGCAGACGGCAGGACATCGCGACGGCGGCGATCGAGCTGGTGTCGGAGGGTGGCACCCACGCGCTGACCCACCGCCGCATCGACCGGCATCTGGGCGTGCCCGAGGGGACGACCTCGAACTACGCGAGGTCGCGTCGGGCGCTCGTGCGGATGGTGATCGACGAGGTCGCCGCGCTCGCCGACATCCGCGGCGGAGAGCAGCGCACGCTGCCGCGCACCGTCTCCGAGGCGGTCGATCAGCTGGTCCCCGCGCTGCAGGAGACCGTCGAGCGGGCCGTCGACACCCGTGCGCGCATGGCGCTGTCGATCGATCTCGTGAATGACGACGAGTTCCACGCCCTGCTGACGACCGATTCCCCTGTGCGAGTGAAGCTGCTCGGCGACGCCGAGCGGATGCTCGCCGCTCTCGACGTCGCGGAGCCGCGCCCACGCGCCGTCGACTTCATCGGGCTGATGAACGGACTGCTGTTCGACCGGCTCGCCGGCAACGGCGTGCGCGGGGAGCGGGTCGATGCGCGGAGCGTGCTGACGGCGTGGCTCATCGGCATCGGCGCTCGGCAGGAGATGCCGCCAGCGTCCTGAGACGCTCGAGGAGGAGGGCGCATATCACTACGATCGCTGTGGTAGCTTACGACGATCGTAGTAGTCATTCGGGAGTCTTCTCATGCCCTTCGGTCTTCTGTTCTCCCTCGTCGTCCTCGGTGCGTTCACGGCGCTCGCGCTCGTGCGCATCCGCCGGTGGGGTCGCCAGCTGTTCGCGCTCGCGCTGCCGGTCGGCGAGCTCCCGCACATCGCGATGCTGTTCCTGCTGTTCTCGATCGTTCGGGCCGTCGTCGACCGCGACCTGAACGATCTCCCGGTCGCCGCGCGCGTCGTCGTTCTGCTCGTCGTCGCTCTGATCGCGGCCGGACTGATCGGGCTGCTCGTCCGCGCGCTGCGTGCGCGGAGCGTCATCGCGGACGTTCTGCGGAATCACGGCGAGGCCCCCCGCGCCGCCGATGGGTGCGGCCGCTGCTGTTCCCGTTCCCGTGGCGCCCGCGCTCGGTGGTTCGGGTCGGCCCGATCTCCTACGGCGAGGACAGCCGGCAGCATCTCGACCTCTTCCGACCGGCGGGCAGCGAGAAGTGCGGCCCGGTGCTGGTGTGCCTGCACGGCGGCGGCTATTCCTCTGGCGGCAACCGGCGCGAGGCGCGCGCCCTGCTGCATCGACTGACCGCGCGGGGGTGGACCTGCATCAGCGCCGCGTACCGGCTCCGCCCGCGGTTCGGCTTCGAGGATCACCTCGCCGACGCGCGGGCCGTGCTGGCCTGGGCGCACGCGTATGCCGGGGCTCACGGCGGCGCGGGCGCCCCCGTGGCGATGGCGGGAAGTTCGGCGGGCGGCCATCTCGCGGCGCTGTGCGCGCTCACCCAGGACGACGGCGCTCCCGATCGGCCACGCGCCGACGCGGTGGTCTCGCTGTACGCCTGGTACGACCGGTACTACGGTCGCGGGCCCGACGAGACGCCGGCGTCGACGCCGTTCGCGCTGGACGCGTCGAAGGCGCCCCCGTTCTTCATCGTGCATGGCGGTCACGACTCGTTCGTCCCGGTCGAGCAGGCTCGCGCGCTGCGCGATCACCTCCGGGCGGGATCGCGGCGCGACGTCTGGTACGCCGAGCTGCCGGGCGCGCAGCACGG
Source organism: Microbacterium sp. gxy059 (assembly GCF_050958665.1). Lineage (NCBI taxonomy): Bacteria > Bacillati > Actinomycetota > Actinomycetes > Micrococcales > Microbacteriaceae > Microbacterium > Microbacterium sp. gxy059. Next base: position 8,293 of record NZ_JAMXWT010000004.1, on the reverse strand, counting down.
TTTCGACACGTTCGCGTCGTGGCGCCTCCAGGCCGTGATGGACGGCGTCGACGGCTTCCTCCGGCACACGGTCAAGCGCGCGCCGGATCGGCCGATGCGGCCCGACGACCCGACGAAGGGCTGAGGACCTGTCTGTCCCCACGCATCCGGAACGCGCCCGCCGACGTCGCGTCGGATCGTTCCTGCGCAGAGCGATCGTCTTCCTCGCGGTGGCGCTGATCCTCACCGTGATCGGTGGGGTCATGGTCATCGTCAACACGACTCCGTCGTCGGATCGGACCGGAAGCGCGGTCGGCGTCGCGGCGTCCGCCCTCGAAGCGCAGGGCGGCCCCGACGGGGTCGTCGCGTCCTTCCAGGACGGCGAGATCACCGAGGTCGCCGCGGTCGGCGAGCATCCGCACGGCGCCGACACGCCGTTCTTCGTCGGCTCGGTGAGCAAGATGTTCACGACCGCGGTGGTCACCCGTCTGGTCGACGACGACCGGCTCGACCTGGACGCGCCCGTGACCGAATACCTACCGTGGTTCCGCACGCGGGGAGAGCACGGGGCGATCACCCTGCGGCATCTGCTCACCCAGACGAGCGGGCTGCCCGAGGGCGCGGGCCGCGTGGACCTCGTCACGCCGGAGGTCTCCCTGGAGCAGCGGGTGCGCGTGCTCGCCGAGGTCGAGACGGTGAGCGAGCCGGGAGCGGAGTTCCACTACTGCACGAAGAACTTCGCGGTGCTCGCCCTGATCGTCGAGGCCGTGACTGGCGCCCCGTATGCGGAGGTGCTGACCGAAGAGGTCATCGAACCGCTGACCTGTAGAGCACCCACACCGATCCGCTCGCGGCGGGCCGCGACGTCTCTCAGGGGCATCTCGCGATGTTCGGAGCGCAGCTGCCGGCATCCACGCCGTTCTTCCCCGGCGCCCTGGCGGACGGCTACCTCATCTCGTCCGCCGCCGATCTGGCGAGCTTCGCGGACGTGATCGCGACCGGGCTGAACGGAGACCAGCGCTTCGTGTCCGACGACGTCCTCGCGCAGATGCACTCGCCGCCCGAGGGCGTCTCCGAGGATCCGGAGTACGGCAGCACCTACGGGTTCGGGCTGCGCGTCCTCGACGTCGAGGGTGCGCAGATGCTCTGGCACGAGGGCGAGCTGGCGACCGAGTACGCCGACGTCGGCGTGCTCGAGCCGACGCGGGCCGGACTGATCGTGCTGAGCACCCAGAACGGACAGCTCTACGCCGGCGACGCGCCGTTCCTCTCCGGCATCGAGCGTCTCGCGGGGGAACCGGCCGAACCCGACGACGGCGGGTTCCGCGCGGTAGCGCTGTCGATGACCGTGCTCGCCGCGCTCGTCGTGGCGGGGATGGTGACCGACGCGATGCGCTGGCCGAGACTCGCTCGTCGCCCCCGCGCCCAACGCCTGCTGCGGTCGACGCTGCCCAGGGTCATCGCCGCTGCCGTGCTGTGGGCCGGGACCGTCTTCGGGCTTGGCGCGATGCTCGGGTTCGAGGGCGCCGTGCCGTTCCCGGTGCTGTGGGCGGCGGCGCCCGACCTGACGGCCGTGGTCTTCGGCCTCGTCGGCTATCTGGTGCTCTCGGCGGGCGCGCTGCTGCTGCCGGATGGGATTCGCACCCCCGGGAGGGAATCCTGACGGAATCGACTCAGACCGCGACCGAGAGGGGCGGCACGGCGCGCGTCAGGCGGAGCTCGCGTCCTGCTCGCCGGATCCTGCGGCGATGTCGAGAACGGCGCACGTCGAACGTGTAGAGGGCGAACGCGGCACACGGGCCATGTCGCACACGAGGAGAAGATCATGACGCAGTACCTGCTGAACAACCTCGCTCCCACCGGGGGCACGATCGAGCCGGCGCGCCTTCAGGAGATCGCCGAGCGCATCACCGCGATCACCAACGAGATGCAGTCCGCCGGTGTGTGGGTGTTCGCGATGGGACTGGCAGACCCTTCGTCGTCGACGGTCGTCTCGACCAGCGACGGACGCGTCGTCCTCGCAGACGGGCCGTTCGCGGAGCTCAAGGAGCACGTCGGCGGATTCACGGTCATCGACGTCGCGGACCTCGATGAGGCGACGCGGTGGGCGGGCAGGGTCTCGGAGGCGACGGGTCTCCGGATCGAGGTCCGTCCCGCGCTGAGCTTCGGCTGATGTCCGACGCGCGTGCGGCCGTGCGCCGAGCTCTCCGCTCGGAGTGCGGCCGCACCGTCGCGATCCTCCTGCGCTCGCTCGGCGACCTGGGCGCCGCCTGGAACGCCGTCCAGGGCGCCTTCGCCATCGCGGGCGACACCTGGCGGGTCCAGGGCGTGCCTTCCGAATCCGCAGACATGGATCGTGACGACCGCGCGTCGCCGCGGGATCGGCAGGATCCGGCGCGCGCAGACGGGTGCAGGAAGCTCTCGCCTCATCGCCCCTCTCGAGGTTCGAGCAGATCGGCGAGCGCCCGCCCGAACTCCGCCGGCTCGATGCTCGGACCGAGATGGCTGCCTGGCATGTCGACGAGCGGAAGCTCCAGCGCGTTCGCCAGGGCGACGCTGGCCCGCCGCGCCATCTGCTGATGGCTCCAGGCGCCTGCGCAGATCGTGAGCGGGACACGACGTGCGGCGTGCAGATCCGGCGCGTAGAAGACGCTCGGGCCGGCCATCCGACCGAGGAAGTAGCGATTCCTCTCGACCTCCTCGTCAGGCAGCGCCGGGAGGGGCGTGTGGGCGGGAGGGGTCTGCCCGGGCGCGGTGCGGTGCCCCGCGCCGCTGAGGTCGAGGAACTCCTGCGCCGCGCTCTGAGGGTCGTCGTCGGCCATCGCGAACGCATGGCGAGCGCGATCCTCCAGCGCCGGCTCGTCGAGCAGGGGGATGAGGGGCGGTTCGTGCAGGACGGCCCGGTCGATCAGGTCGGGGAAGCGCCTGGCCAGCTCCAGCACGGTCACGGCGCCGCCGCTGGTTCCCGCGAACAGCGCTCGGTCGCGGGTGAACCGGCGCACGAGGGCGTGAAGATCATCGGCGAGCACCTCCGGCGACGGCTCGGCCATTCCCGAGACGGCGCCGCTTTCTCCCGTGCCGCGCGGGTCATGGGTGACGACGGTGAAGCGCGTCGCGAGTTCGTTCGCCAGCGACGCGAACCCGGATCGTCCCGCGGGGGCTCCGACGAGGAACAGGAGGGGGCCGTCGCCGCGGACGCTGAACGCGATCGTGCAGTCGGGTCGGCGCAGTCGCCGCACCGGATCCGTCGAGAGCGGGGCGGTGCTCGACAGCTTGCGTCGGATCATGTCCAGCGCGCGATCCAGATCCGTCCTGCGGGCCTCGATGCGGCGCCGGTGCGCCTCGAGAAGCTCGGTCCGCACCCGCGTCGCATCGGCGTCGGCGCCGTGAGCGCCGATGAACCGTGCGATCTCCGACAGCGGCATTCCCGTCGTGCGCAGGTGGACGAGCATGTCGATCAGCTCGATGTCCGCCGCGCTGTATCGACGATGACCCGCGCCGTCGCGTTCCGGCCGCGGCACGACTCCCTCGCGTTCGAAGTACCGCAGCGTGTCGGGTTCCAGGCCGACCCGACTCGCGGCCTCGTCGCCTGCGTCGCCGACGCCCTAGACTGACCGCATCATGTCGCTCCGGCTTCTCCTTCCGCGCCGCGACGGGGTCTCGTAGACGCAGGCTCCTCGTCGCGGCGCCGTCCTGCCGTCTGCACCCCTCGCGACACGGAGCACTCCATGACCGCATCGACGGATTCCTCACCCGACCGCGCCTGGCGGCGCAACCTCGTCGTCTGCGCCGCCGGCTCGTTCACCACGATCATCGGCATGACGCTGATCCTGCCGATCCTGCCCCTCTACGTCGAAGACCTCGGCGTCACGGGGACCGCGGCGATCACCACCTGGTCGGGCATCGCCTACGCGGCCACCTTCCTCACCGCGGCCCTCGCGGCCCCGCTGTGGGGACGCCTGGGCGATCGATTCGGACGCAAGCCGATGCTGATCCGCGCCAGCCTCGGCATGGCGGTCGCGATGTCGCTGATCGGGCTGGCTCAGGACGCGCATCAGCTCGTGCTCATCCGGCTGCTGGCGGGACTGCTCGGCGGCTATGCGTCCGGGTCGACCATCCTCGTCGCCGCCCAGACCCCGCGCGAGCGGTCCGCGTGGGCGCTCGGCGTCCTCTCGTCGGCGATCATGGCGGGGAACGTCGTCGGCCCCCTGCTGGGCGGCACGATCGCCCAGGCGTTCGGCGTCGAGATCGCCTTCCTCAGCACCGGAGCGCTGATCTTCCTCGCCTTCCTCGGCACCTGGCTCTTCCTCGACGAGACGCCCCGAGATCGCCGCGCGAGGGCGGACCGCCGGCGCACGCGGGTCGGCGGATGGCGGGAGGTGCCGCACAAGTCGGCCGTGCTCTCCCTGCTCGGCCTGTCGATGCTGCTGATGTTCGCCACGATCTCGGTCGAGCCGATCATCACCGTCCACGTGGAGCGGCTCACGGGCAGCGCCGAGCACGTCGCGATCGCCGCCGCGGCGGTGTTCTCGCTGACCGCGCTCGGCACCATCCTCTCCGGTCCGGCGCTCGGCCGACTCGCCGACCGGGTCGGACACCTCAGGGTGCTGATCGCCAGCCTCGCCCTCGCGACGGTCCTCCTCGCCCTCCAGGCGATCGCGCCCGACCTGTGGACGTTCGCCGCCCTCCGCTTCGCGACGGGGATCGCGCTGGGAGGGGTCACGCCGACCGTCGTCGCCACGATCCGCCGGCTGCTCCCGGAGACCTCGGTCGGGCTCGTCCTCGGCTACAACGTGTCGGCCCAGTACGTCGGGCAGGTCGCCGGTCCGATCGCCGCGGGCGTGCTGGGCGGCGCGCTCGGCACGAACGCCGTCTTCGTCGCCACCGCCGCCCTCACCGGCGCGGGCCTGGTCGCGGCGATCGCGATCCGCAGACGATTCGCCGCGACCGGCGACTAGCGTCCGCCCTCGCGGGCGGCCTCGCATCGCGCCCCCGCGCCGAGGCTAGGCTCTACGGCATGGCGAAGACGCACCCCCACATCGACTCCCCGACGCGCGACCAGCTCGCCTCCCTCGTGAGCGATCGTCCGGACGCGATCCGGGAGGTCTACCTCGCGCTGCACGAGATCGTGCTCGATGCGCTCCCCGACGTCGTGTTCTCCGTCGACGAGGTGGATGCCGCGATCGGCTACGGCGCGCGGCAGTACGGGTACGGCGGCTGGGGGATGGCGGCGGTGACGCCCTTCGGTCGCTGGGCGTCTCTGACGCTGATGCGCGGATCCGAGCTCGACGACCCCGCGGGGCTCCTCGAGGGGACCGCCGGGATGCGGCACGTGAAGCTGCGTCGCCCCGAGGAGGCGGAGGAGCGTCGCCGGGAGATCGTCGACCTCGTGAGAGCAGCCTCCCTCCTCCCGTCCGCGGACGGATGACCCTCGACGTCTGAGGTCTTGACCGCGGGGAGCGCATCCGACATGCTTCCGTCACACGAGCGCCGCGGCCCCCCCCGGGCGCTCCGACGACGCGACACAGGGTGGTGCGCAGATCATGACCGAGTCCGCATCGGCGTCCTGGGCATCTGCGGCGGAGGCGGATACGCCTGGGCCGCGGCCAAGACCGAGAAGCGGTTCAAGGCCGTCGCCTCGATGACCGGCGTGAACTACGGCCGCATGTCGCGCGACAACGCCGGCCTGGCCGGCGGCCCCCTCGAGGTGCTCCGCGGCATCGCGCAGCAGCGCACCGCCGAGGTGCGCGGCGAGGGCGAGCAGGCTCTCAACGCGGCGCTGCCGCCGTCGGCCGAGGTCGCTCAGGAGATCGGCGACATCGACGTGATCGAGGCGTACGACTACTACTGCACGCCGCGCGCGCAGCACGAGAACGCCCCGGCGACCTTCGACGTCTCCCACGGCGCCAGCACGCAGGCCTGGGACGCCTTCGCCTTCGCCGAGGACCTCCTCGACCAGCCGCTGCTCGTCGTCGGCGACAAGAAGGGCGGCTTCGGCGCCTACGGCGACGGGCAGGAGATCCACCGTCGCGCGGCGTCGACCGACAAGCAGCTCGTCGTGCTCGAGGGCGCGTCGCACTACGACATCTACGACCAGCCCAACGGTGCGGGCGAGGCGCTGAAGCACGCCATCCCCTTCTTCACCGAGAAGCTCTGACCCGGATTCCGGGCGCGCGGGCGTCGTCCTCCTCGCGGAGGGCGGCGCCTGCCGTCGTCTTCAGCGGCGCTCGCCGATGTCCCGCGCGAGCGCCAGCGCGTCGTGGGCGACCTGTGCGGACGAATCGGCGTCGCGCAGCCACAGCGGGACTGCGCGCGCGGCGATCCCGCGCGCGGCGAGCGGCGCGACGGCGTCGCGGTCGGCCTCGTCGACGAGCCAGCCGTCGAGGACGCCCCCCGCGTCGCGCGATCCGTAGTGCTCGGCGACGGCGCGCGCGGAGGTCTCGACGCCGATCGCGGCCAGGCACGCGTCGGCCATCCCGCGCACGACGCCCCCGTCGATGACGCCCGAGACCCCGACGACGGGCGCGGCGGCGCGGCCGAGAGCCTCTCGCATCCCCGGCACGGCGAGCACGGGCCCGATCGACACGACGGGGTTCGAGGGCGCGAGGAGGATCACGTCCGCCTCGGAGAGGACCCGGAGGGCTCCCTCGGAAGGGCGGGCCTCCGCGATGCGCCGCTGCGCGAATCCGCGAGCGGGGAGCGCGGCGCGGTGTCGCACCCACCACTCCTGGAAGTGCAGGGATCCCTCGCTCGTCTCGACGATCGTGTCGATCTCCTGATCGGTGGCGGGGTGCAGCGTCGCCCCGAGCGGCCAGCGCGCGCCGAGCCGGCGGTAGACCTCGCTCAGCGAGACGCCGTCGCGCAGCCAGGCGGTGCGCGCGATGTGGGTGCCGAGATCCAGATCCCCGAGCGCGAACCAGTCGGGGGCCGTCCCCCAGGCGGCGAGCTCCGACGAGACCCGCTCCGTCTCGTCCGCGCGGCCCCAGCCGCGCTCGGCGTCGTTCACTCCCGCGAGCGCATAGAGGAGGCTGTCGTGGTCGGGAGAGATGCGAAGGCCGGACACCCACCAGTCGTCGCCGGTGTTGACGACGACGTCGATGGCGTCCGAGCTCCCGGATCGCCGTACGTGCTCCCTGACTCCGCGGACGAAGCGGGCGCAGCCCACCCCTCCTCCGATGACGACGATGCGCATCCGATCAGCGTACGAGCTTCTTCTGCCACTCACCCGTCCAGCACACGGTGCGGAACCCCACGGCCTCGTTGACGTCGAGCATGAAGCGGTTCTCCTCGGCGTTGAACGTCTGCACGAGGGGAGCCTCCGGCACCTCCTCGTGGAAGCGCAGCAGCCCGAGGCACTTGACGATCGTGCCCAGCCGGTGCCCGCGGTGCTCGGCGAGGACGATCGTGCCGAAGTTCTCGGCGGCGCGGGTGGGATCCGGGTGCGATGCGATCTCGTTGAACGCGACGAGCCGCCCTGTGGTTCGGTGGACGACGCCCGCGACGGCCCACACGCGGCCGCTCTCGATCTGGCGGGCGTCGCGGGAGCGCACGCGATCCGCGTCCCAGCGCTCCTCGTCCATGTCGAGCTCGCCGGTCGGAATGTCGGTCGACATCCGCGTGATCGCCCGCGCGTAGTCGTCGAGGAGGTGGTCGGGTGTCGGCGCCTGCCACCACACGGGCTCGTAGTCGGGGCCGGCGAACTCTTCTGCCCGCGCGAGCATGTCACACACGCCGTCGAGCGGCTGCCGCAGGTCGAAGGCGCTCGCGCGCTCGACCTGCCCGAGCTCGTAGCCGTGCCGCAGGAAGAAGCCCGTCGTGCCCGCGTCGCGCGGCACGCCGCCGAAGCCGGATGCCGGCCGGAGGATCGCGCCCTCGTCGTCGGGCATCGCCTCGGGGCGCACGAAGGCGTACGACCGGGCGTTCGTGCGCCCGGCCTCGCGAGCGAGGAGTTCGAGGCGCTCTTCCAGGGCGTCCTCGATGCCCGCGTCGCGGTTCTCGGGGAGCACCGCGACGTCGACGTTCACGTCGTTGTCCGTGGTGCGGTCGTAGGCGAGGAGCCCGATGCCGACGAGGCGGCCCTCGTCGTCGCGGGCCGCGAGGATCCGGGTCGCCGTGTGGGTCTGGTCGCGCATGTGCACGAGCCAGGCGCGCGGGTCGCCGTCGAACATGTCGGTGCCGGAGTCGGCGCGGCACACGCCGTTGACGATGTCGGCGTACGCGAGCCAGTCGGCGGCCGCGGGGTCGGAGGAGTCGAGGGAGTCGGGAAGGGGGAGGTCGTCGATCGTGACGGTCATGGAGGGGAGGGATCCTGTCG
>NZ_JAMXWT010000003.1:0-173159 GCF_050958665.1 Microbacterium sp. gxy059 | reverse complement strand
GCCCCGGATCCGGGGCGGGCCTCCTGCGCGTTCGTCCTTCTCCAGTGCGGGACGGCGCCGTCCCGGCTCGCGGGGACGGATCCGCGGCGGTGTCGGGGCGGGCTGAGAACCGGCGTCGTCGTGCGCGACCGGCCTGTGCGGCCACCGCCCCTCTTGAAAGTTCGGCACGCCGAACATTAGAGTATCCGGCATGAGGAACAGTATGTGGGGCGCAGTCGCCGTGTCGGTGCTCGCGCTGACGGGATGCGCCGCCGACCCGGCATCCGACGACGAGCTCGCCGTGTCCGCGACGACGGGATACCTCGCCGACGCCGTGCGGAACATCGCTCCCGACGCCGAGGTGACGACCATGGTCGGGCCGGGAGGAGATCCGCACACCTACCAGCCCTCGACCCGCGACATCCAGGCGCTGCAGAGCGCCGACGTCGTGCTCTGGAACGGCCTGCATCTCGAGGCGCAGATGATCGATCAGCTCACGAGCCTGGGGGACGCGCAGCTCGCGGTCGGCGACGCGCTCCCCGAGGAGCTGCTGCTCGACTGGCCCGAGACGGGGCCCGACGGCGAGCCGCTGCACGACCCGCACGTGTGGAACAGCCCCGAGGCGTGGAGCCTCGTGGTCGACGAGATCGCCGAGCACCTCGCGGCCCGCGACCCGGAGAACGCCGACGCCTACCGGGAGAACGCGGATCGGTACGCCGCCCGGATCGCCGACGCCGCCGACGAGGCGGCCGCCCTGCTCGCCGAGGTGCCGGAGCCGCGGATCCTCGTCACCGGACACGACGCGTTCGGCTACTTCGGCGAGACGTTCGACATCGAGGTGCACGCGACCGACTTCGTCTCGACCGAGGCGGCCCTCAGCCCCGCCGAGCTCAGCGAGCTCGCCGACCTCATCGCGGACCACGAGGTGTCGACGATCTTCCGCGACAACCAGGCCAACCCGCAGGCCATCACGAGCCTCCAGGAGGCCGTGCGCGACCGCGGCTGGAGCGTCGCCGTCTCGGACGAGGAGCTGTACGCCGACTCGCTCGGCGCCGACGAGGGCGTCGACACGTACCTCGGCGTCTTCTCGCACAACGCCCGCGCCGTCGCCGAGGCGCTGGGGGCCGGAGAGTGAGCGCTTCGCCGCTCGCCTGCCGGGTGCGCGGCCTCTCCGTCGCCTACCGCGCGGAGCCTGTGCTGCGCCGGGTCGACCTCGACGTGCCCGAGGGGTCCGTCATGGGGATCGTCGGGCCCAACGGCGCCGGGAAGTCGACCCTCATCAAGGCGATGCTCGGCCTCGTGACCCCGCTCGCGGGCGAGACGGCCTTCTTCGGGCGGCCGCTCGCCGCGGTCCGCCGCCGCGTCGGCTACATGCCGCAGACGACGAGCGTCGACTGGGACTTCCCGACCACTGTGCGCGACGTCGTCACGATGGGCACATACGGATCCCTCGGCTGGATCCGCCGACCGGGCCGCGCCGAGCGGGCCCGCGCTGACGAGGCGCTGCGGCAGACGGGCATCGCGGATCTCGCGGCCAGGCAGATCGGCGAGCTCTCCGGCGGGCAGCGTCAGCGCGTGTTCCTCGCCAGAGCCCTCGCCCAGGCGCCCGACGTGCTCTTCATGGACGAGCCGTTCCAGGGCATCGACGCGAAGAGCCAGCAGGCGATCCTCTCGGTGCTCCGCGACCTGCAGCGGGAGGGACGCACCGTCGTGATCGTGCATCACGATCTCGCGACCGTCCGAGAGGCCTGCGACCACGTCGCGCTCCTCAACCGCGAGGTGATCGCACAGGGCCCGGTCGACGAGGCGTTCACGCCTGAGCACATCCGCGCCGCCTACGAGGTGCCGGGCGACGGGTCCCTCCCCGGGGTCGCGCCGTGACCCCCGCCGAGTTCTTCGCCGACCACACCTTCCGCATGGTGTTCCTCGGCACCTCCGTCATCGGCCTCGTCGCGGGGGCGCTCGGCGCGTTCGCCTACCTGCGGAAGCAGTCGCTCATCAGCGACGTCATCTCGCACGCCGCGCTGCCCGGAACGCTCGGCGCGTTCCTCCTCGCCGTGGTCGTCCTCGGCGTCGACGGCCGCAGCATGCTCGGCCTCATCGCGGGCGCGGTCGTCGCGGGCGTCGCCGCGGTGCTGTTCGCGAACGGCATCGCCCGCACCTCGGTCGTGCGCATCGACGCCGCGATGGCCATCTCGCTCACGACCTTCTTCGGGCTCGGCATGCTGCTCATGCGCGTCGTCGCGAACGGGTCGTTCCCCGGCAAGGGCGGGATCCAGGACTACCTCTTCGGCAACGCGTCGACCATCACGATCCCGGATCTCGTGACGAGCGTCGCCGTCGGCGGGGCGGCGCTCGTCGTCACGATCGTCTTCTGGAAGGAGTTCGCGCTGCGCACCTTCGACCCCGACCAGGCCGACGTGCTGGGGTTCCGGGGGCGCACGATCGACCTGCTCATGTTCACGACGGTCGTCGTCGCGACGGTCATCGGCGTGAAGGCCGTGGGGCTCGTGCTCATGGTCGCGTTCGTCGTGACGCCGCCCGCCGCCGCGCGTCAGTGGACGACGACCCTGCGCGGCACCGTGATCCTCTCGGGGGCGATCGGCGCGGTCGGATCCGGGCTCGGCGCCTACCTCTCGATCGCGCTCGGGCGCGTGCCCACGGGGCCGCTCATCGTGCTCGCGCTGTTCGGGGTCCTCGTCGTCTCGCTCCTCGCGTCGCCGCGCCGCAGCATCGTGGTGCGCGCCGTCGCCCGGGCGCGGGGGCGTCGCGCGCTGCGGCGGGAGCTGGCGGCGGAGGAGCTCGCGAGCCGGCCGAACGGGCGGGGCGCGGCCACCGCGTCCGCGACGCCCGGGGGAGGGGAGGCGCGATGAGCTTCCTCGTCGGGACGACCCTGCTCGCCGTCGTGACCGCGCTCGCGTGCGCCGTTCCGGGGGTCTTCGTGGTGCTGCGCCGGGAGTCGATGCTCGTCGACGCCATCAGCCACGCCGTGCTGCCCGGCATCGTCCTCGGATACGCCGTCACCCACGCGCTCGACTCGCCGCTCCTCATCGTGGGCGCGGCGGTCGCCGGCCTCGTCGTGGTCCTCGGCAGCGAGTGGCTGTCGCGCACCGGGCTCCTCGCGGGCGATGCGCCCCAGGGGCTCGTGTTCCCCGCGCTCTTCAGCGTCGGCGTCATCCTCCTGTCGCTGAACTTCGCGAACGTGCACCTCGACACCCACGCCGTGCTCGTGGGCGACCTCAACCTCGCGGCGTTCCAGCCCCTCGTCGTGGGCGGCGTCGCGCTCGGACCGCGGCACCTGTTCGTGATGCTCGGCGTGCTGGCGCTGAACGCGCTGTTCGTCGCGCTGCTCTATCCGCGGCTGAAGGTCGCGACGTTCGATCCCGCGTTCGCCCGCTCCCTCGGCATCCGCACGGGGCTCCTCAGCACGGGGCTGATGCTGCTCGTCGCCATGACGGTCACGGCCGCGTTCCATGCGGCGGGCGCGGTTCTCGTCGTCGCGCTCATGATCGCCCCGCCCGCGACGGCGCTCCTCCTCACGCGGCGACTCGGCTCGATGCTCGCGCTCTCCGTCGGCATCGCCGGCGTCAGCGCGCTGGCGGGGTTCTGGGTCGCGTACGCCTTCGACGCGGCGACCTCCGCCAGCATGGCGGTGCTCCAAGGGCTCCTGTTCGCGGCGGTGTGGCTCGGCACGAGGTGGCGTCGCCACCGCGCCCGGATCCGCGGATCCCGCGAGGCGCCCCTGCCCGCCTGACGCGGATTCGCCCGGGTTGCGCGTTTCGTCGACTCGGGCGGTGCGGGATCCGCCCGGGTCGCCGAATTGCACCGATCGGGGGCCGGGATGGGTGCGTTTCGCCGACTCGGGTGAGGATGGATCCGCCCGGGTTGCGGAATCGCACCTCCCTCACACGAGGAGCTGGTGCTTCGCGAGGTCGCGGTAGAGCGGGACCTCGTCGACGAGCTCCGAGTGGGTGCCCTGACCGACGACCCGCCCCTGATCGAGCACGATGATGCGGTCGCTGTCGACGACGGTCGACAGGCGGTGGGCGATGACGAGCAGCGTGCGCCCCTCGGCGACCGCGTCGATCGCCTCCCGCATCCGCTGCTCGTTGACGCCGTCGAGCGACGACGTCGACTCGTCGAGCAGCAGGATCGGGGGAGCCGCGAGCAGCGCCCTGGCGATCGCGAGGCGCTGGCGCTCGCCGCCCGACAGCATGACGCCGTCCTCCCCGACCGGGGTGTCGATCCCGAGCGGCGAGCGGTCGACGATGTGCCCGAGGTTCACGGCCCGCAGCGCGCGATCGCAGTCGTCGTCCGTCGCGTCGGGCGAGGCGAGGCGCAGGTTGTCGGCGAGCGAGCCGGCGAGGGTCGGGGCGTCCTGCTCGACGTATCCGAACCGCGCGCGCAGCGCGGTGCGGTCGAGATCGCGGGCGTCCTGTCCGTCCACGAGCACGGCGCCGCCCGTCGGGTCGTAGAACCGCTCGATGAGCGCGAGGATCGTCGACTTGCCCGCCCCCGAGGGGCCGACGAGGGCGACGCGGGATCCGCGGGGCACGTCGAAGGTCACGCCGTCGAGCACGTCGCGGCGCGGCGCGAGGGCGACCTCCGCCTCGAGGTGCGCCTCCTCCGCGGTCTCCCCGACCTCGCGGGCGGCCGCGGCGCGCGCCTCGACCGCCGCATCCGGGTAGCGGAAGCGCACGTCGCGGAACGCGATCGCGGGCGCCGCCTCGTCCGGCGACGGCGCGCTCGCCTTGCGGTCGTCGGCGTCCTCCTCCGGCAGGTCGAGCACCTCCTGGATCCGCCCCAGCGCGCCCAGCGCCTGGCCCACGCTCGACATGGCGCCGAACGCCGAGGCGAGCGGCATGATCATGAGGAAGAGGAACATCACGAACGTCACGAGCGAGGCGATCGAGATGGCGCCGGACGCGACGCGCATGCCGCCGACGCCGAGCACCGCGAGGAGCGACACCTGCATCGCGATCCCGGCGACGGGGACGACGAGGGCGGAGGCCTTCGCCACGCGGAGCCCCGCGCCGTATGCGGCCGTCGCCATGCCGGTCACGGCCTCCTCCTCGCGCGCGGTCGCGCCCGAGGCGCGCACCGTGCGGATGGATCCGATCGCGCGCTCGATGCCGCTCGAGAGCTCCCCGACGCGCTCCTGCTGCTCCTGGGAGGCGCGGCGGATCCGGCCGGCGAGGGAGCCGACCGCCGCGACCGCCACGGCGAGCACGCCGACGATCGTGAGGAGGAGGACCGGGTCGATCCACGCCATCGCGATGAGGGCGCCGAGGAACAGCAGCGCGTTGCCGATGCTGTCCACGAGCCCCTGCGTGAGCACCGCATAGAGCATCGTCGTGTCGGTGCCGACGCGGCTGACGAGGTCGCCGGTGCGGCGGGCGTCGAATTCGCGGATGGGCAGGTGGAGGATCCGCCGGATCAGCTGACGGCGGCTCGAGAAGACGACCGCGGTGCCCATCCGCTGCAGGAGGTAGTGCTGGGAGGCGCCGGTGACCGAGGAGAGGAGCACGAACGCGACGAGCGCCCAGATGAGCCAGCCGAGCGCCTGCGAGACCTGCACGCGCTCGATGACCTCGCCGATGAGCAGGGGCTGGAGCAGGGTGAAGACCGCCTCGAGGACGGAGAGGACGGCGACGGCGATGAGGGCGCCGCGGTGCTCGAAGATGAAGGGGAGCAGCTGTCGGAAGGTGGCGCGCGGCCCCTCCTCGGCGGCGGGTCGGGAGAAGGGGGAGCGCCGCCGGCGCGTTGCTGTCTGGCTCACGGGGCCTCTACTTCCGTCCGTACTTGCGGTGGACCGCCTGCTTCGAGACGCCGAGCGCCATCGCGATCGCCTGCCACGAGCAGCCCTGCAGGCGGGCGCGGCGCACGAGCGCCTCCTCCTCGCGTGCGATCTCGCGGCGGGTCTCGGCGAGCCTCCGCAGTCGGGGCAGGGGCTCGCCGGGTTCGTCGGAGCTGATCGCGGTGAGGGGAGCATCCATGTCGTCAACATTAGGTGACGCGTCGCGGGGTGTCAACATCTCTTGACGGTGGGGGTGCTCCTCCCATTCTCCCGCACGGGTGGTGCGTCGGGGCCCTGGCGGGGGTACCGTCGGCCCCATGCAGACGCGCGAGGTGGATGTGGTGGTCATCGGAGCGGGGCCGGTCGGCGAGAACGTCGCCGACCGCACGACGCAGGCGGGGCTCGAGACGGTCATCGTCGAGGAGGAGCTCGTCGGCGGCGAATGCTCGTACTGGGCGTGCATGCCGTCGAAGGCGCTGCTGCGCCCGGGGGCGGCGCTGCGGCAGGCGCAGGCCGTCCGCGGCGTGGAAGGCGGATCCCTGCGGGTCGACGACGTGCTCGCCCGCCGCGACTCCTTCGCCGCGAACTGGGACGACAGCGGGCAGGTGGAGTGGCTGGAGAGCGCGGGCATCGAGCTCATCCGCGGGCGCGGCCGGCTCGCGGGCCCCGGCGCCGTTCGGGTCGACGACCTGGAGCTCCGGGCGCGCCACGCGGTCGTCGTCGCCACGGGCAGCGTCGCGGTCGTGCCCGACGTGCCCGGTCTCGCTGAGGCCCGCCCCTGGACGAGCAGGGAGCTCACCGCGCTCGAGCGGATCCCCCGGCGCGTCGCGATCCTCGGAGGCGGGGTCGTCGCGGTCGAGGCGGCGACGCTGCTCGCCGATCTCGGCGCCGAGGTGACGCTCGTCGCCCGCAGCCGTCTGCTGCGGCGGATGGAGTCGTTCGCGGGCGAGGCGGTGCGCGACGCGCTCGTCGCGCGCGGCGTCGACGTGCGGGAGGAGACGGGCGTCTCCCGGGTGGCGCGCGACGGCGGCGGGGTGCGCGTCGCGCTCGACGACGGATCCGAGATCCTCGCCGACGAGATCGTCGTCGCCACAGGGCGCCGGCCCGCGACCGACGACATCGGTCTCGAGACGGTCGGCCTGACTCCGGGCGAATGGATCGACGTCGACGACGCCCTGCGCGCGACGGGCGCCGAGGGGCTCGTCGCCACGGGGGACGTGACGGGTCGAGCCCTCCTCACCCATCAGGGCAAGTACGACGCGCGCATCGCGGGCGATGCCATCGCGGCCCGCGCCGCGGGCGAGGCGCTCGACGACGCGCCATGGGGCAGGCACGTGGCGACCGCCGACGGCGTCGCCGTGCCGCAGGTGGTGTTCTCGGATCCCGAGGTCGCGTCGGTCGGCATCACGGCCCGCGAGGCGGAGGAACGGGGGATCCGCTCGCGCGTCATCGACTACGACCTCGCGAACGTCGCGGGAGCCGCGCTGCAGGCCGAGGGCTTCGCGGGGCGGGTGCGCGCCGTCGTCGACGAGGAGCGCCGGGTGATCGTCGGCCTCACCCTCGTCGGACCCGGCGTGGGCGAGCTGCTGCACGCCGCGACGATCGCGATCGTCGGCGAGGTGACGCTCGACCGGCTCTGGCACGCGGTGCCCGCCTACCCGACCGTGAGCGAGTTCTGGCTGCGGCTGCTGGAGGAACACGGCCTCTGACGGGAGCCGCGGACGCGAGAGGGCGGATCCGGGTCTCCCCGGATCCGCCCTCTCGGCAGTCGCCCGTGCGGGTCAGACCTCGATCTTCTCCGCGTCGAGGTCGACGTCCTTCGTCTCCTTGCCGACGAGGAGCGCGATGAGGGTGAGCGCGCCCGCCCCGGCGAGGTAGACGCCGACGAGCCAGGGGCTGCCGCCGGCCGCCGACCACAGCGCGACGGCGATGATCGGCGCGAGCGCGGCGCCGAGGATCGACGACACGTTGTACGAGATCGCGGATCCCGTGTACCGCACCGAGGTCGGGAACAGCTCGGGCAGCAGCGCGCCCATCGGCCCGAAGGTCATGCCCATCAGCACGAACCCGAACACGAGGAACGCCTGCGCGAGCGCGCCTGTGAACAGGTCGTGGTCGGTCGGGGTGAGGAACAGGCTGAAGCTGAGGCCGAAGACGACGATGCCGATCGTGACCCAGATGAGCAGCTTGCGGCGGCCGAGCGCGTCCGCGAGGGGGCCGGACAGCAGCGTGCAGGCGCCGAAGAACACGACGCCGATGATCTGCATGAGCACGAAGTCGACGTAGGCGAAGCCGAGGCCGGGCACGTCCGCGTCCTGCGGGGTCTGCCCGTACGTGAGCGTGAAGCTCGTCATCAGGTAGAAGAGCACGTACGTCGCGAGCATGTAGAAGGTGCCGAGGATCAGCGCCTTCCAGTTGCGGCGGATCGTGAGCCCGAGCGGGAACTTCTGCACCTGCCCCTTCTTCTCCGCCTTCTGGAACGCCTCCGACTCGACGAGCTTCAGGCGCACCCACAGGCCGATGATGACCATGACGGCCGAGAAGAGGAACGGGATCCGCCATCCCCAGGTGAGGAACGCCTCGCTCGCCTGGCCGTCTTCTCCGGGCAGGGCGAAGTTGATGATGAGGAAGATCGCGTTGGCGATGATGAAGCCGATGGGTGCGCCGAGCTGCGGGAACGTGCCGTACAGGGCGCGCTTGCCCGCGGGGGCGTTCTCGGTCGCGACGAGCGCGGCGCCCGACCACTCGCCGCCGAGGGCGAAGCCCTGCGCGAGGCGGCAGATGAGCAGGAGGAGCGCGGCGAACCAGCCGATCTGCTGGTAGGTGGGCAGCAGGCCGATCACGAACGTCGCGATCCCCATCGTGAGCAGCGAGGCGACGAGGGTCCCCTTGCGGCCGATCTTGTCGCCGAAGTGCCCGAAGACGATCGCGCCGATCGGGCGCGCCACCATCGCCGCGCCGAAGACGCCGAACGATGCCAGGAGCGACGCGGTGTCGCTCTCGGTCGGGAAGAAGAGATGGGGGAACACGAGCGCCGCCGCCGTGGCGTAGGCGTAGAAGTCGTAGAACTCGATCGTCGTGCCGACGAGGCTCGCGGTGATGACGCGGCTGCGGGAGTTCAGCGGCTTCGCGGGAGCTGCTGTCGTGGTCATGGGAAACCTGAATTCGAGGGACGGTGCCGCAGGCGCGGCGTGCGAACGATGACGGCTCGACGCCGAGGGCGTCGAGCACGATCGCTCATTCTACGCCTGTCGACGCGCAGAATGCGCACCCGGAGGGGGCGGTGCGGGCTCCTCGTTCAGCAGATGGCGGGCAGGATCCGCTCGTCGCGCGCAACGTGATGACGAAGCGGCGGATCCGGTGCGCATGTGGGGGAGGCGAGCGCCGTCGGGATGCGCAGACTGCGTCAGCGCAGACGAAGGGCGGGTCGTCGACGAGATGTCGACGACCCGCCCTTCGGAGCGGCTCACCAGATGACGGCGAGCGCGGCGTTGCCGAGCGTCAGCAGGCCCACGAGCCAGAAGAGCGCCGCCGGGGCGGAGCCCGTGCGGCGCTGGCGCGCGCCGCCGATGCCGAGGAGCGCCCCGATCACGACGACGACGACGAGCTTGATGCCGATCTTCATGTAGTTCGGGTCGCCGTCGAGGCCCCACGGGGCGGCGAGGGCCAGGCCGGCGACGAGCGCGATGACGAGGCCCCAGTGCATGGCCTTGGTCATCTCGCGCGTGCCTCGGAACGCCTCGACGACCCACGCGCCGAACAGCACGGCGAAGCCGACGAGGTGGACGAGGACGACGATGCTGCGCAGGATCTCCATGACTTCTACCCTACGTAGAGAAACCGTGGGATGCACACCGGCGCGCACCCCCGCGGCCGCCCTCCTGGCGGGTCAGACGCGGAGCTCGCGCAGGGTGAGCGCGGCGCGCACGGCGGCGTCGGCCGCCTCGAAGCCCTTGTCCTCCTGCGACCCCTCGAACCCCGCGCGCGCGATGCCCTGATCCTCGTCGTCGAGCGTCAGCACGCCGAACCCGACCGGCTTGCCCGTGTCGAGCGCGACGCGCGTGAGGCCGTCGGTCGCCGCGTTCGAGACGAACTCGAAGTGCGGGGTGCCGCCGCGGATGATGACGCCGAGCGCCACGACCGCGTCGGCGCCGGCGTTCAGCGCGCCGAGCGCCACCACCGGCAGCTCGAACGATCCCGCCACCCGCACGACGCGGTAGTCCGCGTCCGCCTGCTCGAGGAACTGCTCGGCGCCCGCCACGAGGCCCTCCGAGATCCGCTCGTGCCACGTGCCCGCGACGACGACGACCTTCAGGCCCGACGCGTCCACGCCGCCCTGCTCGGGCGCTCCCTTGCCGCTCATGCGGTCTCTCCTTCTTCGTTCATCCTCGCGATCGCGGCCTGCAGCTCGGCCTCGCCGATGACGTGGCCCATGCGGTCGCGCTTGGTCTCGAGGTACTGGTGGTTGTTGGGGCCGACGCCGACGATGAGCGGCACCTGCTCGGCGACGTCGAGGCCGAACCCGCGCAGCTGCTGGACCTTGTCGGTGTTGTTCGTGAGCAGACGGATCCGCGAGATCCCGAGATCCGCGAGGATCGCGGCGGCCGCCGCGTAGTCGCGGGCGTCGGCGGGGAGACCCAGCTCGGTGTTGGCGTCGAGGGTGTCGAAGCCGCGCTCCTGCAGCGCGTAGGCGCGCAGCTTGTTGATGAGTCCGATGCCGCGCCCCTCGTGCCCGCGCATGTAGACGACGACGCCGCCCTCGCGGGCGACCTGGTCGAGCGCCGCGTCGAGCTGAGGGCCGCACTCGCACTTGAGCGAGCCGAACGCCTCGCCGGTGAGGCACTCCGAGTGCACGCGCACGAGCGGCGCGTCGGACGACAGGTCGCCGCTCGTGATCGCGAGGTGGTCGGTGCCCGTCACGCGATCCTTGTAGGCGAGGAACCGCAGTTCGCCGTGCGAGGTCGGCACGAGCGTGTCGGCGCGCAGGCTCACGGTGCGCGGTGCCGCCTCGGACGGCTCGCGGGGATCCGTCTCGTCGAGGTGCGCGACGAGCTGCTCGATCGTGATGACGGGGATCCCGTCGCGGCGGCCCATCTCGACGAGGCCGGGCAGGCGCATCATCTCGCCGTCGTCGGCGATGACCTCGCCGATGACCGCGACGGGGGAGAGCCCGGCGAGGCGCATGAGGTCGACGGCCGCCTCGGTGTGGCCGGAGCGATCGCGCACGCCGCCCGACACCGCCCGCAGCGGCAGGATGTGCCCGGGGCGGATGAGGCTGTCGGGCGTCGACGCGGGGTCGGCGAGCACGTTGAGGGTGCGGGCGCGGTCGCTCGCGCTGATGCCCGTCGTCACGCCGGACGCCGCGTCGACCGACACGGTGTACGCCGTGCCGCGCGCGTCCTGGCTGCGGGCGACCATCGGCGGCAGGTCGAGGCGGTCGGCCCACTCGTGCGGCATGGGCGCGCAGAGGTAGCCGGAGGTCCAGCGCACCGTCCACGCGACGGAAGCGGGCGTCGCGAGCTCCGCCGAGAGGATCACGTCGCCCTCGTTCTCGCGGTTCTCGTCGTCCGCGACGAGGACGGGCTTCCCGGCGCGCAGCGCCTCGAGCGCGTCGTCGATCGAGGAGAGGGTGAGGGGGGAGTCGCTCATCGCGCGGATCCTTCCGGTGCGCCGGCGAACGCCTGCAGGCGCTGCACGTGGCGGGCGAGGATGTCGGTCTCGAGGTTCACGCGGTCGCCCGCCGCGCGCTCGCCGAGGGTCGTCGCCCGCAGCGTCTCGGGGATGAGGGACACCTCGAGCCACGGCGCCGGGTCGTCGGCCGCGCTCACGGCGCTCACGGTGAGCGACGTGCCGTCGAGGGTGATGGATCCCTTGTCCACGACGAGCGGCGCGAGGGACAGCGGGATCCCCACGCGGATGACCCGCCACTCGTCTCCGGGGCGCACCTCGACGATCTCGCCGGTGCCGTCGATGTGCCCCTGCACGATGTGGCCGCCCAGGCGGGCACCCGCCGCGAGGGCGCGCTCCACGTTCACGGCGGCGCCCGGTGCGAGCCCGGAGAGAGTCGACATGTCGAGGGTCTGCTTCATGACGTCGGCCGTGAAGCCGTCGGCGGTCTGCTCCACGACCGTCAGGCAGACGCCCGAGATCGCGATCGAGTCGCCGTGGCGGGCGTCTGAGACGGCGCCCGGGGCGCGCACGGTGAGGCGCACGCCGTCTCCCGACGGCGCGACGCGTTCGATGCGGCCGATCTCCTCGATGATTCCGGTGAACATGCTCAGCGTTCTCCCTCTGCGTGGGGTTCGAGACGGGCGACGACCAGCAGATCGTCGCCGAGGCGCCGCACGTCGGAGACGGCGAGACGGCGCTGGTCGGTGATGGTGTCGACGCCGATGTCGGCGGTCGCGAGGCGCGGGCCGCCGATGAGCGTCGGCGCGATGTAGGCGAGCACCTCGTCGGCGAGGCCGGCCCGGAGCAGCGCGCTCTGGAGGCCGGGCCCGCCCTCGACGAACACGCGGTGCAGCCCGCGGTCGAGCAGCGCGTCGAGCGCGGACGCGAGATCGCGCGTCGGGAGGATCAGGGGCGCGTGCGGATGGCGGCGCAGGGCGGCGTCGGCGGGCACGGGCCGGGTGCCGATGACGACCGGCACGGGCTGGCGGGGGAGGAGCGCCTCCCCGTCGCGGGCGGTGAGGGCCGGGTCGTCTGCGAGCACGGTGCCGGTGCCCACGAGGATCGCGTCGGCTTCTGCGCGCCGGCGGTGCACGTCGGCCCGCGCGGCGGGTCCGGTGATCCACTGGCTCGTGCCGTCGGCCGCCGCGGCCCGGCCGTCGAGGCTCTGCGCCCACTTGAGGGTGACGTGGGGGCGCCCGCGCAGCCGGGAGGCGATCCACGGCGCGAGGAGCGCGCGGGCCTCGTCGACGCAGACGCCGCCCTCGACGTCGACCCCGGCCGCGGCGAGGCGGCGGGCGCCTCCGCCCTCGGTCTCGCCCGGATCGTCGAGCGCGTACACGACGCGGGAGACGCCGGCGGCGATGAGCGCCTCGGTGCACGGGCCGGTGCGTCCCGTGTGGTTGCAGGGCTCGAGGGTGACGACGGCGGTCGCGCCGCGCGCGCCGCCCTCGGGCAGGTGCGACAGCGCGTCGACCTCCGCGTGGGGCGTGCCGGCGCCGCGGTGCCATCCCTCGGCGAGCGTGCGGCCGTCGGCGGAGAGGATCACGGCGCCGACCTGCGGGTTGCGGCTCGCGGGCCCGCGAGCGGCGAGTTCGAGCGCGCGACGCATCGCGGCGATCTCGACATCCTGCGCCATGCGCGCTCCCTCCCTGCAGAAACCGGGGATCGCGAAGCGCGGCCATGCGGCGGCCGAGCCGTGCTGCCTTCCATCCGGACTCGCAGGACTCGCCTGCATCACCGTCGGTTCCGGAATCCCACCGGATCAGTCCCTCGGATGAGGGAGTCGCGGACTGTCACCGCCGGTTCGGATTCTCACCGACCCCGGAGCACGTTCTTCTCACAGCATAGGACAACGCCGCAGGGCGGGAGCTATTCCCGTGACGCGGGATGACGCGGGGCTCGGCGCGTGCGGTGCGCGTCCCCGGGGTGGGGCCCACCGCGTCCGCGTCATTCATGCACGACGACGCCATTTCTCGATCGGCTCGGGTGACACGCCGGGGTCGTGGGGTGGCGAGGTGGATTCTGGCGTCGTCGTGCACGAGCAGCCGTCCGGAGCGGCGGCGTGCGCGCGGGAGGCGACGCGGCGGCTCTCACCGTGCCTCCGTGCACGACGACGCCAATTTTCCGGGAGAAGGGCGGCGCGCGGGGCTTTCAGCGTGTGGAGACGGATTCTGGCGTCGTTGTGTACTCGGCCGAGGGGAGCCGGACCCGTGTCTGGGGTTCGGGGACACGCGACCCCGCACCATCCGACAGGAGATCGTCCCACTTCTCCACAGGACCCGCGGAAAACCAGGGGAGCGCGAATCGGCGATCGCCGCGGTTCCGACAGAGTGCGGGCATGCCGATCGAAGCAGAGCACCTGCGGACGTGGTCGCACGCCGCCCTGAGAGCGGAGGGGCATACCCGTGCGGATATCCGGAGAGCGGTGAGCGAGGGGAGGCTCTTCCACGCACGGCGAGACAACTACGTCGAGGGAACAGCGAGCGATGCGATCAAGTCCGCGGTGCGCGTCGGCGGACGGCTGGACTGCGTATCGCTGATGCGCGAGCTCGGAGTCTTCGTCCTGCAGGATGATCCGGGGCTGCACGTGCAGATCGAACGGGGACGCCACTGGCTGCGCGCGCCGAGGTCGCGCTCGATCCGGCTCCGTTCGGCCGCGCACCGCGTCGTCACGCACTGGCGCGTCGACGATGCTGCGGCGGATTCGACGGTCGCCTATCCCGTGGCCGCACTCGCCCAGGCGGTGCGATGTCAGACTCCGCGCGCGGCGATCGCGACGCTCGACAGCGCGGTTCATCGGGGGATCATCCGAGGCCCCGACCTGAGCGAGGTCTTCGAACGTCTCCCCGAGCGCCTGCAGCGGCTTCGCGCGCACATCGACGGCCGTGCGGAGTCAGGGCCGGAGACCTTCGCGCGCCTCATCGTCCGCTCTCTGGGCGTCGACGTGGAACTACAGGTCGTCATCGACGGCGTCGGCCGGGTCGACCTCCTGATCGACGGGTGGATCATCGTCGAGTGCGACAGCAGAGCCCATCACGGAGGCTGGGAAGAGCAGGAGAGAGACCGGAGCCGGGATCTCGCGGCCGCCGCGCGCGGGTTCGCGACGATCCGCCCGACGGCACGGCAGATCTTCGAGCAGCCCCACCTGCTGCGCGAGTCGGTCCAGGGGCTGCTGACAGGAGCTGCGGCGCGGCCGCTCCTTCTGCCAGCGCCCCGCGTTCGAGACGCGGCATGAGCGTGGAGCGGACCGAGGTCTCGCGGCCGTTGCGCTGCGGGCGGCCAGGGTGGCATGTCGCACGGCCGAGCGCGGCCGATCGTGCGCCGCCGGGTCGCCATTCCGAACTCCTTTCCCCGCGTGCTGCCGTGGCGACCTCGGCGAGCTTCGTGACGCGCGGGGCCACGCGGCCCGCTCGCGCGCAGCGGTGTCTCATCCGCCAGTACGCGGATCCTCCAGCAGGATCATCGCGCAGCGGGGGGGGGGGGGGCGCGGGCACCGATGCGAGTGAGCCACATTTCACATGCGTGAGCCGCACGGGCACCGATGCGAGCGAGTTGTCGGCCCCGGACGGCCACGGCGGCCTGTCGCTCTGGCGGGCGCGACGGAGTCGCGTCTGCGCGACGTGCACCAGACGTCGCGCCGTTCGTGCGAGGCGTGCATGGGCCCCGGCGGTGGACCGCACTGCCGACCGTCCCGAACTCGGCCCCGCGGCTAACCTGGAATGATGCCCGCCCCGCGCCTCCTCCCTCGTCCGACGGCGCGGCTGCGGTTCCGCGAGATGGTCGCGGAGGACGCGGGCGATCTGCTGCGCGTCTGGGGCGACGCCGACGCGATGCGCTTCTACCCGGCCCCGAAGACGGCCGATGAGATGGACGAGTGGATCCTCCGCATGCGCCGCCGCTATGCGGAGGACGGCATCGGGCTGTGGATCCTCGAGACGCACGACGGCGCCGTCGTCGGCGACGGCGGCCTCACGTGGCAGGAGGTCAACGGCCGTCGCGTGCTCGAGGTCGGCTACCACGTCGTGCCGGAGCAGCAGCGTCGCGGGTACGCGTCGGAGGCGGCCGCGGCGTGCGCGGAGCTGGCGCGCTCCCGGTTCGCGCCGATCGACCTGACGGCGATCATCCACCCCGAGAACGTCGCGTCGCGACGGGTGGCCGAGAGCCTCGGCATGACGCACACGGAGGACGACCACGGGCACCCGTGGATCGTCCGCACCGTGATGTCGATGTCCCTCGACGCGACTACTTGAGCAGCCGCGACAGTCGGCGGTCGGCGAGGACCTTCCCTCCCGTCTGGCAGGTCGGGCAGTATTCGAGCGAGCGGTCGGCGAAGAACACCGATCGCACGGCGTCTCCGCAGACCGGGCAGGCCCCGCCCGCACGCCCGTGGACGGCCATGCCGCGCCGCTTGGCGTCCTTCAGCTCGGCGGGCGGCTTGCCCTCCGCGGCGTTCACGGCCTCGGCGAGCGTCGCGCGCAGCGCCTCGTAGAGCCGGTCGGCGTCGTCGGCCGACAGGGTCGCCGCGATCGCGTAGGGAGACAGCCGCGCCGCGTGCAGGATCTCGTCGGAGTAGGCGTTGCCGATGCCGGCGATCGTCGCCTGGTCGCGCAGGAGCCCCTTGATCTGCGTGCGTCGGTCGCGCAGGATCTCCGCGAGCGCGTCGCGCGTGAACGCCGGCGACAGCGGATCCGGCCCCAGCCGCGCGATGCCCGGCACGTCGCCGGGGTCCCGCACGACGTACACGGCGAGCGACTTCTTCGTGCCCGCCTCGGTGAGGTCGAAACCGGATCCGTCGTCGAATCCGACGCGCAGCGCGATGGGGGAGCGGCCCGGCTTGACCGGGGTCTGCGGCAGCTTCTCGCTCCAGCGCAGCCAGCCCGCCTTGGCGAGATGGAACACGAGGTGCAGGTCGTCGCCGAGCGCGAGATCGACGAACTTGCCGCGGCGCTCGGCGCCCGTGACCTCGTGCTCGACGATCTGCTCGAGGGGCGGGTCGTATGTCTTCAGCGCCGAGAACGCCGTGACCCGCGCGGAGACGACGCGTCGCCCGACCGCGCGCGTGCGCAGGAAGCGGACGAGTCCTTCGACCTCGGGCATCTCGGGCATGCGGACATCTTCGCCGGGGCCTCCGACATCCGCAATCGTCGGCGGCGTTCGCGTCCGTCGAATCCTGCGGATCCCCGCTGAGGAAGGTACCGTCGCGGCGAGCGAGCGCGGGATCGCCGCGTCCGCGGGCACGACGATGCCCTCTTTCGGGGGCTCTCGCCGAATCGCGGGGGTTCCGCCACCCCGTCGGGCGAGATGGCGTCGTCAGGCGCGCGAGGCCGCGAGCGGAGACGACGGGGCGCCCCTCGGCTCGCCCGAGAGCGCACGAGGTCCGGGGGCGCCGGGGGCGTCGCGACCCGCGTCAGAGGCGCACGGCGCGCTTGAACCCGACGTGCGACGGGGTGAACCCGAGCCGTTCGTAGAAGCGGTGGGCGTCGACGCGGCGGGCGTCCGATGTGAGCTGCACGAGGCTCGCCCCGAGCGCGGGCGCCGCATCGTCGGCGACCCAGCGCATGAGGGCGGATCCGATGCCGCCCGATCGCCGATCGGACCGCACCCTGACGGCCTCCACGAGCAGTCGCGTCGCTCCTCGTCGGGACATGCCGGGGATCCGCGTGAGCTGCATCGTGGCGACGATCCCGTCCGGGGCCTCGGCGACGAGCGCGGCGTTGGCCGGGTCGCGCTGGATCTCGGCGAGCGCGTCCGCATAGAGCGCGCGGTCCTCGGGCGAGGCGACATCACCCCGAGACGCGCTGGCCTCGTCGTCGGCAAGCAGACCGATGAGCGCGTCGAGGTCGCCGTCGTCGGCCGCGCGCAGGACGACGTCGCCGGCGCGGGTGCTCAGGGGCGCGGGGAGGGGGAGAGCGGCGAGCATGATCCGAGTCTGCCGGAAGCGTGCGGCCGGCGGCGAACGCACGACGACGCCAATCCTCGGGGTCGACCCGCGAGCCGGCGGCGTGTCTCGCCAGCGACGGGAGATCTGGCGTCGTCGTGCGGGGGCTCTCCGAGAAGCCCGGCGAGCACATCGGCGTCTTGCCTCGCACGAACTCGACCGCATCTGGGCGAGGGGTCAGCCGACGGGCGAGCCGTCGTCGGGCGACTCCTCCCGGTGCAGCACGGACAGGACGGCCGGCCAAGCGCGCTCGCCGAGCGCGCGGTCGGCGAGCGGCGTCCCGCCGCGCCGCATGCGCATCCCCACCGCGGGCGGGCTCTCTCCGGGGAAGACGACGCGATGACCGGCGTCCGATCCGTGGATCCAGCCGGTGACGACCCCGTGCTCCTCCCGCCGCCGGAAGATGAGCCGGGCGTGATGCTCCGACGGCCAGACCTCGTCGTCTCCACCCGTGATCAGGACCACCTCGGGGATCCGCTCCACGGGGATCCGCGCGGCGGCGCACGCAGCTGGGTGCTCCCGTCGCGACCGCGCGTACAGGTCGGTGAAGGCGGGTGGATCCTGCTTCGGGACCCAGCCGTCGACGAAGGGAACGAAGGGCAGGGCATCGCCGTCGACCGTCCAGTGAGAGGTCTGGGATCCGTCGGGTCGCACCCCGGCCCAGACGACGTCGCTCGGAGCGAGTGCGACGACGGCGTCGACGCCACCGAGATGCGCGGCGGTCGCGAGCGCGGCCTCCGCTCCGAACGAGGTGCCGATGAGGACGATCCGGTCGCAGTCGACGCGCAGCGCCCGGATCCGCTCGGCGAACGTCTCCAACGGGACGAGCCAGGGGCCGGGCTGCTGCCCTTCACCGCCGAACCAGCGGATCGTCTCGGCGATCGCGCCCGTGTGGGCGAACACGCGTGCCCGATCATCGTCCGGGGCTCCGCGCGAGCCGGCCAGGACGAGAACTCCCGTGCCGGTCGCCCGCGGCGGCGCGAAGCGCGTGCCGATCGATCCGATCGGCGACGTCGTCAGATCAGCGAGCATGGCCCGAGTCTGCCGGATCGGGAGTGCGGGCCGGGGCGGCGAATGCACGACGACGCCAATTCTTGGGGCCGACCCGCGACACCGCGGCGTGTCGGACGCTCAACGGGAGATCTGGCGTCGTCGTGCACCGGCGTTCAGCGCCACGGGTCCCGAACGGCGCGCAGACGTGCCGGATCCGTGCGTTCCGCGTCCGCGAGTGCGCCGTTCGCGCAGAACGGCATCCGCGGACGTGGCCCGCCGCGCCGGTGTCCCGGCGCCCGCGGGCACGAGCCCTACAGCCCCCAGTCGACCTCGCGGCGCGGGTCGTCGGCGAGCAGGCCGGCGATCCAGCCGTCCACGCGGCCCTCGGCGCCGCCGATGCCGTGGCCGGGCAGGCCGGCGCGGCGCACGCCCTCGAGGCGGAAGCCGAGCTTCTGCGCGACGCGCGCCGAGCCGACGTTGCCGACGACCGCGTGCCATTCGAGGCGCTCCAGCCGCATGGGCCCGAACGCGAACTCGATGACCGCGCGAGCCGCCTCCGTGATGTATCCGCGGCCCCGGCCGTCCGGCGCCGTCCAGTACCCGAGCTCGGCGGCGCCACCCTGGATCCGGTGCAGCCCCACCATGCCGACGAGCTGGCCGCCGGCGCGCAGCGCCCAGACGTACTCGCTGTCGTCGCGCCACGACGCCGCGACGATCCGCACGAAGCCCTCCGCGTCCTCGCGCGCGTACGGCGACGGGACGGTCGTGTAGTGCTGGATCGCGGGATCCTGGCAGGCCGCGAAGATCGCGTCGACGTCGCCCTCGACGGGCGGCGAGAGGATCAGCCGCGGCGTGCGGAGGACGACGGGCTCATCCACGGCGCAGCAGGCCGATGCGGTCGTAGACGGCCGAGAGCGTCTTCTCGGCGGTCTCCGCGGCCTTCTCGGCGTTCGCCGCGAGGAGCCGGTCGAGCTCGGCCGGGTCGGCGAGCAGCTCGAGCGCGCGCTCGCGCACCGGCTCGAACTCCGAGACGACCACGTCGCGCAGGCCCTTCTTGAAGTCGCCGTATCCGCGGCCCGCGTACTCGTCCTCGATCGAGGCGATCTGCCGCCCGGTGAGGGCGGCGTAGATCGTCAGGAGGTTCGCGACGCCCGGCTTCCCCTCGCGGTCGTAGTGCACCGTGCCGTCGGAGTCGGTGACGGCGCGCATGATCTTCTTCGCCGTGGCCGAGATGTCGTCGAGCAGGTACAGCACGCCCGCCTGCGACTCCGCCGACTTCGACATCTTCGACGTGGGCGTCTGCAGGTCGTAGATGCGCGCCGTGTCCGACTGGATGACGGGCTCCGGCACCGTGAACGTCTCGCCGAAGCGCGAGTTGAAGCGCTCCGCGAGGTTGCGGGTCAGCTCGACGTGCTGCTTCTGGTCGTCGCCGACGGGCACGACGTTCGCCTGGTACAGCAGGATGTCGGCGGCCATGAGCACCGGATAGGTGAACAGGGCGACGCTCGTCTGGTCGGATCCGTACCGCTGCGACTTGTCCTTGAACTGCGTCATGCGCCCGGCCTCGCCGAAGCCCGTGACGGTCGAGAGGATCCACGCGAGCTCGGCGTGCGCCGGCACCTGCGACTGCACGTACAGCGTCGACTTCGACGGCTCGATGCCGGCGGCGATGTACTGCGCCGCGGTGCGGCGGGTCTTCTCGCGCAGCTCGGCGGGATCCTGCGGCACGGTGATCGCGTGCAGGTCGACGACGCAGAAGAACGCGTCGTAGGCGTCCTGCATGTCGCGCCACTGCATGAGCGCCCCGATGTAGTTGCCGATCTGGAGCGAGTCGGCGGAGGGCTGCATGCCGGAGAAGAGTCGTGCCTGAGTCACCCGACGATCCTACGCCCCGGAGCTCCCGCCCCTCACGCGCGGGCGACGTGGGTCTCGATCGCGACGATCCCGGATCCCGGGGCGTCGCGCGAGACGTGCACGACCGTGAACGAGCCCGTCTTGAGCGCCGCGCGCTCGGCGAGCTCGCGGGAGCGCACCGTGCCGGTGGCGAGGGCGAGGGCGTCGAGGAGGCCGGGCAGGACGGGGCCGTGCGAGCAGAGCACGGCGCCCTTCGCCTTGCGCACGCGCTTGCCGATGACGGCGGTCGCGTCGCTCTCTCCGCTCTCCCACGCGTCCTGGCTGATGAGGGCGGTCTCGTGGATGCGCGCGCCGATGCGCTTCGACAGGGGCGTCACGGTCTGCAGGCAGCGCCTGGCCGTCGACGCGTAGATCCGGCGCACCCCGAACGCCTCGAGCACCCCGGCCGCGCCGCGCGCCTGCTCCTTGCCGCGGGCGGTGAGGGGACGGGCGCTGTCGGGGCCGTCGACCGCCGACGGCGACTCGGCTTCGCCGTGCCGCATGAGCACGATCGGGAAGGTCCCGAGGCCGCCCGCCTCGACGAGCCGCTCGAACGCGTCGAGGATCTCGCCGTCGACGGGATAGCTCAGCCGCTCGCGCGCCTCGTCGAGCGTCACCCAGTCGATCCCGGAGATCTCCTTGTTGGGCCGGAACGTCGACGCCTTCACCGCGTCCTCGTCCACCTCGACCGCCCAGTAGCTCACGTGCTTGTGCCGGCCGGACGGCATGATGAACCGCACGGCGCCGAGCGACGGGCCGAGGTGTCCGCGGATCCCCGTCTCCTCCCAGAGCTCGCGCACCGCGGTCTCTGGCAGCGACTCGCCCGGATCCACCTTGCCCTTCGGCAGCGACACGTCGCGGTACTTCGTGCGGTGCACGAGGAGGATCCGCAGCACGCCGTCGACGCGTCGCCACATGACGCCGCCCGCGGCGTAGACGTCCGGCCGGGACGGGCGCTTCCTCTTGGCGTTCGACGAGCGGGAGGATCCCATGCGCATCACCTGGTCTTGCGCGCCCGACGCCGGCGCTGGATGAGGGACATCGTGCGGTCCTGGACATCGACCAGGGGACGGCCGTCGGCGTCGAGGTGGCGGCGCTCCCAGGCCCCGTCGGGGCCGAGATGCCAGGTCGAGCTCGTCTCGTCCATCGCGAGGTCGAAGAAGCTCACGACCTCGTCGATGTGCTCGGGGCGGGTGAGCTCCACGAGGGCCTCGACGCGGCGGTCGAGGTTGCGGTGCATCATGTCGGCGCTGCCGATGAAGGCCTTCGGCGATCCGCCGTTCTCGAAGGCGAAGATGCGCGAGTGCTCGAGGTAGCGTCCGAGCACGCTGCGCACCCGGATGTTGTCGCTGACGCCCGGGAGGTCGACCCGGATGCTGCAGATGCCGCGCACAGACACGTCGACCTTCACGCCCGCCATCGACGCTCGGTACAGGGCGTCGATGATCTCCTCGTCGACCATCGAGTTGACCTTGATGCGCACGTGCGCCGGCTTGCCGGCCAGTGCGTTCTTGCGCTCGCGCGCGATGTGCTTGAGCAGCCCCTTGCGGAGGTGCAGGGGCGCGGTCAGCAGGCGGGAGAACTTCTTCTCGATCGCGTAGCCGGACAGCTCGTTGAACAGGCGGGTCACGTCGCGGCCGACGACGGGGTCGCACGTGAACAGGCCCATGTCCTCGTACACGCGGCTCGTCTTCGGGTTGTAGTTGCCCGTTCCGACGTGCGTGTAGTGGCGCAGGTGGCCGTTCTCCTCGCGCACGACCGAGGCGATCTTGCAGTGGGTCTTGAGCCCCACGAGCCCGTACACCACGTGCACACCGGCCTTCTCGAGGATGCGCGCCCACTCGATGTTGTTCGCCTCGTCGAAGCGGGCCTTCACCTCGACGAGCGCGAGCACCTGCTTGCCGTTCTCGGCCGCGTCGATGAGTGCCTGCACCACGGGGCTGTCTCCCGAGGTGCGGTAGAGGGTCTGCTTGATCGCGAGCACCTGCGGATCCCGCGCCGCCTGCTCGAGGAAGGCCTGCACGCTCGTCGCGAACGACTCGTAGGGGTGGTGCACGAGCACGTCGCCCTGGCGGATCGCGGCGAAGACGTCGGCCTTCGCGTGCTTCGAGTCGGAGTCGGCGGGCTGGAGCTCGAGCGCCGTGACGGGCACGTGCTTGGCGTACTTCAGGTCGGGGCGGTCGACGCCGCCGAGCCCGAACAGCGCGCGGAGGTCGAGGGGGCCGGGCAGGCGCGAGACCTCCTGGTCGGAGATGTCGAGCTCGTCGAGGAGCAGGCCGAGGGTCACGTCGTCCATGTCCTCGGTGATCTCGAGGCGGATCGGCGGGCCGAACCGGCGGCGCAGGAGCTCCTGCTCGAGCGCCTGGATGAGGTTCTCCGACTCGTCCTCCTCGATCACCATGTCCTCGTTGCGCGTGAGGCGGAACGCGTGGTGCTCGAGGATCTCCATGCCGGGGAAGAGGTCGTCGAGGTGCTCGGCGATGAGCGACTCGAGGGGGATGTAGCGCGCGACCTCGGGGCTGGCCTCGCGCGGGGGGACCCGGACGAGGCGGGGGAGCATCGGCGGCACCTTGATGCGCGCGAACTCCTGTCGGCCCGTGCGCGCGTGGCGGATGCGCACGGCGAGGTTCAGCGAGAGGCCCGAGATGTAGGGGAACGGGTGCGCCGGGTCGACCGCGAGCGGCATGAGGACGGGGAAGACCTGCTGCTGGAAGAACTCGTACAGGTCGGCGCGCTCGCCGTCGCCCAGCTCGCTCCACTCGAGCATCGAGATGCCCTCGGCGGCGAGGGAGGGCCGCACCTGGTCGTTCCAGACGTGCGCGTGGCGCATCTGCAGCGCGTGCGCCTCGGCGTTGATCTCGTCGAGCACCTTCTGCGGGGCGGTGCCCACGTTCGTCGGCACGGCGAGTCCCGTGAGGATGCGGCGCTTCAGGCCCGCGACGCGCACCATGAAGAACTCGTCGAGGTTGCTCGCGAAGATCGCGAGGAAGTTCGCGCGTTCGAGCAGCGGCACGTTCTCGTCCTCGGCGAGCTCCAGCACGCGCTGGTTGAACGCGAGCCAGCTCAGTTCGCGGTCGGTGTAGCGGTGGTGGGGCAGATCGGCCTCCGGCGCCTCCACGAGGGCGTCGAAGTCGTCGTCCTCCGCGTCTCCGAGGCCGGTGTCGACGATGCTCGAGTCGTTCATGGGGGACATCCTGCCATCCTCGTGAGACATCGATGTGAACAGTTCGGAACGCGTCCGACGTCAGGCCGCGGGCGAGGCTTCCTCGTCCGGAACGGCGAAGCGATATCCGACGTTGCGGACCGTGCCGATGAGCTGCTCGAGGTCGCCGAGCTTGGCGCGCAGCCGCCGCACGTGGACGTCGACGGTGCGGGTGCCGCCGTAGTAGTCGTACCCCCATACCTCGCTCAGCAGCTGCTCGCGCGTGAAGGCCCGCGAGGGGTGCGTGGCGAGGAAGTGCAGCAGCTGGAACTCGCGGTAGGTGAGGTCGAGGGGCCGGCCGTGCGCCTTGGCCGAATACGACGACTCGTCGATCGTGAGGCCGGACGTCTGCACGCGGGTCGCCTCGGGACCGGTCGGCGCGCGCCCCTGCGCGAGGCGGATCCTGGCGTCGACCTCCGCCGGGCCGGCGGTCGGGAGGATGACGTCGTCGACCTGCCACTCGCTCGTCACGGCCGCGAGCCCGCCCTCGGTCGTCACGAGCAGAACGGGGGCGGATCCGCCGGCGGTGCGCAGCACCCGGCACAGGCCGCGGGCGCTGACGAGGTCGGTGCGCGCGTCGACGATGATGACGTCGGCCTCGGGCGCGTCGACGAGCTGGGCGGCGGCCAACGGGATCTGGCGCGCACGATGCTGACCCAGCAGCTCGAGCGCGGGGAGCGCAGGATCGGTCTGCGGGGCGGGACTGACGACGAGCAGATGTGCCACGGGGAGATCCTTCCGGGCCCGCCGGAGCCGGGCCCTGCAGGAACACCACTTTAGCGAGAGACGGGACGCGCCCGAACACGCGGCCTGTTCTCGGACTCCGTCCGGCAGAATGAAGGGACCGTCCGCCGGTGCGGATCCGCGGACGGCGAAGGGGGATCATGGCGTCGTCTGCTGCTCGTCCGCGCCGACCGCTCGCGCGTCTCGGCGCGCGCCTCGTCGGCACGCAGGGCCTCGTGCTCCCCTGGGTCGTCGCGGCCCTCCTCGGCATCGCGGTGCTCGTCGCGGCGCCGCATCTCGACTTCTGGTCGGCCAACGCGGCCGCCGCGGGCATCTGCCTCGTCGTCGTGTTCATGACGCAGCTCTCGCTCGGGCGCGTCGACGGGTTCCTCCTGCGCACCTCGACCGCCTCGCTCGGGTGCGTCCTCATCCTCGGCATCCTGTCGGCGGTGGGGCTGCTGCTCCAGGGGGTCGCGATCGGCATGGCGCAGTTCTCCGTCCTCTGACCCCGCTCTCGGGCCGGGTTCTGCGCCGCGCCGCGAGGTCGCTAGACTGATCGCATGCTCGAATTCCTCGCCGGTGTCGACGTCTTCGCGCTCGAGATGTTCTTCGTGGGGCTGCTGGGTCTCGCGAGCGTCGCGATCGCCTTCGTGTCGGGCGCCGTCCTCGTCAACCTCTTCCGCGGCCAGAAGTAGACCCTCCGCGGCGCGGCGCCCCGGGTGCCGCCTTCTCGCGCGCCCGCGTGGCATCCTCGCCGCCCGGCGCGCGCACCGGGATACCCTGGGATCATCATGATCGAGATCCCCACCGACCTTCCCGCTGACGTCGTCCCCCTCTCGTGGCTCATCGGAACCTGGGAGGGCACGGGCGTCATCGACTACCGCGTCGGCGACACGGCCTACGTCGGCGAGTTCCGCCACCGCGCGACCTTCTCGCACGAGGGCGGCGACGCGCTGCTCTACCGCGCGACCGGCACGCTGCTCGGCGACGGCGACCGGCCAGAGCAGGAGCTCGTCGCCGAGACGGGGTTCTGGCGCGTGGCGCGCCCGTCGGGCGACGGCCAGGCGGGCCCCGGCCTCCTGCCCTCGCTCGCGCCCGATGCGCCGCGCACCGCCGACGACCTCGAGGCGCTGCGCACCGCCGACGGCGGATTCCCGCTCGAGGTGATCCTGTCGCACGCCGACGGCGTGCAGGAGCTCTACGTGGGCGAGGTGACGGGGCCGCGCATCGACCTCGGCACCGACGCGGTCGTGCGATCCGCGTCGGCGAAGCCCTACGCCGCGGCGACCCGCATGTACGGCCTCGTCGACGGGCACCTCCTGTGGGCCTGGGACATCGCGGCGCTCGGCCGCGAGCTCGGATCCCACGCGTCCGCGCGCCTCGCGAAGGCGTCGTCGTGACCGACGCCTTCCTCGCGCGCGACGGCGTCGTCGCCGACGACCAGGGCGTCGTCCAGCACGCGGGGAATCCCCTCCTCGAGCAGCGGCGGCTGATCCAGGGGCGGGCCGTCGCGCCGCGCGCCGACCGCGCGATCATCGAGGTGTCGGGGGAGGACCGGCTCACCTGGCTCGACTCGATCACCTCGCAGTCCGTCGCGCGCCTCGCGCCCGGCGAGAGCGCCGAGCTGCTGGTGCTCGATCCGCAGGGGCGCGTCGAGCACGCCGCCGGCGTGGTCGACGACGGATCCGCCGCCTGGCTGCTCGTCGACCGCGGCGACGCCGAGCCGCTCGCGAGATGGCTCACGATGATGCGCTTCCGCTCCCGCGTCGATATCGCGGTGCGCGACGACCTCCGCGTCGTCGGGTTCGTCCGCGGGGACGACGCGGAGCGGCGCGCGACCGCGGCCGCGCTGCGGGGCGGCGAGACGCCGCTGGTGTGGGCGGATCCGTGGGTCGCCGTGCAGCGCGGCGGCTGGCAGTACGCGACCGTCGACGCGCATCCCGGAGCCGAGCTCCCGTGGGCCGAGGCGATCCTCGACGAGGAGGGCGCCGCCCTGCTCGCCGACCTCGACGTCGCGGGAGCGCTCGCGGTCGAGGCGCTGCGCGTGGCCAGCTGGCGGCCGCGGTGGGCGAACGAGGCCGACGACCGGGCGATCCCGCACGAGGCGGACTGGCTGCGCAGCGCCGTGCACCTCGACAAGGGGTGCTATCGCGGCCAGGAGACCGTGGCGAAGGTGCACAACCTCGGCCACCCGCCGCGCCGCCTCGTGATGCTGCACCTCGACGGATCCGACAGCGTGCTGCCCGAGAAGGGCGACGCCGTCTTCGCGGGCGAGAAGGAGGTCGGCCGCATCACGTCGGCCGCCAGGCACCACGAGCTGGGCCCGATCGCGCTCGCGATCGTCTCGCGCCGCACGGCGGCCGACGAGACGCTCGAGGTCGACCGCGACGGCCAGCGCGTCGCGGCGGCGCAGGAGGTCATCGTGCCGGCCGACGCGGGTGCGACGGCGGAGGTGCCGCGGATCACCCGCCTCTCCCGCCGCCGGCAGGCCGAGCCGCCCGCCCGCTGACCCGCCGACCTCGCCGGGTACGCTCGGAGCGTGCCCGAGACCGATCCGCTCACCGAGGTGCTGCCGACCCGGTGGCATGAGGGATACCGGCCGCGCGCGGGGCTGAGGCGCCTGCGCGAGTCCTGGCTCGCGATCGCGCAGATCGTGCTTGCCGTCTCGGCCGCCTACCTCGTCTCGGGGCTGCTCATCGGCCACGAGATGCCGCTGCTCGCGGCGACCGTGACGATCTCGAGCCTCGGTCTGCTGCGCAGCGCCCGGCCGGGCGCGGTGCTCCAGACGGTGCTCGGGATGCTCACGGGGATCGCGATCTCGGAGCTCGCCCTCCTCGTGCTCGACCCGGGATGGTGGCAGCTCGCGATCGTCCTCACCCTGACGCTCGTCGTCGCGCGCTTCCTGTCCCCGGCGCCCGGGTTCCCGATCTCCGCCGGGATCCAGGCCGCGATCGCGTTCATGCTGCCGCTCGGCGACTTCACGGGCATGCGGATCCTCGACGGCGCGGTCGGCGGGGTCATGGCGCTGATCGTCACGGCGCTGCTGCCGCGCAACCCGATGCACGTCGTGCGCCGCGACGCCCGCGCCCTGTTCGACGACGTCGACGGCACGATGAACCGGGTCTCGCAGGGGCTGCGCCGGGGAGACCGGATCCGCGCCGACCGCGGGCTCGTGAAGGCCCGCGACCTGCAGCGGCCCCTCGACGTGTGGGGCACATCGATCAGCACGGGACAGGCGATCTCGAGCATGTCGCCGTTCCTGCGCTCCCGGCGGCTCGAGCTCGCCCGCATGAAGCGCATGCAGGACGCGATGGATCTCGCCACCCGCAATCTCCGCGTGGTCGCGCGCCGCGCGCTGTACGCGGTCGACGACGGGGAGCCCCGCCCCGCGCTCGCCGACCTCGTGGGCGGGATCCGCCGCGCCGTCGCGCTCGTCGCCGCGTGCGTGGACGACGCCGCGGCCGAGCCGGCGGCCCGCGACGCGCTCGGCCGCATCGCCGAGGCGCTCGACCCCGTCGAGCTGCTCCCGGAGGCCCCGCTGGGGGATCAGAACGTGATCCTGTCGATGCGCCCGCTCGTCGTCGACCTGCTCGTCGCGGCGGGGGAGGACCGCCAGGTCGCATCCGCTCGGATCCCGCGCATCTGAGCCCGGGCGCGCACCGCCCGCTGGCGCCGGTCAGTAGCATGGGATCCATGACGCACACGCTGATCCTGCTCCGCCACGGGCAGAGCGACTGGAACGAGAAGAACCTCTTCACGGGATGGGTCGATGTGCGACTCACCGAGAAGGGTCGCGCGGAGGCCGCCCGCGGCGGCGAGCTGCTGAAGGAGCAGGGCGTGCTGCCCGACGTGCTGCACACCTCGCTGCTGAGCCGCGCCATCCAGACCGCGAACCTCGCGCTCGACGCCGCCGACCGCCTCTGGGTGCCCGTGAAGCGCTCGTGGCGCCTCAACGAGCGCCACTACGGCGCGCTCCAGGGCAAGGACAAGGCGCAGACGCTCGCCGAGTTCGGCGAGGAGAAGTTCATGGAGTGGCGTCGCTCGTTCGACGTGCCGCCGCCCGCGATCGACCCCGCCGACGAGTACGCGCAGACCGACGACCCGCGCTACGTCGGCATGGACGGCGAGATGCCGCAGACCGAGTCGCTGAAGCTCGTCATCGACCGCATGCTGCCGTACTGGGACGACGCGATCGTCCCCGACCTCCGCGCGGGGAAGACCGTCATGGTGGCCGCGCACGGCAACTCCCTGCGGGCCCTCGTCAAGCACCTCGACGGCATCAGCGACGACGACATCGCGGGCGTCAACATCCCGACGGGCATCCCGCTCGTGTACGAGCTCGACGACGACATGCGGCCCACGGGCCCCGGTCGCTACCTCGACCCCGAGGCGGCGGAGGCCGGTGCCGCGGCGGTCGCCGCGCAGGGCAAGAAGTAGCCCCGGACGCGAGGAGGGGGATCCGGCTCTGCCGGATCCCCCTCCTCGCGTCTTCCCGTCGGGTCAGACCTCGGCGAGCTCCTCGCCCGACCAGTCGCCGGTGGCGAGGTAGACGACCTTCTTCGCGACGGCGACCGCGTGGTCGGCGAAGCGCTCGTGGTAGCGGCTCGCGAGCGTCGCGTCGATGGCGCCGGGGATCTCGCCCGCGAACGAGTCGCCGAGGACACGCTCGTACACCGACGCGTGCAGCTCGTCGATGTCGTCGTCGGTGTCGCGGATCTTCGTCGCGTACGCGAGATCCTGCGTGCGCAGCAGCTCGGTGAGCGTGCGCGCCACCTCGACGTCGAGCTCGCCCATGCGGCGGAAGGTCTTCTTCAGCCCCTTCGGGATCGCCCGCTCCGGGTAGCGCGAGCGCACGAGCTGCGCGATGTGGTCGGCGAGGTCTCCCATGCGCTCGAGCGACGCGCTCGCGCGCAGGGCTGTCACGATGACCCGCAGGTCGGCGGCGACGGGCTGCTGCATCGCGAGGGTCGCGATCGCGATCTCGTCGGTCGTCAGCACGAGCTGATCGATCGTGTCGTCGTTCGCGATGACCTCCTCGGCCAGCGCGACGTCGCCGGTCTCGAAGGCGCGGGTGGCCTTCTCGATCGCCGTCGCGACGAGCTCGGAGATCTCGACGAGGCGGTTCTGGATCTCCTCCAGAGTGTCGTGGAACACTTCGCGCATCGTAAGGGCCTCTTTCTTCAGGTCAGGTCGTGGCCGACGCCCAGCGTCGCGCACGGCGGGGGCGGTCAGGTCGAGCGAAGGTTAACGGACGGTGTAACCCTCGTGAACACTGGTCCTCGCAGTCCCGGTCGGAGCCGGGAGCGTGCCGAGCGCCGTGACGGATGACTCTACCCTTGAATCATGCCCGAAGCTCTGCTGGCCCTCCTCGTCGGAGTGATGATCGGAGTCGGGGGAACCGTCGTCGTGGTCCTCGCGCTGCGCGCGCGGGCCCGCGCCGAGGAGGAGGCGTCTCCGCGCCTGCCGTCGGCGATCGCCGCCGTGCTCGACGTGCTCGACGACGCCGCGATCGTCACCGACGGGTCGGGGCTCGTCATCGCGGCCTCCCCGTCGTCGACGTGGCTCGGGGCGACGCCCGGCGAGGCGCTCGAGCAGGAGGAGCTGCGCGGCCTCATGAAGGAGGCGCGCCAGACGGGACAGTCGGAGTCGCAGACCCTCCGGATCCTGGCCGGGCGGATCGCCCGCGAGCAGCGCCTCGTCGTGGCCCGCGCCGCGCAGATCGGCCGCGGGTTCATCCTCATCACGGTGCGCGACATCTCCGAGCAGGAGCGCCTGCAGCAGATGCGGCAGGACTTCATTCAGAACACCAGCCACGAGCTGAAGACCCCGGTAGGGGCCATCGGCCTGCTCGCGGAGGCCATCGAGATGGCCGCGGACGATCCGGCCCAGGTGCGCGACTTCTCCGAGCGGATGAGCGCGGAGGCCGAG
This sequence comes from Microbacterium sp. gxy059, assembly GCF_050958665.1. Taxonomy (NCBI): domain Bacteria; kingdom Bacillati; phylum Actinomycetota; class Actinomycetes; order Micrococcales; family Microbacteriaceae; genus Microbacterium; species Microbacterium sp. gxy059. The sequence goes on along the minus strand of NZ_JAMXWT010000003.1, from coordinate 143,036 downwards.
CGCCTCGGGCAGCTCACCGCCCGCATCATGAACCTGTCGCGGCTGCAGGCCGCGGACGAGCTCGTCGACATGGGCCGCGTCGCGATCGACGAGGTCGTGCAGGCCGCGGTCGACGCGCACGCCGTGACCGCGGAGGCCGCCGAGCTCGATCTCGTCACGGGCGGCGAGAAGAGCCTGTACGTCGAGGGCGACCGCCGCGTGCTCATCGAGGCCGTCGGCAACCTCGTCTCGAACGCGATCGCCTACTCGCCGCCGGGATCGCGCGTCGGCGTGGGCGTGCGCTCCGCGGACGGCGCGGTCGAGGTCGCCGTCAGCGACCAGGGCATCGGGATCGCCGAGGCCGACCAGAAGCGCATCTTCGAGCGCTTCTACCGCGCCGACCAGGCGCGCTCCCGCCGCACGGGCGGCACGGGGCTCGGCCTGTCGATCGTGAAGCACGCGATCCAGCGCCACGGGGGAGAGGTGCGGCTCTGGTCCCGGGAGGGACAGGGCTCGACGTTCACCATCAGACTGCCGCTCGCCGACGCGCCCGACCGGGCGACGGAGGGCAAGCGCGGGAAGAAGCGCGCGGGGAAGAAGCCCGCGCACGGGAAGAAGGAAGGGACCGCATGACGCGCGTTCTGCTCGTAGAGGACGAACCCGATCTCGCCGAACCGCTGGCCTATCTCCTGCGCAGGGAGGGATACGAGGTCGAGATCGCGGACGACGGCGAGAAGGCACTGCGTCTGTTCCGCGACCACGGCGCCGACGTGATCCTGCTGGACCTCATGCTGCCTGGCATCCCCGGCACGGAGGTGTGCCGCCAGGTGCGCACGACCTCCCAGGTGCCGATCGTGATGCTGACCGCGAAGGACAGCGAGGTCGACATCGTCGTGGGGCTGGAGCTCGGCGCCGACGACTACGTGACCAAGCCCTACTCGTCGCGGGAGCTGCTCGCCCGCATGCGCGCCGTGCTGCGGCGCACCGCGACGCCCGAGGAGGATCTCGAGGAGCACATCCTCGAGGGCGGCCGCGTGACGCTCGACATCGACAGGCACACGGTCGCCGTCGACGGCGCGCAGATCAACATGCCGCTGAAGGAGTTCGAGCTGCTCGAGCTGCTCATGCGCAACACCGGGCGCGTGCTGACGCGCGGCCAGCTCATCGACCGGGTCTGGGGATCCGACTACTTCGGTGACACGAAGACCCTCGACGTGCACATCAAGCGGATCCGCTCGCGGATCGAGGAGGTGCCGTCGAAGCCGGTCATGCTCGTCACGGTGCGCGGCCTCGGCTACCGCTTCGAGGGCTGAGGGCCTCGACGACGATCCCCCGGCGCCGCGATGCGGCGCCGGGGGATCGTGTTCGCGAGAGGGGGAGAGCTCAGTGGTGGCTCTCGACCTCCTTGACCTGCTCGCAGTGCGCGCCCTGCGGGTCGTCGTTGGGGGCGAGGTCGGCGTACTCCTCGAGGCAGTTGTCGAGCACGGGGATCTCGATCTCGGTGCCCTGCGCGTCGCCCGACTGGAAGAACATGCTGACGGTCGAGCCGGGCTGGGCGTCGAGGCCCGTGACGAGCAGCGGCTCGTCGCCGGCGCCGAGGCTCACCGTCTCGCCCGCGGGGATCGTGATCGCGGCGTTGCCCGCGGCCCAGTCGACCGTCAGACGCTCCTGCGAGGACCCGGTGTTGGCGACCGTCGCGACGAGGTTGCCCTCCGCGCCGTCGCGGTCGGCGACGACGAGCACGTTGCGCACGGCCAGGGCGCTGTCTCCGTCGTCGAAGATGTTCACGCCGTCGGAGGGCGTGTACTGGAAGGTCGTCGCCTGCGGGGCGACCGCTCCGCAGCCGGTAGCGGTCAGCAGCACGACGCCGCCAAGGGCGAGGGACGCGATGGTGCGCGATTTCACGGATCCTCCATGGGGTGCGGGCGCAGCCCGGCAGCGGGCCTCCCCACATCCTATAAGGGCGGCGGCTGGGAGAAGGGAACCCGCGGCGGCGAAAGGGGCGTGATCCTAGCACCTCTTGGCCTGTGGTAAACTCGATAAGGCCGGAAGGACGTAATTCTTATGCTTTTTGAGGTTGGCGAGACTGTCGTTTACCCCCACCACGGGGCCGCAACCATCACCGAAGTCAAGACCCGAGTGATCAAGGGCGAGGAGAAGACCTACCTCAAGCTCAATGTGACGCAGGGCGATCTCGTCATCGAGGTGCCCGCCGAGAACGTCGACCTCGTCGGCGTCCGCGACGTCATCGGAGAAGACGGACTCAACGAGGTGCTCGAGGTACTCAGGGCGCCGTTCACCGAGGAGCCGACCAACTGGTCGCGCCGCTACAAGGCGAACCTCGAGAAGCTCGCCTCGGGCGATGTCATCAAGGTCAGCGAGGTCGTGCGCGACCTGTGGCGCCGCGACCAGGATCGCGGGCTGTCCGCGGGGGAGAAGCGCATGCTCGCGAAGGCGCGCCAGATCCTCGAGTCCGAGATCGCCCTCGCGAAGGATCTCAGCGAAGAGGGCGCCGCGACGTTCCTCGACGAGGTCCTCGCCAGCGCCTGATCGACCACGCGTCGCCGCGCCCCGTGCTCGCCGAGCACGGGGCGCGGTCGTGTCCGGATCCCCTACTCTGAGGCCCATGGACATCGCCTCGCGCATCGACACCGCGATCGTCGTCGTGGCCGCGGGATCCGGAACGCGACTGGGCGGCTCCGCGCCCAAGGCGTTCGTCGGGATCGACGAGCACAGCATCCTCCGGCACTGCCTGGCGGGGGTGTTCGACGCCGAGCAGGCGCAGGTCATCGTCGTGGCGCCCGCGAGCCGCGTCGGCGAGGCGCTCGCCGAGGCGGAGGAGGTCGCCGGGGAGCGCCGGGAGCTCGTGACGGTCGTGCCGGGAGGGGCGACCCGCCAGGAGTCGGTCGCCGCGGGGCTGAAGAGGCTGCTGCCCACGGTCGAGACGGTGCTCGTGCACGACGCGGCCCGCGCCCTGACCCCGGGCGAGACGATCGACCGCGTCGCCCGCGCGGTGCGCGAGACGGGGCGGGCCGTCGTGCCCACGCTGCCCGTCGTCGACACCCTCAAGCGGGTCGACGACGACCGGATCGTCGGCGTGGTCGATCGCGCCGCGCTGGCCGCCGCGCAGACCCCCCAGGGCTTCGCGCGCGACGTGCTCCTCACGGCCTACGCGGCCGCCTCGCGGGAGTTCACCGACGACGCCGCCCTCGTGCAGGAGGCGGGGCACCAGGTGCTGAGCGTCGAGGGGTCGGCCCTCGCGTTCAAGATCACGACCCCCGCGGACCTCGATCGGGCGCGGCACCTCGTCGCCGGATCCTCGCGGGCGCCCGCGGTGCCGGGTCGCGCGGCCGGGGCGTCCCCCGCGCAGCTGCCACGGATCGGGATGGGGACGGACGTGCACGCCGTCGGCGGAGACGGACCGCTCCGGCTCGCGGGCCTCGAGTGGCCGGACGAGCCCGCCCTGTCGGGACACTCGGACGGCGACGCGGTCGCGCACGCCATCGTCGACGCGCTGCTGTCGGCCGCCGGGCTGGGCGACATCGGCGCGCTCTTCGGCACCGACCGCCCCGAGTTCGCGGGCGCCAGGGCCGACGTGTTCCTCGCCGAGACCCGGCGCCTCGTCGAGGAGGCAGGGTGGCGCATCGGCAACGTGTCGGCGCAGGTGCAGGCGCGGCGGCCGATCTTCGCGCCCCGTCGCGCGGAGGCGCAGGCCGCGCTCTCGGCGGCCCTCGGCGGCGCGCCCGTGTCGGTCGCGGCGACGACGACCGACGGCATGGGGTTCACGGGATCCGGCGACGGCGTCCAGGCGTTCGCCGTCGCGCTGCTCGTGCCCGCCTGATCCGCGTCGCGACCATGCCCCGCCCCGCGCGAGCGTGTCTCACGTGGGGTGGGTATGGCGGCCCTTTTCCCGCGGAACGTGAGACATGATCCGGCGGGGGAGTGCGGCATGTCTCGTCTTGCGCGGGTATGGCGGCCCTTTTCCCGCGGAACGTGAGACATGATCCGGCGGGGGAGTGCGGCATGTCTCGTCTTGCGCGGGTATGGCGGCCCTTTTCCCGCGGAACGTGAGACATGATCCGGCGGGGGAGTACGGCATGTCTCGCCTTGCGCGGGTATGGCGGTCTCTTTCCCGCGGAACGTGAGACATGCTTCCGACGGGGAGCGCGGCATGTCTCGCCTTCTGCGGGTATGGCTGTACCGTCTCCGCATGTCGTGAGACACGGATCAGAAGACCAGCATGCGGTGCACGACGCCGGGATCCGCGGAGAGCGCGGCAAGTAGGCTGGATCCGTGACTCTCCGGCTGTACGACTCCCGCGCCCAGGCGCTTCGCGACTTCGCTCCGATCGACGAGCAGAACGTCACGATGTACGTCTGCGGGCCGACCGTGCAGTCGGGGCCGCACGTGGGGCACCTCCGCGGAGCGCTCGCGTTCGACCTGCTGCGGCGCTGGCTCGCCCACCGCTACGGCCGGGTGACGCTCGTGCGCAACGTCACCGACATCGACGACAAGGTGCTGCAGAACGCGACGCCGGAGGAGCCCTGGTGGGCGCTCGCGTACCGGATGGAGCGCGCCTTCACGGCCAGCTACGAGGCGATCGGCATCCTCCCTCCCGACTACGAGCCGCGCGCGACGGCGTCGATCCCGCAGATGCAGGAGCTGATCCAGCGCCTCATCGACGCCGGCCACGCCTACGCGGCCGACGGCGACGTGTACTTCGACGTGCGCTCGTGGCCCGAGTACGGGTCGCTCACCCGGCAGGCCGTCGACGACATGGAGGACGCCGCGGAGGCCGACCCGCGCGGCAAGCGCGACCCGCACGACTTCGCGCTGTGGAAGGCGGAGAAGCCGGGTGAGCCCGCGAGCGCCGTGTGGGAGTCGCCGTGGGGTCCCGGCCGCCCGGGCTGGCACATCGAGTGCTCCGCCATGTCGCGCCGCTATCTCGGCCCGGAGTTCGACATCCACGGCGGCGGTCTCGACCTACGCTTCCCCCACCACGAGAACGAGCTCGCGCAGTCGACCGCCGCGGGCGACTCCTTCGCGCGCTACTGGGTGCACAACGGCCTCGTCACGGTCGACGGGCAGAAGATGTCGAAGTCGCTCGGCAACTTCACCCTCGCCCAGGATCTGCTGGCCTCCCGCCCGGCGCCCGTCGTGCGCTACGCGCTCGCCGCGGCGCACTACCGGTCGAACCTCGACATCTCCGATCGCGCGCTCGACGAGGCCCGCTCGGCGCTGGACCGGATCCGCGGATTCCTCCGTCGGGCCGAGAGCGCGACGGAGGAGGCGGAGCGACGGGTGAACGCGTACATGAACACGCTGCGCGACGAGGAGCTGGTCTCGGAGTCGTGGGCGCGGCTGGACGAGGCCGTTTACGAATCCGCCGGCCTGCTCCCCGACGCGTTCCGCGAGGCGATGGACGACGACCTCGGCACCCCGCAGGCGCTCGCCGTCGTCCACGAGCACGTGACGCGCGGCAACGTGGCGCTCGATCAGGGCGACGAGGCGGAGATCGTCAGCATGTTCCATGCCGTGTCGGGCATGATGGACGTTCTCGGCTTCTCCCCGGACGACGGGTCCGCGGCGCACGACGGCGCCGGACAGGCGCTCGCGACGCTCGTGGACGAGCTCATCGCGCAGCGCCAGAGCGCCAGGGCCGAGAAGGACTGGGCGACCGCCGACCGCATCCGCGACCTCTTCGCGCAGGCGGGCGTCGTCCTCGCAGACACATCAGACGGAACTGTTTGGAGCATCGATGGCTAAGCCAGGACGGCCCGGCGCGGGCGGCAAGGGCAAGAAGGGCTCGATCAAGGGCTCGGGAGGCCAGGGGCGCCGGAAGCTCGAGGGCCGCGGCCCCACGCCCAAGGCGGAGGACCGCGTCTACCACGTCGCGCACAAGCGCAAGCAGCTCGCGGAGCGCTCCGCGGCGAAGCGCGGCGGCCAGCAGCGCGCTCCGCGGCGCCGCCCCAACGACGACAACGAGTACGTCACCGGGCGCAACAGCGTGCTCGAGGCGCTGCGCACGCGGATCCCCGCGACGACGCTCTACATCGCCCAGCGCGTGGAGATCGACGACCGCGTGACCGAGATGCTCGCGATCGCCCGCAAGCGCGACCTGCCGATCCTCGAGGTCACGCGCCCCGAGCTCGACCGCATGGCCGGGTTCGACGGCGTGCACCAGGGCGTCGCGCTGAAGGTGCCGCCGTACGAGTACGCGCACCCGCAGGAGATGCTCGAGGAGATCGTCGACCGCGGCGAGACGCCGCTGCTCGTGGCGCTCGACGGCGTGACGGACCCCCGCAACCTCGGCGCCATCATCCGCTCCACCGCCGCCTTCGGCGGACAGGGCCTCATCATCCCGCAGCGCCGCTCGGCTGGCGTCAACTCGGCGGCCTGGAAGACGAGCGCGGGCGCCGCGGCGCGGATCCCCGTGGCGATGGCCCCGAACCTCACGACGACGCTCAAGGAGCTGAAGAAGCAGGGTGTGTTCGTGCTCGGCCTCGACGGCGGCGGCGACGTGCGCATGCCCGAGGTGGAGCTCGCCGATCGCCCGCTCGTGCTCGTGATCGGCAGCGAGGGCGACGGCCTGTCGCGCCTCGTGACGGAAACGTGCGACCAGATCGTCTCGATCCCGATTTCCGACGCCGCGGAGTCGCTCAACGCCGGCATCGCCGCGTCGGTCGCGCTCTACCAGGTGTCGACGCTGCGCGCGGCGCAGGAGGAGGCCGCCGAGTAGGCATCCTCTCGCGCGGGCCGCGGATCCCTTCGGGGCCGCGGCCCGCGGCGTTCCCGGGGCGCGTGCCGTCGGGCCCCGATGCACGACGACGCCATTCTGCGCGCGGCGGGGCCGCGAGCGCGGCGTGTCGCGTGGTTCAGCCGAGTTCTGGCGTCGTCCTGCACCGGGCCGTGGTTTCACGCGCCCGCCCCGCAGACGCCGAAGGGGCGCCCGCCGGAGGAACCGGCGGACGCCCCTTCGGACGCGATGCGATCAGATGGAGCTGGAGATCGCCTTCTCGATGAGGCGGTCGCCCGTCTCGGCGTCGAAGACGTGCACGTGGCCCGGGTTGGGCGCGAGCGTGACGGTCTCGCCGGCCATCGGGTGCTTGCGGCCGTCGACGCGGGCGACGAGCTCGACCTGCTCGCCGTCGATCTCGGTGTGGCCGTACAGGTAGCCATCGGCTCCCAGCTCCTCGACGAGGTCGACCTTGACCGAGAGGCCGTCGCCGCCGGGGCCGCTCACCACGAAGTCCTCGGGGCGCACGCCGGCCTTGACCTTGCTGCCGTTGGCCTTGTCGAGCGCCGTGCGCTCGACGCCGACGACCGAGCTGCCGAAGCGCACGCCGCCGTCGGCGATGTCGGCGGCGAAGAGGTTCATGGCGGGCGAGCCGATGAAGCCCGCGACGAAGTCGTTCTTCGGGGTCTCGTACAGGTCGCGCGGCGTGCCGACCTGCTGGAGGAGACCGTCCTTCAGAACCGCGATGCGGTCGCCCATGGTGAGAGCCTCGGTCTGGTCGTGGGTGACGTAGACCGTCGTGACGCCGAGGCGACGCTGCAGCGACGCGATCTGCGTGCGGGTCTGGACGCGGAGCTTGGCGTCGAGGTTCGACAGCGGCTCGTCCATGAGGAACACCTGCGGCTCGCGGACGATCGCGCGGCCCATCGCGACGCGCTGACGCTGACCGCCCGAGAGGGCCTTCGGCTTGCGGTCGAGGTAGGGCTCGAGGTCGAGGAGCTTCGCCGCCTCCTCGATCTTCTTGCGGCGCTCCTCCTTGCCGACGCCCGCGATCTTCAGGGCGAAGCCCATGTTGTCGGCGACCGTCATGTGCGGGTAGAGGGCGTAGTTCTGGAAGACCATCGCGATGTCGCGGTCCTTCGGCGGCACGTCGGTGACGTCGCGGTCGCCGATGCGGATCGCGCCGTCGTTGACCTCCTCGAGGCCCGCGAGCATGCGCAGCGAGGTGGACTTTCCGCAGCCGGAGGGGCCGACGAGGACGAGGAACTCGCCGTCCGCGATCTCGAGGTTGAGCTTGTCGACCGCGGGGCGGGTGCCGCCCGGGTAGAGACGGGTGGCGTTGTCGTAGGTCACAGTGGCCATGACTGCTTCTCCTTCACCGGCAGGTACGTGCCGGACGATCCGTAGTGAGTGGAGCGAGGCCTCGCGGCTCCGCACGCCCTCCGTTGGGCGCTCGGGCCAGTATGGCACGGATCCTGAGCGTTCGCGCAGAACGGCCGGCCCCGGCCCCGGATCGGCGGGGCCCGGAGCGAGTGGATCGCCCTCGCGCGCGCTCGTAGAATATCGCCATGTCCGCCGTCACGAGCACCTCCGCGTCCGCCTTCCGCTGGGGGCTCGTCCAGGTCTCCCTCTCGGGCGTGCTCTGGGGCACGGCCGGGCTCGCCTCCGAGCTGCTGAACGACGCGACGGGCGCGCACCCCCTCGTGCTCGGGGCGTGGCGAGCGGCCGGCGCCGCCGTCATCCTCCTCGTGATCCTCGTCGCGCTGCGGCAGCTGCGCCCCGCGATCGACCTGCTGCGCCGCCACCCGCTCACGGTGGTCGGCGCGGGCATCTGCACGGGGCTCTACCAGACCCTCTACTTCCAGGGCGTCGCCTGGGCGGGCGTGACGGTCGCGACCGTCGTGAGCCTCGGCATCGGGCCCGTCGTCGCGACGGTCGTCGAGGCGATCGCCCAGCGCCGCCGTCCCTCGTGGCTGTCGCTCGGCGTCGTCGCGGTCGCGCTCACGGGCCTCCTGCTGGCGGCCTCCGCGGGCGGACACGGAGCCGGCGGCACCCGCCCGGTCGAGGGCGTGCTCATCTCGGCGGCGGCCGGCATCGCCTTCGGCTCGGCCACGCTCATCGGCAGGGCCCCCGCGCAGCACGCCGCCGCGCTGCCCCTCACGACCGTGACGACGACCGTGTCGGCCTTCCCCGCGTCGCTGCTCGCGCTGATCCCCGTCGCGACCCAGGGTGCCGCCGTCGTTCCGGCGCAGACCGCCGGGCAGTGGGGCGGGATCATCTACCTCGCGGCCGGCACGATGGCTCTCGCCTACCTCTCGCTCTACGCGGGCCTCAAGCACGTGCCGGGCTCCGCGGCGCTCGTGGCGACGCTGCTCGAGCCGGTCACCGCGGCCTTCGCGGCCTTCGTGCTGCTGGGCGAGCGCATCGGCGCGACCGGCTGGATCGGCACCGCGCTCATCCTCTTCGCCGTCGTCGGCCTGTCGTTCGAGGCGCCGCCCGCGGACGAGGAGGATCCGGTGCGCGAGCGCCTGCCGGATCCCGCGGGGGAGGAGCGCGTGCCGGTCGCGACAGGGCCGATCCCGCGTGCGGACGGCGACCCCCTCGGCGGATGATGTCCGCCTGACGGGGTGTTTCTCAGCGCACCTCACTACCATCGGAGGGTTGCAGTCGCACACGAGCGATGCGAGGAGATCCCACCATGACGAATGACGACGCGCCCCAGGGGGCGGGACGCCGCGACGCCGTGCGCGAGAAGGCCCAGGTGGTCACCGCGCGCATCCGCCGCCGGAAGATCGCGAAGCGCGCGACGATCACGATCCTCATCGTCGCCGCGGTCGCGGCGGCGGCATGGGCTGTGTGGCGCACGGTGCAGCCCGAGCTGGAGCGGGAGGTCGTCGTGCCCGAGAACGTCACGGGCGACGGCATCGACGTGCGCACCATCCTCGCCGCCGGAGGCGAGGAGCTGCCAGAGACCGACGCGGAGCAGGATCCGATCCGCGTCGAGGTCTACGCCGACTACCTCGACGCCGACGCCGGGCTGTTCGAGCGCGAGAACTCCGAGCAGCTCCTCAGCTGGGTCGAGGAGGGCGCGATCGATCTCGCCTACCACCCGCTGTCGCTGCTGTCGGGGCAGTCCAACGGCACGCAGTACTCGACCCGCGCGGCGGCCGCGGTCGTGTGCGCGGCCGACTACGCGCCGGAGTCGTTCGTCGCGTTCAACCACGCGATCCTCGACCAGCAGCCCGAGCTCGAGAGCGAGGGGCACACCGACGAGAAGATCATCTCGATCGCGAAGGACGCCGATGTCGCGCAGATCGACGCGGTGAGCGACTGCATCGAGACGCGCGAGTTCGCGCCGTGGGTCGCGGACGCCACCGACCGCGCGCTGGAGGGATCCCTGCCCGGCACCGACGGCGTCGCGATGACGGGGTCCTTCCTCGTGCTCGTGAACGGCGTGCCCTACGAGGGCGTGCCCGACGACCCCGCCGAGTTCGCGCAGTTCGTGCTCACGGTCTCGAGCGAGGAGTACTACAGCACGCCGACGCCCGAGCCGAGCCCGGAGGAGACGGCGGAGCCGGAGCAGACCGACGCCCCCGCCGACGACGAGTAGGCTCGTCTCGCGGCCTCCGGGCCGAGCCGGCTTAGCTCAGTTGGCAGAGCACCGCTCTTGTAAAGCGGGGGTCGTGGGTTCGAACCCCTCAGCCGGCACCGCCCCGCCCCGGCGCGAGTCCCTCTCGCGCCGGGGCGCGCTCGTTCCCGGATCCCCGGATCCGCGCGTCAGGATGCTGCGAAGGCACCTTCGCAGCACGAACCAGCGTGTGTTCGCGTCATCCGGACGGCGCGTCGCCTGCGGAGCGCGAGCGCTCGGCCTGACGTATGCGCGCCGCGACATACGCGGCCCCGTAGCGTGCGGAGAAGCGATGGGCAGCCGCCTCTGGCTTCATCCCGGTGCCGACGGGCGACCGGCAGACAGACGGGTGCCGCTCGTGTCCACGACCTCCCTCGAATCCTCCGGCCGGCTCGGCGCCGTGCGCCAGACCTACGCCCGCAAGGAGGACTTCCCGCCCATCGGCCGCGCCTACGCGCAGGTGTCCCAGGTCGTCCGCGAGACGGGCCTCCTGCGGCGCGCGCCGTGGTTCTACGCCCTCGTCGGCACCGCGATCGCGGTCGGATTCGGCGGGGCTATCACCGGATTCGTGCTGCTCGGCGACAGCTGGTTCCAGCTGCTCATCGCGGGCGCGCTCGGGATCCTCTTCACCCAGGTCGCGTTCCTCGCGCACGAGGCCGCGCACCGCCAGATCCTCGCGTCCGGCCCGGCGAACGACCGCCTCGCGCGGTGGCTCGCCGGCGCGGTCGTCGGCATGAGCTATTCGTGGTGGGACTCCAAGCACAGCCGTCACCACGCCAACCCCAACCGCGTCGGCAAGGATCCGGACATCGAGGTCGACACGATCTCCTTCCTCGACGAGGACGCGGCCGAAGCGCGGGGCCTGCGCCGGCTCATCACCCGTCACCAGGGGTGGCTGTTCTTCCCGCTGCTGACCCTCGAGGGCCTCAACCTGCACCGCCTCAGCATCCAGCACCTCCTCTCCCGCGGGCCGGTGAAGGGCCGCTGGGCCGAGCTCGGCATGCTCACGGCGCGCTTCGCCCTCGTGTTGACGCCGATCTTCGTCTTCCTGCCCCTCGGCAAGGCTTTCGCCTTCCTCGGCGTGATGCTCGCCGTGTTCGGGGTCTACATGGGGGCCTCGTTCGCTCCCAATCACAAGGGGATGCCCGTCATCGCGCCCGACGCGAAGCTCGACTTCTTCTCCAAGCAGGTGCGCACCTCGCGCAACATCCGCGGCGGCTGGTGGGCCACCTGGCTCATGGGCGGCCTCAACTACCAGGTGGAGCACCACCTGTTCCCGAGCATGGCGCGGCCCCATCTCGCTCAGGCGCGCGAGATCGTCCGCGAGTTCTGCGCGGCGAACGACGTGCCCTACACGGAGACGTCGATCGGCCGCTCGTATCTCATCGTCATCGACTACCTCAATCGCGTCGGCCTCGCCGCGCGCGACCCGTTCGACTGCCCGCTGGTGTCGGCCTACCGCCGGGTGTGAGACGGGGCGCTCGTGATCGGCGGTGTGTCGGAGGCGAGCACTATATTGGTCTGACGCCGTCATCGACACCTGAGGCGCGCGGGTTCGTCTGCTGAGGCGCCCGAGCGCGAGAGCCTGCGCGCAGCAGGCGCGTCGAGGAGCGGGCACGGCCTCGTCCGGGCGCCCTGGGGCACCCGCGAGCGAGACCGTTCGGTGCGAACGATGAAAGACGAACAAGCATGGACAACCTGATCGGCATCCTCCGGGTGCTGTTCCCCTTCCCGCCGACGAGCTGGTCCGACGGGCTGACGTTGGCCTTCATCGTCGTCATCATCGCGGTCATGTGCTGGTCGTTCGTCGCGCTGCGGCGATATCGGCGAGATGCCGAGGCGCGGATCGCCGCGGTGGGCCGGCTCGCAGACAGCCTCGGAAACGGCGGATCCGCCGCGCCCGCGCCGCCGACTGACGAGGCATCCGAAGCCGAGAAGACCGCGGGAAAGCTCTGGGGGGAGTTCTGCGAGACCCTCGTCCGCGGGGACGACGGCCGGCTGCGCAACACGGTCGAGGCCGACTTCTTCTTCAACGAACGCTCGCTCGCCGGGGGCCTCTCGCAGAACCGTCTCCTCGTCGCCGCTCCCGGACTCCTGACGGCACTCGGCGTGCTCGGCACCTTCCTGGGGCTCGTGCTCGGTCTCTCCGGGTTGCGCGTGGGTGACGAGAACGACCTGCTCACCGGCATCGAGCATCTCATCGAGTCGGCGGCGATCGCCTTCGCGACCTCGGTGTGGGGAGTCCTCACGAGCATCCTGGTGAACGTCGCCGAGAAGAGTGACGAGCGCAAGGTGCTCGCGAAGATCCAGGAGCTCCAGGCCGACATCGATGGCGCGCTCCTGCGCATCACACCCGAATCCGCGCTCGTCGACATCCGCCGGTCGGCGCACGAAGCCGACCAGTCGCTCCGACAGCTCGACGAGCGCATCGGAGACAGACTCCAGGTGGGGCTCGACCAGGTGACCTCCCGCATCGAGAGCTCCCTGCACGGGGCGATCACCGACTCTCTCGGCCCCGCCATCGAAAAGCTCGTGGAGCGGACGACCCAGCAGTCCGAGACGGTGTTCGAGGTGCTCGTGAACCGCTTCGCGGAGTCGTTCAGCAGGCTCGGCGAGCAGCAGGCGAAGGCGCTCAGCCAAGCTGCGGCCGAGCTGAGCATAGCGGTCTCCGCGGTGACGCAGACGCTGGAGGAAGTCCGCGTCGCGCACCGCGAGACCGCCGATCAGCTGCGCGATCTGACCGAGGAGACGGCACGCCATCTCGCCGGAGGCGCGGAGGCGGCGAAGGAGTCGCATGAGCGGCTGGACGCGGCCGCCGAGAAGGTGCGCGAGGTGCTGAATGCCGCACTGGGTGTCATCGTCGACGTGCAGGGACGAGCCCAGCGGCAGATCGACCTCTTCGAGACGACGTCCGCTCGAGCAGCAGAGCTCCAGGAGGTCATCTCCGTTTCGGCGACGCTCATCGGCGAGGCGCAGAAGGACGTTGGTGACCAGATGACGGCGCTGACCGCCCAGCAGACCGACTTCGGGCAGCAGATCGACAGCGCGGTGCGTGCGACCTCCGAGCAGCTGTCGTCGCTGGTGTCGGACCTCGAGAAGCAGACGTCGGAATGGCTCGCTGCCTACTCCTCAGCGGTGGAGAGGCAGGTCGAGCACCGGATGGGCGTGTGGGATGAGCACAGCCGTGACTACGCGGGGAAGATGCTCACCGTCGCGCAGACGCTGGAGCAGGTGATCGGGGAGATCGACGACCGCCTTCCGCGTCGTGCTGCGGAGGCAGGGCTCCCTGCTGCACCGGTCGCAGAGCCCGCGCCGGCCGCCGCCGTCGCGACCCTGCAGCCGCCGGTGCCCCCGCGGCCTCCGCTTCCGCAGGGCTTCGGGAGGCCTGAGTGAGGACCTTCTCGCGTCGGCGCGCGGCGGCCCCAGACGAGGAGCCCTCGTACTGGATCTCGTTCTCGGACATGATGTCCGGGCTGCTGGTGATCTTCATCCTCGCCGCCGCCGCTCTCATGCTGCAGCTCATGCAGCGCCAGAGCGAGGTCGCGGCCATCCTGGAGACGCAGCAGGAGCAGGAGCGCCAGTTCAGCGCGCAGGTCCGATCCCTCAGCGACAGCGAGGTCTCGCGCGCGCAGATGCTGGGGGAGGTGCGGGACTCGCTGGTCGCCAGCGGGATCGAGGTGGTGCTCAACGCCGACTCCTCCGTGCTGAGCATCCCCATCTCGGCGCTGGGATTCGCGTCGGGCTCGGCGGACATCCCCGACGCGAACGAGGAGACGGCGCTGCGGATCGGGCAGGCCCTCAGTCAGGTCATGAACGACCAGGAGCGCGCCGCACATCTCGACACGGTGTTCGTCGAGGGCCACACCGACGGCGTGCCGTACGATCAGCCGGGAGGGAATTGGCGGCTGTCGACCGACCGCGCCATCGCGCTGTGGCAGCTGTGGGAGAGCGGGCTGCCCGACGCGGAGTCCCTCGACGCGCTGACCAACGCATCGGGTCGTCCCCTCTTCTCGGTCTCGGGGTACGCGGACACGCGTCCGGTGGAGGGAACGCCCGCGGGTGCGGTCGACCATCCGCCGAACCGCCGGATCGACATCCGCATCACGGTCGTCGCCCCGACGAGCGACGAGCTCGAGGGCATCCTCGACGCGTACCGAGACGGCGAGACGGACTGACGATGTCCGTCGATTTCGTGCCGCCGGTGGCGCACATCTCCCCGGACTGGGAGGAGGAGACGATCCGCTCGTGGGCGGGGCTCTCGACGCGGGCGGGTGGGCGGGCGACTCATGTGACGCAGGCTCTCATCGGCGACCGCGCCGACGAACTCCGGCGTCTCTTCGCCGCCGGGAGATGCCACGAGGCGCGCGCGCTGATCCGCGACAAGCGCTATGTCATCGCACTCGCGTCGATCTGGGGCCGCGCGGGGATGGACGACAGCGAACGGGGTCTCTCCGCGGCGCTCGTCGGCGATCTGCGTCAGATGAGGCGGATGCCGGCGGTCGCGCTCCCGATGCTCGCGCAGGTGTTCCTCGAGCGCTTCGACGGCCTCGACGCGGTCGAACCGCTCTTCGGCGAGGAACGACGCGGCCAGCTCCTCGACGAGCTGTCCGAGCTCCTCGCGCAGCACGAGACGACCCCGGGCCGAGCACTGCTGTGGTCGAGAGAGGGGCCGCGTCGATTCGCGTCTGCGATCTGGGATGAGGCCATCGCGCCGGGGGAAGCGATCCGGCGCGCCCGTCTGGAGGCCGCTCGCGGCGGCCGCTTCATGGATGCTCTGGACGACGAGCTCTACCTGGAGGAGCTGCGGCGTCTCCCGTTCGGTCATGAGGGGCCGGCTCTGGCGCGGCTGCGGGAGCGGGAGACGATCGATGCGCCGCACGCGGGGCGTCTCCTCGGCCACGCCGCCCTCGAGATCCTCATCGACCGGGCGAGGGAGACCGACCAGGACCCCGGCGAGGTCTGGCGCGATGCCGTCCTCGCTGTTGCGGGCGATCCTCGCCTGCGGCACAGCGACGCGCACGCGATCTGGTGGCAGCCGCTCGGGCGGGACCGCATCGACGAGGTCATCGCGTGGATGGCGCGGACCGACCTTCGCGCGTTCCTTGAAGCGCTGCGGGAGTACGCGGAGACGAGCGGTCACGAGTCGATGAGGCGTCTGTACCCTCCGCGCCAGACGCTCCTCGAAGGTCTTCTCGAGCGGGAGGGCATCGTGCGCCGCAGTCGCCTGATCGTGGGGTCGCGTGTCCGGGAGGAGATGAAGAGCAAGCTCCCGACGTCGATGCATGCGTCGCTGGCGAACCTGCAGGGCAACGGGAAGCGGGACTCCGCGCTCATCTATCTCGACTGCGGAGCCTTCCACCTCATCGAAGGCACCCACAACATGCCCCTGCACGTCTATCTGGGCACGCCGTCGCGCAGGATCATCGCCTCCACCGAGCGTCGCTTCGTCTACGAGAGCGTCACGAAGGACATGCCGGAGGACTTCGCGGAACGCTGGGAGGCCGCCCGTCCGGACGCCGCGACGGCCGGCCACAGCGAGATCTCGCATCGCGGATTCTGGCAGGAGCGGCTGCTCCGGTTCCTGGCGGAGGCCGGGATCCGCATCGCGTCGCAGCTCGTGCTCACCACGGAGGACTACGTGCGGCTGCGGAACCACGGAATCCCCGTCGTCCGTTCCGAACGGGTCGACCCGCTGCCGCTGGAAGGGGAGAACGATGGGGCTTCGTGACCTCGTGAGAACAGTGCTCGGCGACCGCTCGAGGGCTGCCGAAGAGGAGCCGGAGGGGTTCCAGATCACGACCGCAGACGACGGCATCGATCTCGTCATCGGCCGAGAGGCGCTGCGGCGTCTCGAGCGGAGAGCTGAGCCGAACCTCGCCACGGCCCAGCTCATCGCGCTTCGCATGCTGACCGAGTCGGGAGCCGCGGGTGAGACGGGCAGCGGATTCCTCATCCCCACCCGCTTCGCTGCGCGTCTCGACGAGGCGTTCCGCGAGCTGTTCGCCCTGCCGGACCGCTGGTGCGGGAGCTTCGAAGCGCGAGTGGAGGGAACGACGAGCCAGAGCCGCTTCGGCGTCACCCTCCTGGCGAGGACCGACGACGGAAGCCTCGCTCCCGTGCGCCGATACGGCGCGATCCTGACGATCGGATCAGCGGCTCACCTCGTCTCGGCAGAGCAGCTCGACGCGCTGATCGCCATCGAGGCGCACGAGGCGCTCGCTGCTGAGGCGCGGACGCCGGAGGCGAATGTGCGCCTCGTAGCCGACCTCCAGCACGCTCGCTCAGAGGGCCTGGACATAGACCTCGCGTACTTCGACAGAGGTGGCTTCGAGACCGTGACGCCGGAGACGATCGGCATCCGAGCGCGTCCGGATGCTGACGGCGGGCTGACGCTCTCCCCGACGGTTCCCGGTATCGACCCCGACGACCTCGAACCGCGATGGGGGCAGACAGCGGAGCGGAGCCAGGGAGTGGTGCGCGTGGGCACCAAGCTGATTCTGCTCGAGGAGCGGCAGATGGCCGCCGCTCACGAGATCCTGAAGAACCGGCGGATCGCGCCGGAGAGCGTGCCGCTGTTCATGAAGGCACCGAGCGCCTTCCTCGACGGGGCGCTCGTGAACCTCGACCTCGGATTCTCCGTGCGCGTCGAAGGCATCGGACGGATCGAGCACGTCGACTTCGGGATCGAGGCGGAGGGCGGACTGGACTGGTTCGCGAAGGAGCAGGCCGTCTCTCCGGCATCGCTGCTGGTCTCGATGATCCGCACGACGGAGGATCTCGATGAGGCGGAGCGCCTCATCGCCGCGGCCCGGGCGGACGGAGCCGATGCGATCCGGTTCGATGAGGTCCTCGTGGACATCGGGTCGCCTGAGGCCGTTGCGAGGGCGCTGTCCGAGGCGCGTCAGAGAATCGCCGAGCAGCCGGACGGCATCGCCTCTCCGCCCGGCGCCACGCCCACGGCGACCGGGAAGGAGCAGGTCGGGTTCCTGATTCGCGAGGCAGGGAATGCCGCGGGCCCCCTCCGTGATCTCGCTGAGCGCGCCCTCGTGCCCCGTGAGCCGGCGTATGACAGGCTGCGCCGCCGGCCCTTCCCTCACCAGCGGGAGGGAATCGAATGGATGGTCGGCCTTATGTGCGCAGCCCGGCGCGGGGACAGGACGGAGATGCACCGCCTGCAGGGAGCGCTGCTCGCCGACGACATGGGCCTCGGGAAGACCTTCATGACGCTCGTCGCCGCCGCGGAGCTGAGGCGCGACGTGGAGGAATCAGGGGAGCGGATCAAGCCGATGCTCATCGTCGCGCCGCTCAGCCTCATCGAGAACTGGGAGGACGAGATCCGCAAGACCTTCTCGGACCCGCCATTCGAGGAGGTCGTGGTGCTCCAGAGCAGCCGCGACCTTCCGCGCTTCCGGATGCGGGGCAGGGGGAGAGAGACGCTGCAGGAGTCCGCAGCGCTCGACGAGGACGGGAAGGTCGACGCGGCCCTGCTGCGCACGTCGCTTCGCGTCGGCCCCGAGTACGGATCCTCCCGGCTCGATGCGCCAGGGCGGCTCGTGCTCACGACGTACGAGACGCTGCGCGACTACCAGATCTCTCTGTCGCAGGTCGACTGGGGACTGGCGGTCTTCGACGAGGCGCAGGCGATCAAGACGTCGACCACATCGAGGGCCCGCGCTGCGAAGGCGCTTCGCGCCGACTTCCGTCTTCTGATGACGGGGACGCCCGTCGAGAACAGCCTGGCGGAGTTCTGGTGCCTCGTCGACACGGCGCAGCCGGGTCTGCTCGGGAGCTGGTCCGACTTCCGGGAGACGTTCGTCGTGCCGATCCGCGACGCGACCGGAGAGGAGGAGCGTCTGGCGATCGGGCGGCAGCTGCGCCGCGCGGTCGGGCGCTTCATGCTGAGGCGGGATAAAGAGGACCACCTCGAGGGACTGCCTCGGAAGACGGTCTTCTCGGGCGCGGCACCCGTGCATGTCGCAGAAGACCGGATCCACGACCCGGCGCTCGGCCCGCTGATGCCGCACGCGCAGCGGGCTGAGTACGACGCACGGATCGCGGCGATGCGCGAGAACGGCGCCACGGCGCTCGCGACGCTTCAGCGGCTCCGACTGGCATCTCTGCACCCGCTGCTCGACATCGGGGAGAGGCATGCGGCGCGGCCCTCATCGCTCCGAGAATCCAGCGAGCAGGTCGCGATGTCCGCGAAGGCGATCGCGGCGATGACGGTGCTGCACCGGGTGCGCGAGCGCGGCGAGAAGGCGATCGTGTTCATCCTGTCGCGAGAGGCGCAGCTCCTCTTCGCGCTCTGGTGCTCATTCGAGTTCGGCATCCGCCCCCACGTCATCAATGGCGACACGGCCGCGACGTCGAACAGCGACGGGACCTCGCGCAGGCAGCTGATCGAGTCGTTCGAGCAGTCCGAGGGATTCGACGTGATCATCATGTCGCCGATCGCGGCGGGGGTGGGGCTGACGGTCGTCGGAGCGAACCACGTGGTCCATCTGGAACGCCACTGGAACCCTGCCAAGGAGGCTCAGGCGACGGATCGCGCGTATCGGATCGGTCAGACCCGGGATGTCAGCGTCTACCTGCCTGCGTCGATCCACCCGCACTTCGACTCGTTCGATGTGCTCCTCGGTCGTCTGCTTGAGAGCAAGAACCGCGTCAAGGATGCCGTGATGACACAGGGGGCCGTGCAGGAGAGCGACATGATGAACGCGGTCTCGCGTGCCGTGCGGGGACCGACGTGAGCGTCAGTCGCCGGACTGGTCGTACCACCACGTGCGGGGCTTCGGCTCCGGCTTGCGGGTGCTCACATGGATGGCCGCGGCCTCGGCGCCGCGCCCCTGGATCACGGGCCAGCGATCGATGTAGACACGCTGCACATACCCGCCTTCGTCGCGCACGAGCACCTCGCCCGTCGGTCTGATCCGGATGACGGGGCTGTCGGAGTAGCCGAAGCGGTAGGGCAGGCCCGGCACGTGCGCCCCGTCGAGCTCGAAGGGGATGTCCTCGCCGGTCACGGCGCGGGCGGTGATGCGCCCCTGCCCGGAACGAGGATGCGCTGCGCGGCTGCGCGCGAAGTCGTAGGTGAAGGCGAGGGTGCTCTGGGTGAGCGCTTTGGCCCGGTTGTAGAACGGTGTGTAGGCGGGGTAGAGCGTCTCCTCGTGCTCCTGACCGGAATCGCCGAGCCAGCTGAGGACGAGCGAGAAGCCGGGCCTGTGGAGGTTGAGGCTGTCGTATGCCCGATCCGCGCCGAGACCGCGCGCGATCAGCGTCTCGGGGTTCCTGTCGGTATGGATCTGCTCGGGACGGAACCACTCGTGGAAGGCACGCGTGATCATGGGGACGCGCGACATTCCTCCGGCGAGAAGCACGTAGCGGATTCCTCTCGCCAGCTCCGCCTCAGCGAGGCTGCGGGCCGACTGGGGTGTCATGGAGGAGCCGTCCTCCGCGCTCTGCGTGACGAGCGCGGCTCGAGCGACAGCCCACACCTCCTGCATGCTGCGTTCGAGGAGACGCTGGAACTTCTGTTCGAACTCGGAACGGCGCACCTCGACGACGGGGAGCCGGAGCCCGGGATAGGGGATCGGCACGAGAGCCGATTCGGAGGAGGAGAGCTCGACCTTCGCCTCTCGTGCCGCGCGGACGAGCCACGCCGCGAGATCGGGGTGCGCGTCGAGCTCCCGCGTGGAGACGCCCTCCTGCACGAGCTTGCCGCGGATCGTCTTCGCGAACTCCTCGTCGACGGCGTCACCTGCGACGTCGGTGCCATGTGCGGACTGGACGGACACAGTGGCCGGGTGACCGGGAGAAGCATCGACGTCCAGGACCGCGATGTCGAGTGTGCCGCCGCCCATGTCGTAGATGAGGACCTTCCCGCGGGTGGGCTCCCGACGCCGCAGACGATCGTTCACCCACGCGATGCCCGCGGCGATCGGCTCGTCGATGAGCGTCGTGTCGTCGACGTTCAGCCCCGCGGACTGCGCCGCGTCGAGGAGACGCCTCCGCTGATCTCCGTCCCACATGGCGGGGCACCCGAGGCGGACCGTGGCATCGCGGTCCGTCACCGACTCGAACTCGGAGGCGGCGCGCTGCGAGATCGTCCGGAAGAGGTCGGCGATCACGTCATCGGCGTCCACGACGACCGGGTGGTCTCCGTTGTGGTAGATCGCGGCCTGCTCTCGCAGAGTGATCGCGCGCTTCACCGAGCGGATGAGGGAGTTCTCCGGCAGGGTCGCGGCGTCATCGCCGACGAGCCATCGGTTCCGCGTCCCACCGGCGATGGAGGGCATCCACTGCTCCTGCGCGCCGAGGGGGATCAGCTCGGCGCCGAGCGGACTGGAGACGGAGAGGAGGGAGGTCGACGTTCCGAAGTCGACCCCGCGGATGGCGGCGGCCATGGATCAGCCTTTCGACACGAGGGTCTTCACGAGAACGGCGGTGTCTCCGTCCTGCGTCCACACATACCCGGGACGTCCGACGAACACAGGATCGCCGTCATCGGGACGATCCCCCGGGGCTTCATGGAGAGCCGGGTCGAACGCGACGGTCTCGCCGCTCTCCCCGACCGGCAGGACGCCGCTTCGCGCAGCCAGCTGCCTCGCCCTCCCAACGAGCTGATCGGCGCTCACCTGACCGGCGAGCTCATCCAGAGTCGCGAGCACACGGGCCAGCGCACGGTACGCGTCGCGCGACGCCTGTGCGAGCGCGCTCCCTCGCACCTGGGCAGCCGTGCTCTGCAGATCGGCCAGCTCGGACGCGGTCGCCGACAGCCGCTCCGTCAGCTGCGCGATGATCTCGGATTGAGCGGCGATCTGCTTCTCCGCGTCGTCGTCCGAAGGCGCGGCGGGCGTCGGCTCCTCCTGCGCCGCGGGCTCCTCCGCCTGCGGCGCGAGACCGTGGACCCACGTGCGCAGCTGAGCATCGTGTGCGTGCACGTGGGCGAAGGCGCGTCGGCCCGCTTCCTCGGGGGCGAAAGCCGTCACCGCCGGCGAGGCGAGCAGACGGAACACCCGGCGCCTCTGCGTCGCGTCGTCGAGAGCGGACGCGCAGCGGCTCGAGATCTCATCTCGCCAGGCAGGGGCTCCGGTGAGGCGCTCGATCCCCGCCTGCTCGAGATCGAGGATCTCCTCGATGCCGAGGCCCTCGAGCCACGCCGCGTCGAGTGCATCGGCGATCGGCGGACGGACCAGCGAGCCGAGGAGCGCCACGCGCTCCGGCGACCAGGGCAGGGAACCGACCAGCGCGCGGACCTCGTCGAGTGCCGTGAGCAGGCCCGGAGCGTCGTCGTCGGCGACGATGCTCCGGAGCACGCGAATCGCGGTCTCACGGAGCTTCACGGTGGCCTTGCCCAGCGCATATCGCAGGAGCGGGAGCGTCTGGAGGGGCGGATCCTCGCGGAGTCGCGCGGTCACCTCGGCGTTCAGCGACGTGCGCTCCTTTGGGGCGAGGGAGGAAGGATCCTCGAACGCCCGCTCGACTCGCTCGACGAGAGTCGGCTCGATGCGCGGAGTCTGCGGATTCACAGGAGCGTCGTCGAGGTGAGCGGCATCGCCCACCTTGGCGCGGCTAGCCTTCGCTGTGCTCTTCTTGGACTCGGGCGTCGAACGATCCGGACTCGAGATCTGGGCTGGGGGAAGCGTGCCGCGCTGCGCCTTCGCGTCCCGCTCGCTGTCTTGCGTGGGGGCGCCTTCATCCGGTTTGTCGGCCTCGCGGTCGGTCAGGATTCGCACCAGGCGCTCATATCTCTCCGACCACCCGGGCGCGCGGAGGACGGGTGACTTTCCGGGCGCCAGACTGAAGACGCGCGTGCTCTTCTTCGCGCGAATCTCGACATCCGGGCTCGCCTCGGCGAGGGGGAGTGCGTTCTCGAGGATCGGCGCGCTCTTTTTCGCGGGCACACCTGCTCGCTGGGTGAGTGCGTCGGCGATCCGCTTCTGCGCCATCGGCTCTCGTGCCGGAGAGCTGATGGCGGCGAGAAGCACATCGAAGGCCGCCTCGGAGTCGCTCTCCGCTTGGTCGATGCGGGCGGGGTAGACCAATCGCAGAAGCTCGAGGCTGTTCGGCCGCACCGAGACCAGCGCGTCCGCGGCCGAATCGTTCTCAGCTACCTCGCCGTCCTCCCAGACGAGGAGCCCCGGCTTCCCCTTCTGCGCTCGGGTGATGCCGAGGCGGTTCCTCTGGCGGTCGATGACGATGAAGGCCGTTTCCACGTCGCAATCCTATGAGGCGATATCCTTCATCGAGTCGGTTGTATGCGGAGGAGACGCGGATGCGGCAGCTGTTCCTGTTCGAGTCGCAGGATCGCGACGGGACGATGCGTCGCATCGGCGGCATCGCAGAGAGCGAGCCCCGCGCCCGAGAGCTCATCCGGCAGCGCGGAGAGAACCCGGGCCGGCTCGTGGAGACGCAGCACGTCGAGGGCGTGAGCGAACAGGCGACGGCGCCGCCCGCCGCGGACCCTTTCTGTCCCGCAGAGCGGAGCGCTCCGCCCGCCGACCCTCGCCCGCAGCCTGTGGAGGCGCCGCGTCCGTCGCCGGAGTCGGCAGCACCGCGCAGCGCGCCCCCGGCGGATCCCGCGTCGAGGATCCCCACCCGGCCGCCGCTCCCGACCGCGGTGCCGAAGCGTCCCGCGGCTGCACCGTCTGTCCCGGCGCCGCACGAGACGAGTGCGCCGGTGGCTCCCGACAGCCCGGCGTCGACGGCGCCGACCGTGTCCACGCCTCCCGGGCCTGTCAGCTCCCACCCGGCGGCCCCTTCCCCGGAGCGTTCTCCCCGTGCGACGAGCTCGGATGACGAGACCGGTTCGAAGATCCCGTCGTGGGGACGCGAGCTCCTCGCACTGGAGCTGTTCGAGCTGGGCGTCGGACTGGAGGACATCGCGGCCTCGGTGGCGACGGATGCGGCGGTGGTCGCTCACGCGCTCGCGCTGCGGATCCTCCAGATGCGTGTGCCCGTTCCCGAGTTCCGTGAGGCGGAGCTCCTCTCCGACGAACGCCGCAGCTCCCTCGCGAAGCTCCACGAGGCGAATCTCGACCTGAAGACCATCGCGGTGGCCAGCAGTGTCTCCGAGGCGACGGTGGTGCTCTCGGTGCTCTTCGCGCCGAATGGGCGCCGCGCGGTCCCCGACGCCGTGCGGGAAGACCTGCGCGAGTGGATCCGTTCCGCAGCCTCCTGAGGCCTCCTCCGCTTGACCTCAACAGCGGTTGAGGTCTTACGATCTCGCTCGGAGAGGAGACGCCGTGACCTATGTGATCGCGCTGCCGTGCGTCGATGTGAAGGACCGCGCGTGCATCGATGAGTGTCCGGTCGACTGCATCTACGAGGGCGAGCGCAGCCTGTACATCCATCCGGATGAGTGCGTGGACTGCGGGGCGTGCGAGCCGGTGTGCCCGGTCGAGGCGATCTACTACGAGGACGATCTGCCTGATGAGTGGCAGGACTACTACAAGGCCAACGTCGAGTTCTTCGACGATCTTGGATCTCCCGGCGGCGCCGCCAAGATGGGCGTGATCCCCAAGGACCACCCGATCATCGCGGCGCTTCCCCCGCAGAGCGCCGACGGCTGATCCCGGGCGCTCGCCCGGATCAGAGGGAGAACCCGGCGGGGAACGGATCGGTCGGGTCGAGCATCTGCTGCGTCGTCGCGGTGATCCACGCCCGGCCGGTGATCGCGGGGACGACGGCGGGGCGACCGGCCACGTCGGTCTCCGAGGCGATGCGCCCCGTGAAGGTCGTGCCGATGAACGACTCGTTGACGAGGGCGTCTCCCGCTCCCATCCGGCCGCGTGCGTGCAGCACCGCCAGCCGCGCGCTCGTCCCGGTGCCGCCGGGGGAGCGGTCGAGCCAGCCCGGCGCGTTGATGAGCGCATGCCGGGTGCGGCGCTCGTCGGATCCGGGCGCCAGCAGCACGACGTGCTCGCATCCCGCGTAGCCCGTGGTCGGATGCACGGGGCGCATCTGCGCGTTCACCGCCGCCATGATGTCGCGCCCCGCGGCGAGGATCCGCTCCGATGCGTCGCGGCGGAAAGGGATCCCGAGGTCGTCGAGGTCGGCGAACGCGTAGAAGTTTCCTCCGAAGCCGATGTCGACGCGCAGCCGGCCGAAGCCCGGCACCTCGAGCTCGGCGTCGAGCGCGTGCGCGTACGAGGCGACGTTCGCGATCGTGACCTCCTCGGCGCGGCCGTCCCGCACCCGCACCTCGGCCGTGATGAGACCGATGGGCGCGTCCAGGCGGATCGTCGTGACGGGCTCCGCGACGGGAACCATGCCGGCCTCGACGAGCGCGGTCGCGACGGCGATCGTGCCCGCTCCGCACATCGGCAGCACGCCCGTCACCTCGATGAACAGCACGCCCCAGTCGGCGTCGGGGCGCGTCGGGGGCTGGAGGATCGCGCCCGACATCCAGGCGGATCCTCGCGGCTCGCACATGAGGAGCGTGCGCAGGTCGTCGGAGTGCGCGGAGAACCACGCGCGTCGCTCGTCCATCGTCTCGCCCGGGATCGGCGGCGCGCCGCCCGTGACGATGCGCACGGGCAGCCCCTCGACGTGCGTGTCGATCGTCTGCAGCATGCGAGTCGCTCTCATTGCTCCTCCTCGGCTCGGCGCGCGGCATCCACGAGCGCCGCGTGCACCCGCGGATCCAGCCGGACCTCCGCAACGGGCTCGCGCCTCCGGGCGAACCGCACGCCGTGCTCGGTCTCGAGGCGCGCGAGGTGCTCCTCCGCCCGCCGGGGATAGTCGTCGTCGAGCGCGCCCGGATCCACGGCGATCAGGAACAGCCCGAGGCGGGGCGACTCCTCGCCCCGGTCGAAGGGAGGGGCGTCGAGCGAGAAGGATCCGCCCGACAGCGCCGCGAGCATCTCGATCATGACCGCGATGTTGGATCCCTTCGGCCCGCCGAACGGCAGCAGGGCGCCCGCGAGGGCCGCGTCGGCGTCGGTCGTCTGCTCGCCGTCGGCGTCGAGCGCCCACCCCTCCGGGATCTGCTCGCCGCGCCGGGCGGCGTCGCGCACCCGCACCCACGCGGTCGCGCTCGCCGCCTGGTCGAACGCGCGAGGGCCGGAGGGGAGCGGCAGGCCGAAGGCGAGCGGGTTCGTGCCCGCGACCGCTGAGCGCGCCCCGGAGAGCGCCATGAGCGGCGAGGAGTTCGCGCACGCGAGCGAGACGAAGCCGCGCTCCGCGAGCCGCACGGCGTAGTCTCCGAGCTCGCCGGCGGCGTACGCACTGCGCACCGAGGCGACCGCGACGCCGCAGTCGATCGCCGCTTCCGCGAGGTCGGGCAGCAGCATCTCGAAGGCGAGCTGGGCCGGGCCCTCGTCGGCGTCCGCGGTGACGATCGCCGAGCGCGTCCGGGCGACGGAGGGGCGGGGATCGCCGTTCAGCCGGCCCGCGCGGAGCGCATCGAGGTAGTCGAGCAGGTGCGCGGCGCCGACCGCGGGCCTGCCGCGTCGCTCCGCCGCGACGGTCGCGGCCGCGAGCACCCGCGCCACCTCCGGGGAGCCGCCGGATCCGCGCACGGCGCGATCGCAGAGGCGTTCGAGGTCGTCGATCGGCAGAAGCGGAGAGGACGTCATCCCCGGCCACGATACCGAGGGACGGTCGTCGTCGGGGTCTGGGCGGGCGCGTGCTCGCCGCGCCTGCGGGAGGCGCCGGCCACAGGAGGAGTCCGAGGTCCTCGCCGGCGCGTGCTCCCCGCGTCTGGGCGAGGGCGCGCCCTGTCGCGCACGGCGACGACCGGGCCGCTCAGAACAGCATCGGCGCGGGCGCCGGTTCGGCGTCCGCGACGAGCGCCCGGCGAGGCGTCGACCGAGTGGGGCGGTCGTCGAGGCCGAGGCGGCGCAGCAGGGGGCGGACGCGCGCGGCCAGCTCGCGGCGATAGGCGACGGGCGCGCTCGCGGTCGACCCCGGGTAGAGGTCGCGGTAGGCGGGAACGAGGTCGGGGCGGTGCTCGCGCAGCCAGGAGAAGAACCAGGGCTTCACGAAGGCGCGCAGGTGGAGAGCGCCGAAGACCACCGACTGCGCGCCGGCGTCGCGGATCCCCTCCAGCAGCCGCGCGAGCTGGGGCGTCGCATCGGTGAGGTGGGGGAGGATCGGCATCACGAACACCCGGGGCGCGAAGCCCGCATCGCGAGCCGCCGCGATCGTCTGCAGCCGCGCGGCGGTGCTCGGCGTTCCCGGCTCGATCGACTGCTGGAGCGCGTGGTCGCCGATCGCGATCGACATCGCGAGATCGACATCGACCTGCTCGCGTGCGCGGGCGAGAAGCGGCAGGTCGCGGCGCAGGAGGCTGCCCTTCGTGAGGATCGAGAAGGGCGTTCCGCTGTCGGCGAGCGCCTCGATGATCCCGGGCATCAGGCGATACCGGCCCTCCGCGCGCTGATACGGATCGGTGTTCGTGCCGAGCGCCACGTGCTCCCGCGTCCACGCCGGACGCGCGAGCTCGCGTCGCAGCACCTCCGCGACGTTGACCTTGACGACGATCTCGGCGTCGAAGTCGCGCCCCGCGTCGAAGTCGAGATAGCGATGGGATCCGCGGGCGAAGCAGTAGACGCAGGCGTGGGAGCACCCCCGGTACGGGTTGACGGTGTGCGAGAAGGGCATCGCCGAGGTCTCCGGCACCCGGTTGAGGGCGCTCTTCGCGAGCACCTCGTGGAAGGCGACGCCGCGGAACTCGGGCGGCCGCACGGTGCGCAGATGGCCGGGCATCGCCGCGACCGCCGCGAGCTCCATGCCCGGCAGGGCTCCGTCCTCGCTCGGGGGATCCGTGACGCTCTGACCGCTCCATCTCATGAGAAGATTCGAACAGATGTTCGATGGATGCGCAAGAGCGTCCTCTCTGCTCGTATCCTCATACGGTCATGGGAATCCCGAGCAGAGGCCGGGCTGGCCTCGCGGTCGGCGTCATCGGCGCCTACCTCGTCGGAGCGCTCACCGCCCTGCAGGCGCGCCTCAACGGCGACCTCGGCGCGGGGCTCGACGACGCCTTCCTCGCGGCCGTCATCTCGTTCGGCTCCGGCCTCGTCATCGTCGCCGCGCTGTCGGCGCTGCTGCCGGCCGGGCGGCAGGGGCTGCGGCGCCTGCGCGAGGGCGTCCGCCGCGGCGCACCCGACCGGATCCCCTGGTGGATGCTCTGCGGAGGCGCCGCGGGGGCCTTCACCGTCACGACCCAGGGCCTCACCGTGGGGGCGATCGGCGTCGCGCTGTTCTCGGTCGGCATGGTCGCCGGGCAGACGGTCGGCGGCCTCGTGCTCGACCGGATGGGCGTCGGCCCGGCGGGCGTCGCGCCCGTCACCGCCCCACGGCTCGTCGGCGCGCTCCTCGTGCTCGCCGCGGTGGTCGTCTCGCTCGGAGGCGACGCGCTCGCGAGCGTCCCGTGGTGGATGCTCGCGCTGCCGTTCGCGGTCGGCGCGGGAGTCGCCTGGCAGACGGCGGTCAACGGCCGCCTGCGGCAGCGGGTCGGATCGGCGCTCGCCGCGACGACCGCGAGCTTCGCGGGCGGCACCGTCCTGCTCGCCGTCGTGGCCGCCGGGAGCGTCCTCGCGAACGGATGGCCGACGTCGTTCCCGACTGAGCCCTGGACCTACGCCGGCGGCCTGCTCGGCGTGATCTACATCTTCACCTCGGCGACGCTCACGCCCCGCACCGGGGTGCTCGTGATGACGGTCGGATCCGTGCTCGGGCTCATCACCTCGTCGATCGCGTACGACCTCATCTGGATCCCCGACGTCCCGACCCCGCCGTGGCGCACGATCGCGATGGCGGCGCTCGCGCTCGGCGGCGTGGCCGCGACGCTCTGGCGGCGCCGGCGCTGAGACGCCGCGCGCCCCGGGGAGCGGTCTCCCCGGGGCGCGCGACGGCGCGGGCGCGTCAGTCGGCCAGCGCCTCCTCGATGAGGGGCACGAGGTTGTCGATCGCGTACTCCTGCGCGCCGACCGTGCTGAGCGAGTAGGCGCTCGACAGGTCGCCGTCGATGACGATCGCGCGGCCGTCCTCGACGGCGGGGATCGCGTTCCACAGCGGGTCGTCCGTGATCTCGGTCGTCTCGATGTAGATCGGGAACGCGACGATGAGGTCGGCGTCGAGGGCGTCGAGCTGCTCGTTCGAGAGCGCGACCGAGAAGCCCAGCGCGTCCGTCTCCATGTCGGCGATCGCGGGGTTCTGCACGAAGCCGAAGCGGGTCAGCAGGTCGACGCGCTCCGTGCCCTCGATGTACGCGCCCCCGCCCTCGCTCGTGCGCGTCGCAGAGCTGACCGTGAGCCCCTCCCACTCGGGGTGCTCACGGCCGTCAACCGCTTCATCATCCTGCGCGCCGAGACCGAGGTGGCGATGTCGGCGTCGATCTGGCAGGCGGGATCCATCTCGCTCGTCACGTGGGGCGAGGTGATCCCCGTCGCCGTCGCGGTGCTCGTCTGCGTCGTCGCGTTGGCGGCGCTCGCGCCGTCGCTGCGCCAGCTGGAGCTCGGCGACGACGCCGCGAAGGCGCACGGCGTGCGCGTCGAGGCGGCGCGGATCCTCCTGCTCGTCGTTGGCGTCGCCCTCACGGCCCTCGTCACGGCGAGCGCGGGGCCCATCGTGTTCGTCTCGCTCGCCGCCCCGCAGGTCGCCCGTCGGCTGTTCGGCGGCCCGGGCATCCCCCTGGCGGGCAGCGCGCTCGTGGGGGCGTTCCTGCTGCTGGCCGCGGACGTCGTCGCGCAGCACGCGCTCCCCGCCGCCGTGCCCGTCGGCATGGTCACGATCCACGATCGTCGTCGGCGGCATCTACCTCATCGCCACTCTCGTCACCCGATCGAGGAGGACCTCGTGACCGAACCCGCCCGGCTGCGGACCCGCGGCGCGACCCTGGGATACGACGGACGCGTCATCTCCCGAGACCTGTCCGTCGGGATCCCCGACCGCTCGTCCACCGCGATCATCGGCCCGAACGCGTGCGGCAAGTCCACGCTCCTGCGGGGTCTCTCGCGGCTGCTCGCCCCGTCGGCGGGGGAGGCCGTGCTCGACGGCAAGGTGCTCGCGTCGTACCGTCCGAAGGAGTTCGCCCGGGCGGTCGGGCTGCTGCCGCAGACGTCGATCGCGCCCGAGGGCATCTCGGTGCGCGACCTCGTCGCGCGCGGACGCTTCCCCCACCAGGGGCTGATCCGCCAGTGGACGGCCCGCGACGAGGAGGCGGTCGCGGAGGCCATGGCCGCGACGCACCTCTCCGACTTCGCGGCCCGCGGCGTGCACGAGCTGTCCGGCGGTCAGCGGCAGCGGGTGTGGACGGCGATGGCCCTCGCGCAGGAGACGTCGATCCTGCTGCTCGACGAGCCCACGACGTATCTCGACATCGCGCACCAGTACGACCTCATGGACCTCCTCTCGGCCCTGCACCGCGACGGGCGGACGATCGTCGCCGTGCTGCACGATCTCGCCCACGCCGCCCGCTACGCGACGCACCTCATCGCGATGAAGGACGGCCGCGTCGTCGCGGAGGGGGCGCCGCGCGACGTGCTCACGGCCGACCTCGTCGAGGAGGTCTTCGAACTCGCGTGCCTCGTGATCGAGGATCCGCTCACCGGCACGCCGCTCGTGGTCCCGCGTCCCCGCTCCTGACGCGGCGCGGTCAGCTCTCCTCGGGCGCGAAGTCGAGCGAGAGCGAGTTCATGCAGTAGCGATCCCCCGTGGGCGTGCCGAAGCCGTCGGGGAACACGTGGCCGAGGTGCGACCCGCACCGGGCGCACCGCACCTCGGTGCGCCGCATCCCGAGGCTGTCGTCGTCGAGCAGCTCGACCGCCTCGGGGCGCACCGACTCGTAGAAGCTCGGCCATCCGCAGTGCGAGTCGAACTTCGTGCCGCTGCGGAAGAGCTCCGCGCCGCACGCGGCGCAGGTGTAGAGCCCCGCGCGGTGCTCGTCGAGGAGGTCGCCCGTCCAGGCCCGCTCCGTGCCCGCCTCGCGCAGCACCGCGTACTGCTCGGGCGTCAGCTCGGCGCGCCACTCGTCCTCGGACCTCTCCACCTCGTAACCCATGGCCTCAGGATACGTCCGCGGGGGAGGGCGGGGCTCGGGTTGAATGGGGGGCATGACGGATCCCCTCCCCGCCGGCCGCGACGTCGCCGAGCGGTACGCGCGGTTCGCGCGCGACGAGGCGCCCGGCCGCAGCGCGATCTACGCGGAGTGGGCTCACGGGGTCGCGGAGGATCCCGCGATGCAGCGCCTCCTCGCGCCCCTCGCCTCCCCGCACCGGCAGCCGCCGGTCGTGTTCGCGGTGACGCGGATGCTCGGCGCCCCGCTCGCGGGCTACGACGTCTGGGCGGCGTTCGTGCGGGAGCGCGCCGATGAGGTGATCGCCGAGTGCGCCGAGCGCACCACCCAGACGAACGAGCCGCTGCGCTGCGCGGCGCTCCTCGCCGCTCTCGAGCGGATCCCCGGTCCGATCGCGCTGCTCGAGGTCGGAGCGTCGGCAGGGCTGTGCCTGTTCCCCGACCGGTTCTCGTATCGGTTCCGCGCGGGCGACGCCTGCGCGGCGGCCGACCCCGCGGACGGGGCGAGCAGCGTGACGCTCGCGTGCGAGCTGCGCGGGGGACAGCCCGCGCCCGCCGGATCCCCGGAGATCGTGTGGAGGGGCGGCATCGATCCGCAGCCGCGCGACGCGGCGGATCCGCGCGATCGGGCGTGGATCGAGGGCCTCGTCTGGCCGGGGGAGACGGCCAGAGCCGCCCGGATCGCCGCGGCGCTCGACATCGTCGCCGCCGATCCGCCGCACCTCGTCGCGGGGGACGCCGCGGAGCCGGGAGCGCTGGAGGCGCTCGCGTCGCGGGCTCCCTCCGACGCGACGCTCGTCGTCACCACTCCCGGCGTGCTCCCGCACATCCCCCGCGCGGGTCGCGAGCGCCTCATCGAGACGATCCGCTCGCTCGACGCGCGCTGGATCACGCTCGACGCCCCGCGGCTGCACGACGCGTGGACGCGGCCGATCGATCCCGACTCCTGGCCCGGCTTCGCGCTCGCGCTCGACGGCGATCCCATCGCGGCCGCCGACCCGCTCGGGTCGTGGCTCGCCCGCGTGTGATCGGGGCGTGTCTCGGCGGGCGCCCAGCGCGCCGGGGCTAGCCTGACGCCATGGAGCGACAGGCCGGAGAGTCCCGAGAATCTGCGCCGCGCGGCGGCCTCGACGAGACGGCGCGCGCCATCCTCGCCCTCGAAGCCGAGTGGCCCCGGTACAGCGGCGCGAAGGAGGAGGAGATCCGGTCGCGCCTCGGCCTTCCGCCCGCCCGCTACTACCAGCTGCTCGGCCGGCTCGTCGACGATCCCGACGCGCTCGCGGCGGAGCCGCTGCTCATCGGGCGGCTGCGGCGGCTGCGCGAGCGGCGCTCCGCGCACCGCTCGCGTCTGCTCGCGACATGACGCCCGCCTCGTCGGCCCGCCCGGTTACGATGTCCCGGATGTCCGAGCCCACCTTCCCGCGCGATCGCTTCGACGACCTGCCGCACGATCCCGACCGCGTCGGCGCGCACCGCGCGCCGCGCCCCCGCTACGGCTGGGTCGTGGCTCTGCTGTGGTGGCTGCTCGCGGTCGCCGTGCTCACGGGCGCCGGGATCCTCGCCTTCATCGTCATGTCGCAGAACGACGTGCCGCTCCCCGTCTCGCGCCCGACGCAGGAGGCGCCCGCCGAGGTCGAGCCCGTCGTGGATCCGTCGATCCCCGTCCTGCTGTTCAACGGCGCCGGGGACGAGGTCACGCTCGACGGCATGGAGGAGCAGCTCTACGCGGAGGGGTGGGCGGACGCCGACGTGCTCACCGCCGTGGACGACAGGGACATCCCCGCGACGAGCGTCTTCTACATCTCCGAGGACCAGGAGGCCGCCGCGCGCGGCGTCGCGCAGGTGCTCGGCATCGAGAGCGTCGTGCTGGATCCCGAGTTCGCGTCGGTGAACTCGGACGGCGTCACGGTGCTCGTCGGCCTCGATCGGTGCGACGCGCCCGCCGAGTGAGCCGGATCCCTCCCGGAGGTTTGCACTCGCGGGGGTCGAGTGCCAGAATGCTTTTAGCACTCGGCTCGTCTGAGTGCTAAAGACCACACGCCTACGTCCGGGAGGGACGACAACACATGGCAAAGATGATCGCTTTCGACGAGGAGGCCCGCCGCGGCCTCGAGCGCGGCCTCAACACGCTGGCCGACGCCGTCAAGGTGACGCTCGGCCCGCGCGGCCGCAACGTCGTGCTCGAGAAGAAGTGGGGCGCTCCCACCATCACGAACGACGGTGTGTCGATCGCCAAGGAGATCGAGCTCGACGACCCGTACGAGAAGATCGGCGCGGAGCTCGTCAAGGAGGTCGCCAAGAAGACCGACGACGTCGCCGGCGACGGCACGACGACCGCGACCGTTCTGGCCCAGGCGCTCGTGCGCGAGGGCCTGCGCAACGTCGCGGCCGGCGCCGACCCGATCAGCCTCAAGCGCGGCATCGAGAAGGCCGTCCAGGCCGTCACCGCCGAGCTGCTCGAGAACGCCAAGGAGATCGAGTCGAAGGCGGAGATCGGCGCGACCGCATCGATCTCGGCTGCCGACCCCGAGATCGGCGCGCTCATCGCCGAGGCCATCGACAAGGTGGGCAAGGAGGGCGTCGTCACGGTCGAGGAGGCCCAGGCCTTCGGCACCGAGCTCGAGCTCACCGAGGGAATGCGCTTCGACAAGGGCTACCTCAACCCGTACTTCGTCACGGACCCGGAGCGCCAGGAGGCCGTCTTCGAGGACCCGTACATCCTCATCGCGAACCAGAAGATCTCGAACATCAAGGATCTCCTGCCGGTCGTCGACAAGGTGATCCAGTCGGGCAAGGAGCTCGTCATCATCGCCGAGGACGTCGAGGGCGAGGCTCTCGCGACGCTCGTGCTCAACAAGATCCGCGGCATCTTCAAGTCGGTCGCCGTCAAGGCCCCCGGCTTCGGCGACCGCCGCAAGGCCCAGCTGCAGGACATCGCGATCCTCACGGGCGGCCAGGTCATCACCGAGGAGGTCGGCCTCAAGCTCGAGAACACCGAGCTCGAGCTGCTCGGCCGCGCGCGCAAGGTCATCGTCACGAAGGACGAGACGACGATCGTCGAGGGTGCGGGCGACGCCGGCCAGATCGAGGGTCGGGTCACGCAGATCCGTCGCGAGATCGAGGCGACCGACAGCGACTACGACCGCGAGAAGCTCCAGGAGCGTCTCGCGAAGCTCGCCGGCGGCGTGGCCGTCATCAAGGCGGGCGCCGCGACCGAGGTCGAGCTGAAGGAGCGCAAGCACCGCATCGAGGACGCCGTGCGCAACGCGAAGGCGGCCGTCGAGGAGGGCATCGTCCCCGGCGGCGGCGTGGCGCTGCTGCAGGCCGCGACCACGGCCTTCGAGAAGCTCGAGCTCGTGGGCGACGAGGCGACCGGTGCGCGCATCGTCCGCGTCGGCATCGAGGCTCCGCTCAAGCAGATCGCGCTCAACGCCGGCCTCGAGCCGGGCGTCGTCGCGGCGAAGGTCGCCGAGCTCCCCTCGGGTCAGGGCCTCAACGCCGCCACGGGCGAGTACGTCGACATGCTGTCGGCCGGCATCATCGACCCGGCGAAGGTCACCCGCTCGGCGCTGCAGAACGCCGCGTCGATCGCGGGCCTGTTCCTCACGACCGAGGCGGTCGTCGCCGACAAGCCGGAGCCCGCGGCCGCGCCCGCCGGCCCCGAGGCCGGTGGCATGGACTTCTGATCCAGCCCCTCGCACGAAGGCCCCTCGTCCTCCGGGACGAGGGGCCTTCTGCCGTCTCGGGGCCTCAGCGGAACATGCGGGACATGTCGGCCTCGACCATCTCGTAGCCGGTGCCCGCGGTCGTCAGGCGGTGGGTGAGGGATTCGAGGGCGTGCTCCACCTGGGAGTGCAGGGCGTGCCACTCGGCGACGAGGCTCTGGAAGCCGGCCGAGGCGCCGCCCTGCCAGGTGCCCTCGAGGGCGTGCACCTTGCCGAGGAGGAAGGCGACCTCGTGGCGCAGCCGCTCGGCGGAGGCCGTCACGTCGGCGCTGACCGCGAGGATGTGGCCGGTGTCGACCTGGAAGGTGGTCATGGGGGGGGCTCCTTTCGTGGGGTTGATCCCACGCTAGGAGCGGGCCGCCCGGGCGGCGGTCGCGGGATCCCCGATCCTCAGATGGATCCGGCGTCCCTGCCCCTGTGGAGACGGGGTCGCGGGCGGCTCAGAGCTCCTCGGCCTCGCGCAGCTCCCACGCGGTCGGCTCCGCGAGCGGGAACGCCACCTGGAAGGTCGCCCCTCCGCCCGGCGTCTCGAACACCGACACGGCGCCGTCGAGGTTCTCCACGATCGACGCCACGATCGCAAGCCCCAGGCCGCTGCCGCCCGTCTCGCGGGTGCGCGACGTGTCTGCCCGCCAGAACCGCTGGAAGATCTTGCGGCGGATCTCCTCGGGGATCCCCTCGCCGTGGTCGATGACGGCGATCCACCCCATCTGCCGCTCGGGGTCGACGCCCACCTCGAGCTCGATCGACGTCTCCGGCGGGCTGTACCGCCGCGCGTTGCCGAGCAGGTTCGCGATGACCTGCTGGATCTTCTCCTCGGACCCGCGCACGACCGGCGGCACGTCCACGGCGCGCCCGTGCTCCGGCTCGGAGAAGTCGAGCGGCTCGACCGGCGGCGCGTCGGCCTTCCTGCGCCGCGACCTGCCTCCCGACCCCCACCCGATCAGGCGCAGGACGCTCGTCTCGGTCGCGGGCTCCGCGGGGGCCTCGTCCTGCTTCTCCGGGCGCGCCGGGGGAGCGGTGGGGGAGACGATCGTGATGGGGCCCGTGAGGGGCTCCACCGTGTTGTCGTGCACGGTCACCTGCCGCGACGGATCCGCGGCGCGGACGTCGAGCGCCGCGTCGCGCGCGATGCGCCGCAGGTCGACGTCGGAGATCTCGAGCTCCCGACGCTCGTCGAGGCGGGCCAGCGCCAGCAGATCCTCGACGAGGGAGGTCATGCGCTTGGCCTCCTTCTCGATGCGCTCCATCGCCTTGGCCGTGTCCTCCTCTCCCTGGATCGCGCCCATCCGGTACAGCTCGGCGTAGCCGCGCACGCTGACGAGCGGCGTGCGGAGCTCGTGGCTCGCGTCGCCGATGAAGCGGCGCATCTTCTCGACCGCCTCGTCGCGCTCCGTGAACGACGCGTCGAGCCGGTCGAGCATCGTGTTGATGGCGATCTTGAGCCGTCCCACCTCGGTCGTCGGCTCGATGTCGTCCATGCGCTGCGAGAAGTCGCCCTGCGCGATCGTCATCGCCGTCTCCTCGACCTGGCCGAGGCGGCGGAACGCGAGGGTCACGAGCAGGCGCGTGACGAGCGCGCCGAGGATGACCGTCAGCAGCGACATCGTCGTGAAGATGCCGATGTAGGAGGAGACGAACGACTCGGCCTGGGTGAGCGGCATCGCCACGAGCTGCGTGACGAGGGCTCCGCCGGTGCCGCGGTCGACCTGCTTCGTCGAGACGACGGCGTGGTACTCGGCGCCGCTCAGCGTCTCGAGCTGGAGGATGCTGCCCTGGTTGAGCACGGTGTCCTGCACCGTGATCGTCGTCGGGAAGAGCGGATCCTGCGCGCCCGGATGTCCGCCGGCGGTCGCGAGGAGGTCGCCGCGGGCGCTGTAGACGGCGACGATGTACTCCGTCTGGGGAGCGGGGGATTTGGCGTGGAACGTCAGCTCGCCGTCGGCCTCCTCGACGTCGAAGACCGTCTCCCAGACGTTCGTCCCCGACAGCTGCTCGAGCGACGAGTCGATGTTCGTCATGAGCATCGTTCGCAGCAGCGGAGCGGATCCGAACCCCGCGGCGAGCAGCCCCACGGCGAGCAGGCCGACGGTGACGCCGGTGATCTTGGCACGCAGGCTCGTGCGACGCCACCAGCGGGTCAGGGCGTCGGAACGCACGCTCATGCGCGTCGGCTGCCGGTCAGACCTTGTCGACCTTCAGCATGTAGCCGAACCCGCGCTTCGTCTGGATGAGCGACTCGGAGGCGTGCGGATCGATCTTGCGGCGCAGGTACGAGATGTAGCTCTCGACGATCCCCGCGTCGCCGTTGAAGTCGTACTCCCACACGTGGTCGAGGATCTGGGCCTTCGACAGCACGCGGTTGGGGTTGAGCATGAGGTAGCGCAGCAGCTTGAACTCGGTGGGGCTGAGGTCGATCGCGGTGTCGCCGACGTAGACGTCGTGCGTGTCCTGATCCATCGTCAGCTCGCCGGCGCGGATGACCGACTCCTCCTCGTCGCTCTGCATCGTGCGGCGCAGGACCGCCTGGATGCGGGCGACGATCTCGTCGAGGCTGAAGGGCTTCGTGACGTAGTCGTCTCCGCCGACGTTGAGGCCCTTGATCTTGTCGTCGGTCTCGTCCTTCGCCGTGAGGAAGATGATCGGCGCCGTGTAGCCGGCGTCGCGCAGGCGCTTCGTCACGCTGAAGCCGTTCATGTCGGGGAGCATGACGTCGAGCACGATGAGGTCGGGCTCCTCCTCCAGCACGGCGGAGATGGTCTGCGCCCCGTTGATGACGGTCCTCACCTGGAAACCCGCGAAGCGCAGGCTCTGCGAGAGCAGATCGCGGATGTTCGGCTCGTCGTCCACAACGAGAATGCGCGGTGCAGTCATGACCCCATTATGTCGACGATCTGGCGTTCTGTCGCGATTTTCCCGCGCGGATCCTCAGATCGGCTCCGTCAGGCCGCCTCGGCGCCCGCGTCGAGGATCGTGTAGCTGTAGCCCTGCTCGGCGAGGAAGCGCTGACGGTTCTGCGCGAACTCCTGATCGACCGTGTCGCGGGCGATGAGCGTGTAGAAGCTCGCCGTGTGGTCGCTCTTCTTGGGCCGCAGCAGGCGGCCGAGCCGCTGCGCCTCCTCCTGGCGCGAGCCGAAGGATCCGGACACCTGGATCGCGACCGACGCCTCGGGCAGGTCGACGGAGAAGTTCGCGACCTTCGAGACGACGAGCAGCCCGAGGGAGCCCTGGCGGAAGGCGCCGAACAGCTCCTCGCGCTCGTCGACGGGCGTGGATCCCGTGATCTTGGGGGCGTCGAGGGCGGCGCTCAGCTCGTCGAGCTGGTCGAGGTACTGGCCGATGACGAGGATCTGCTCGCCGGGGTGGCGGGCGGCGATCTCGCGCACCGCGTCGATCTTCGCGGGCGCGGTGGCCGCGATGCGGTAGCGCTCGTCGTCGGCCGCCGCCGCGTACTCGAGACGATCGGACGGGGGGAGGTCGATGCGCACCTCGTAGCACGCGGCGGGGGAGATGTAGCCCTGCTCCTCGATCTCCTTCCACGGCGCGTCGAAGCGCTTGGGGCCGATGAGGCTGAACACGTCTCCCTCGCGCCCGTCCTCGCGCACGAGCGTGGCCGTGAGGCCGAGGCGGCGCCTGGCCTGCAGGTCGGCCGTGAGCTTGAACACCGGCGCGGGCAGGAGGTGCACCTCGTCGTAGACGATGAGGCCCCAGTCGAGCGCGTCGAGCACGTCGAGGTGCGCGTACCGGCCCTTCCGCTTGGCCGTGAGGATCTGGTAGGTCGCGATCGTGACGGGCCTGATCTCCTTGACCTGCCCCGAGTACTCGCCGACCTCCTCCTCCGTGAGGGTCGTGCGGGCGAGCAGCTCGTCGCGCCACTGGCGGGCCGAGACGGTGTTCGTCACGAGGATGAGGGTCGTGGTCTTCGTCGCGGCCATCGCGGCCGCGCCCACGAGCGTCTTGCCCGCGCCGCAGGGGAGCACCACGACGCCGGATCCGTCTGCGGAGAACGTGTCGACGGCCTGCTGCTGGTAGGGCCGCAGCTCCCAGTCGTCCTCCTCGAGGGCGATCTCGTGCGGGGTGCCGGGGGTGTACCCGGCGAGATCCTCCGCCGGCCAGCCGACCTTCAGCAGCTCCTGCTTGATCTGCCCGCGCGCCCACGCGTCGATGACGTGCGCCTCGCCGCGGCGCCCGACGAGCAGCGGGGAGATGCGCTTGTTGCGCGTGACCTCCGCCAGGACGGCCGGATCGGTCGAGCGCAGCAGCAGCTCGCCCTCGTCGTCGCGCTCGATCGTGAGGCGGCCGTAGCGCTCGACCGTCTCGCGCAGGTCGGTCGACACCGACGGCGGCACGGGGAAGCGGGTCCACCGATCGAGGGTGCCGAGCATCTCGTCCGCCGTGTGGCCCGCGGCGCGGGCGTTCCACAGCCCGAGGCGCGTGATGCGGTACGTGTGGATGTGCTCGGGGGCGCGCTCGAGCTCCGCGAACACGGCGAGCTCGTGCCGCGCCGCGGTCGCGTCGGGGTGCGCGACCTCGAGCAGCACCGTTCGGTCGCTCTGGACGATCAGGGGGCCATCAGCCATAGCGGACGAGTCTACCGATGCGCGGCGAAGGACGGCCCGCCTCGCCTCCGATCCCTGACGGCCCTCCCTGATTCTCGTCCGTCTCGTCTCGGCCCCGGTTGCCCGTCTCGCCGCCCCTGCTCGCGAGCGGCGCAGGAATCCGCGAGCGGCGCAGATATCCGGCCTCATCTCTGCGCCGCTCGTGAGGATCTGCGCCACTCGCGAGCCCGGGGCCGAGGAAGAGCGTCAGCCGTCGAGGCGGAGGGCGCGGATGAGCGAGATCGGGAGCGTGCGCTCGACGTCGGCGGCCGGATCGCGTCCGCGCAGGCGGCCCCCTCCGATCCCTGTCGCCTCCAGCACGAGCGTGCGGATCTCGCCTCCGGGCATCTCCACGTCGACCGAGACGATCGCCCGCTCCCGCACGGCCTGATCGAGCTCGCGCTCGAGCCACGCCCTGTCATCTCCCGCGCCGCTGTCGGCGCGCAGGCGCGCGATCAGCTCCGCGTACCGGGAGGCCGGCTGGGGGTCGTCCGCCACCTGGTGCCGCGGCGCCGTGACGGGGCGGCCGTCCTCGTCGATCGCGATCGCGGGGTAGCGGGCGTCGGCCAGGGTCCAGAGCACGACGTCGCGCGGCGCCCGCGTGCGCAGCAGGCGGTCGTCGGCGACGAGCGCGAGCGCCGACAGCGACTGATCGACGGCGATCGTGCGCAGCAGGTCGTGGTCGGGGCTCGAGACGACGGTGTGCCCGGTCGTGGGATCCAGCGACACCCGCACCAGCCCGTAGCGCGTCGCCTGGCGCTCCACGAGGTACGACAGCGGCTGCGGCACTCCGGTCAGCGACACCTCGGAGAGGAACGACAGGATGCCCTCCGCGGTCTCCCCCGTCTGCAGCGCGCGAGCCAGCGAGGACTCGGTGAAGCGGTACGTCGAGGCCTGGGCGTGCGACTCGCGGACCGCCATCCCGCGCAGTCGCACGTCGTGGTGCGCCGCGAGGGGGCCGGGGCTGATCGCCGTCAGGTCGTTCTGCAGGAAGATGCGGTCGACCTCCGGCGGCAGGAGGGCCACGAGCGGAGCGGGATCCGGGTCGTCGCCGCGCCGCAGGGGAGCGGCCCAGGCGGGCTCCGACTGCTCCTCGCAGCGGCCGACGAGCCCCAGGACGCGGGCGAACTCGATCCACGCGGCGGCCTTGGCCGGCCACGTCTCGTCGAGCGGGTAGGCGTCCGGCCAGCGGGCGGGGGCGATCCAGCCGCCCTCGGCGGTGCGCAGCCCGGCGGGCAGCGCGTCGCGGAACCGCCTGGCCAGCTCGGCCCACCGGTCGGGCGTGGCCAGCCGCACCCAGGCGGCGCCCGATCGGGTGACGAGGATGCGCCGGTCCTCCGCGCGCAGCAGCCCGATCGCGCGGGCCGCGCGCACGAGCAGATCGATCTCGTCGGGAGAGGAGGCCACACCCGCCTCGACGAGGCGCCGGCGCTCGGCGGCGCCGAGCGATCCGGACCCCACGCGGGCGAGCGGCGCGGCATGCGCGCCGATGAGGAGGTCGGCGAGGGACGAGAGCGTCGTGAAGGCGCGCTCGGCGGCGTGCGCGGCCTCCTCGTCCGACGCCGGAGGGGGATCCGCGGGATCCGCACGGGCGAATACGCGTCCGCCGAGCGCCTCGGCCACCGCCGGCAGCGGGCGCCCGTCGTCGTCGGCGAGCGCGAGGGCGTCGAGACCCGCGGGGCCCGTCAGGTCGGCGAGCTCGTCCCGGGACAGCGTCGAGAGCGCCTGGCGCACGGCGGTCTCGTCGAGGAGCGCCTCCGCGATGTCGAAGAAGTCCCGCCAGCCGGAGGCGAGAGGGCCGGTCGGCGAGATGCGGCGCGCGGCGAGGAGGCTCGCGATCTCGCGGTCGCTCGCGGCCGAGAGCCGGCGGGCGAGAGTCCTGGCCGTCGAGCCGTCCATGAGCGTCAGCCCTTCGCGGACCGGCTCCGGCGCACGAAGCTCGTGATGAGCAGCGCGAGCAGCAGCGCGAACGCCACCACGGGCCCGACCATCTGCACGACGAACACCGTCGGCCACAGGCCCGTCGAGTAGTCGTCGACGCCGACGGCTCCGGCGATCATCACGCTCGCGAAGCAGACGATCGAGAGGGCGAGGATGCCGAGCGACGAGAAGGCGAGGGCCCTGTCGATCCAGCGGACGACGGGGGCGTCATCGGAATTCGTGCTCATCGCGCCCACTCTACTCCGGGGGGCCTCCGCGGCGGGGCGGGCGATAGAATGGGCGGGGGGACCGGATCCGGTCCCTCTTCGTTCGTGTTCAGCAGCTTCAGCGAGGTGCGCATGCCCACCGGCAGGGTCAGGTTCTACGACGAGGAGAAGGGCTTCGGCTTCATCGCCTCGGACGACGGGCAGGACGTCTTCCTCCACTCCAGCGCCGTCCCGGAGGACGCGCGCGTCCGTAAGGGGACCCGCGTCGAGTTCGGGGTGGCCGACGGCCGCCGCGGGCCGTCGGCGCTGTCCGTACGGGTGCTCGACGCGCCGCCCGTCGCGGCGAGGGCCGCGCGCAAGAAGCCAGACGACATGGCGGTCATCGTCGAGGATCTCGTGAAGCTCCTCGACGACATGGGCGCCGAGCTGCGACGCGGACGCTATCCGTCGAACCCGCACGCCCGGAAGGTCGCGGCGGTGCTGAGGAAGGTCGCCGATGACATCGACGCCTGAGCCGGATCCCCGGCTCATCGGAGCGCACGACCTCGCGGTCGCCGCGCTGAAGGAGATCGCCCCGGAATCGGCGATCGGAGAGCCCGCGGGCTTCGCGGTCGCCGACGACGGCGTCGTGTCGCTGCGGTTCGCGAGCGCGATGCGCGGCTACCCGGGCTGGTTCTGGACCGTGTCGCTGGCCGTCGTCGACGACGCCGAGCCGACCGTCCTCGAAGCCGAGCTGCTGCCCGGCGACGACGCGCTCCTCGCGCCGGAGTGGATCCCCTGGTCGCAGCGCCTCGAGGAGTACAAGGCCGCACAGGCCGCCGCGGATGCGGAGGACGAGGACGCGCAGGAGGAAGACGAGGACGAGGACGCGCAGGAGGAAGACGAGGACGAGGACGACGAGCTCGACGAGGACGGGTCGGAGTACCTCCACTCGGGCGACGTCGACGGGGTCGACATCGACGAGGACGACGACGATGCGTCGGACGATGACGACGCCGACGAGGACGACGACTGAGAGTCCCTAGAATCGGCGTATGACGCTGCAGATCCCCGCCGAGTTCCTGCCCGCCGACGGCCGCTTCGGATGCGGCCCCTCGAAGGTCCGTCCCGAGCAGGTGAGCGCGCTCGCCGAGGCGGGGGCGTCGCTGCTCGGCACGTCGCACCGTCAGGCCCCCGTGAAGAACCTGGTGGGCAGCGTGCGCGAGCGCATCGCGCAGCTGTTCCGGCTGCCGGAGGGATACGAGGTCCTGCTCGGCAACGGAGGGTCCACCGCCTTCTGGGACGCCGCGGCGTTCGGCCTCATCTCGCGACGCGCGCAGAACCTCTCGTTCGGGGAGTTCGGCGGCAAGTTCGCGGCCGCGGCGGGCGCGCCCTGGCTCGAGGCGCCGGATGTGCGGAAGGCGGAGGCCGGCGCGTCGACGCGCGCCGAGGCCGTCGCGGGCGTCGACGTGTACGCGTGGCCGCATAACGAGACCTCGACCGGAGTGGCGGTGCCCGTCGAGCGCATGCGCGCCGACGAGGGCGCCCTCACGGTCATCGACGCGACGAGCGCGGCCGGCGGCATCGACCTCGACATCAGCGAGGCCGACGTGTACTACTTCGCCCCCCAGAAGAACCTCGGATCGGACGGCGGGCTCTGGGCCGCCGTCGTCTCGCCCGCCGCGATCGAGCGCATCGAGCGCATCGCCGCGAGCGACCGGTACATCCCCGCCTCGCTCGACCTGAAGACGGCGCTCGACAACTCCCGCAAGAACCAGACGTACAACACCCCGGCGCTCGCGACGCTGCACCTGCTCGACAGCCAGCTGGGGTGGATCCTCCACAACGGCGGCCTCTCGTGGGCGGGCCAGCGCACGCGCGAGTCGTCCCAGGCGCTGTACGACTGGGCGGAGGCGTCGTCGTTCGCGACGCCGTTCGTGGCGGCTCCCGCCGATCGCTCGCCCGTCGTCGTGACCGTCGACTTCGACGACTCCGTCGATGCGGCCGCGGTCGCGAAGACGCTGCGCGAGAACGGCATCGTCGACACCGAGCCCTACCGCAAGCTCGGCCGCAACCAGCTGCGCGTCGCGACCTTCGTCTCGATCGACCCCGACGA
The DNA here is from genome assembly GCF_050958665.1 of Microbacterium sp. gxy059. NCBI lineage: Bacteria > Bacillati > Actinomycetota > Actinomycetes > Micrococcales > Microbacteriaceae > Microbacterium > Microbacterium sp. gxy059. Next base: position 100,106 of record NZ_JAMXWT010000003.1, on the reverse strand, counting down.
CGTGCGCCGGCTCACCCGCGCGATCGACCACGTCGTCGGCGCGCTGTCCTGACCCCCTCCGCCGCGGGCGGCGGGTTAGGATTGCCTTCCTGAGTTTCTCGCGACGAAAGAGCAGCGATGGCCGACCTGATCGACACCACCGAGATGTACCTCCGCACGGTCCTCGAGCTCGAGGAGGAGGGCATCGTCCCCCTGCGTGCCCGCATCTCCGAGCGGCTCGGCCACTCGGGGCCGACCGTGTCGCAGACGGTGGGGCGCATGGAGCGCGACGGGCTCATCTTCGTCGGCGAGGATCGGCGCCTCGTGCTCACGGAGCCGGGCCGCCGCAAGGCGATCGAGGTGATGCGCAAGCACCGGCTCGCCGAGCGCCTCCTGAGCGACGTCATCGGCCTCGACTGGGCGTACGTGCACGAGGAGGCCTGCCGCTGGGAGCACGTGATGAGCGAGCTCGTCGAGAGGCGCCTCGTCGAGCTGCTCGGCCACCCGGACGAGTCGCCCTACGGCAACCCCATCCCCGGCCTCGGCGCGATCGGCGCCGCGGAGGGCCCCGCGACGGAGTTCACGGAGGGCGTGGTCGGCGTCGTGAAGCGGCTCGAGCAGGAGGGCGGACCGATCCAGGGCACGGTGCGGCGTCTCGCCGAGCCGATCCAGGTCGATCCCGAGCTGCTGCAGCATCTCCGGGAGGCCGGCGTCGTCCCGGGCGGACGCGGCTCCTTCCGGTTCAGCGAGGGATACGTCCTCATGCAGATGGACGGCGTCGAGGAGGGGCTGGAGCTGCCCGTCGAGCTGGCGTCGCATGTCTTCCTGGTCGCCGAGGAGACGGTCCCGGCCTGAGCGCCGCCCGAGGATGCGGACCCTGACGTGACTTTTTCGTTATCTTCCGTTACCGTACTGAGATAGCCCGAGTCACAGACCCGAGCTTCTCTTCGGGAGATCGCCTCATCGGTTCGCCGCTCCCGCGGAGTCACACTGTGCCCCCAACCCAGTGCCGGCGAACCGGGTGACGAACCAGGGGCGACGGAGGAATCAGATCTTGGCAGAGAACGACAAGGCGCGCGCCGCGCTCAGCACGACGGACGCTCCGGCGACCGATGTGCGACCCCTCACCAGCCGCAAGATGCTCGCGGAAGCCCGCAAGGAGATCCGCCAGGCCGATCGCACGGCGAAGAGGGCAGCGGAATCCGCTCGCCGTCGTCGTCTCCAGCCGGTGCGCGCCGCGGGAACGCTCGCGGCCGTGTGCGCCCTGATCGCCGGCGTCGCGATCCCCGCCTACGCGGCGACGCAGTCCGACGACGCCGACACGGTGGGCGTCCACGAGCAGGCCGCAGGCGAAGCGCAGTCGTTCGAGGCGAGCGCCTCGCTCTCGGCGCAGAAGCTCGGCGGCGCCAGCTACGCGGCGACGAGCCCCGAGGAGATCGCGCAGAAGAAGGCCGAGGAAGAGGCCCTCAAGCGCGCCGAGGAGCAGCGCAAGGCCGCGGCCGAGGCGCAGAAGCTCGCGCAGGCGCAGCAGACCTCGAGCGGCGCTCCCCAGGTGGCCAGCACGCCGCAGGACGGCGGCACGCCCTCCAGCGCGACGCCCATCGACGGGGCCTACAACCCGCTTCCCCCGGGCAGCTACAACGTCACCCGCTCGGTGTACTCCGGCGGCGGCCACGACGGCACCGACATGGCGGCCCCCGAGGGCACCCCGATCTACGCCGTCAAGGGCGGCACGGTCATGGTCTCGAGCGACGGCCACTTCGGCTGGGGCGTCACGGTGTCGATCGACCACGGCGACGGCACGCAGACCCTCTACGGGCACATGGTCTACGGCAGCCGCCTCGTGCAGGCCGGCGAGACCGTCGAGGCGGGTCAGCAGATCGGCCAGGTGGGCAACACGGGCCGCAGCTTCGGCAGCCACCTGCACATCGAGCTGCGCATCAACGGCGCGATCGTGGATCCGCTCAACTACCTCCCGATCTGATCTCAGGTCTTCCATCGCCCGCATCCTCGAACGAGGATGCGGGCGATGTCGTCTTCCGGGAACGGAGAATTCATCCGCAGGATGCGGGAGAGCGTCTTTCTTCGGCTATTCTGTTCGCGTCGCGCACCGAGGCGCGCCGTGAGAAGGCGAGGGAAGGCATGGACGGCGAAAGGGACATCCGAACCGCGGATGCGCTCTGGCGTCATGTCCTGGGCCATCTCCACTCCGTCTCCCCGGTCTCGAGCCGGGGTGATGATGAGGCGCTGTCCGTCGGACGGCGCCTTTCTGCTTTCTCGCACGCGAGATCGCGCGGCGATCATCTGATGGGCCCGGAAGCCATCCGGGAGATGCAGAAAGGACGCGCACGATGCGCACTCTCGTTCTGAATGCGGGGTATGAGCCCCTCGCGGTTGTCTCTTTCAAACGCGCGCTGATGCTCGTGATGAGCAGGAAGGCGAGCGTCGTCGAATGCGTCGACGGCGATCCCGTCCGCAGCGCGACGAAGGAGCACGATCGCCCCGCGGTCATCCTCCTCACGCGCTACGTGCGCGTTCCCCGGGGGCGCGCGGTTCCCGTGTCGCGCAGGGGCGTCCTGCGCCGAGACGGGCACCGGTGTGCGTACTGCGGGCGTCCAGCGACGACGATCGATCATGTCCTTCCCCGCTCGCGCGGCGGAAAGGACAGCTGGGAGAATCTCGTCGCGGCATGCGTGAAATGCAATAACGTGAAGAGCGACCGAACTCCCCAGGAGATGGGATGGGAACTGCGGTTCCCGCCCGCTCCGCCGCGGGGAACCGCATGGTCGGTGCGAGGAGCGGATCGCACGGATCCCTCGTGGACGCCTTATCTCGAAATGGCCGCCTGAATTCTCTCTGCGGATAACGGGGATATTCTGCATTCGGTGCGTATGATGGCGATATGGCCAGGAAGATTGTGCATCAGCTCGTCGACGATATCGATGGCACCGTTCTCGAGCCGGGAGAGGGCGAGACCGTTCTGTTCTCCCTCGACGGGAAGGGCTATGAGATCGATCTGACGGAGGAGAATGCGCGCCGGCTGCGCGAGACCTTCGAGAAGTACGTGTCGGTCGCTCGCCGCGTCGGGTCGCAGACCGCGTCGTCGCGTCCGCGTCGTCGCGCGTCGGGCGGAGGCCGCGACCTGCAGGCGGTTCGCGCCTGGGCGCGCGAGAACGGCTACACGGTGAGCGACCGCGGTCGCGTGCCCGAGGCCGTGCTCACGGCGTACGACGCCGCGAACTGACCGCTTTTCCGCCGCGGCGCTCTCCTCGATAGACTGGGAGGGCGCCGTGGCGCATGCCCCCGTAGCTCAGTGGATAGAGCGTCGGTTTCCTAAACCGTGCGTCGCAGGTTCGAGTCCTGTCGGGGGCACTTCCGGGCCCGGAGAGAGCCGCGTGAATCGCGCGGCGATCGCCGGGCCTTCTGCGTAGGCAGGCCCCTGCCGGGGCCTCAGAACAGCCAGCCGCCGCTGATGCAGCTCGAGAGGGCGACGACGAACGCCGCGAAGAGGCCGACGGAGATCCAGATGCCCATCGGCGAGCCGGGGGCCTCCTCGTCCTGCATCTCGTCGGGAGTCTCCTCCGGCTTCTGCGGCTCGGCGCTCATACCGTCACCAGGCGCGTGACGTCGAGCGCGATCGCCACGGCGAGCGTGACGAAGACGACGGCCATGAACGCGGTGTACATCCAGCGGTAACGGTGGTTGGAGATCCAGAAGCGGCGCAGGCTGATCACGCCGTTGACGAGCGCGAAGAGGCACAGAGCGAGGCTGAGCGGCACCGCGACGACCTCGGCGAACGCCACGATCGGCACGAGGATCGGGATCGCGAGATACGTGATGAGGCAGCGGATGGCCGTGACGATGAGGGAGGTGCGGAAGGCGCGCTCCGCTCCGCGTGCGGCCTTCACGTCGGTCTCGCGCACGCCCAGCAGGCGGCGCATGAAGCGATCGGGCGCGGGACGTCGCACCGCTGACGCGGGCTGCTCGGTGGTCGTCGTCATCTGCTCCTCGCCTCTCGACGCGTACTCCTCGATGCTATCGCCGCTCCGCGGAGAGGGGCTGGGATCCCCGCTCTCCGCGGCGCCGCCCGGCGCGCGAGCGGCGCAGGAATCCGCGAGCGGCGCAGATATCCGGGCGGATCTCTGCGCCACTCGCGAGAATCTGCGCCACTCGCGAGCAGGCGAGGCTGGTGGGGCTGGCGGAGCTGGCGGGGCTGCCGGAGCCGTCAGGGGAGCAGGCCCGCCCGGCGCGCGGCGGACACCGCGGCGTGACGCGTCGAGGCGTCGAGCTTCGACATCGCCGACCCGAGGTAGGCCTTCACCGTGCCCTCGCGCAGGCCGAGCTGGTCGGCGATCTGCGCGTTCGTCGACCCGAGCGCGGCGCACGCCAGCACGTCGGTCTCCCGCGGCGACAGGTGCACGTCGGTCGCGGGAGCCGCGGCGAGCGGCGGCGCGGATCCCGTGAGCGCGGCGATGCGCCGCTCCACGCCGTGCAGGCGCTCGCGCAGATCGGGGTCGGCGACGTCCGCCGCGATGCGCCGCAGCTCGGCGTAGCTCTCGCGCAGCTCCTCGCGCTGCGCGGGCGCCAGCTCCGGGGCGCGTCGCGCCGCGTCACCCAGCTCGTCGGCGACGCGCGTCACCTCGTCGCCGCGACGCAGCCGGCGCGCGAGGCGCTCGGCCACCTCGACGGCCGGAGCCGCGGCGACCCCGCCCACGTTCCAGGATCCCCACGCCCCGCCGTACAGGAGGCCCCGCGGGCGCCCGCCCACCACGATCGGCACGGCGATCAGCGTGCCGATCCCCTCCCCGAGGACGAAGCGGTCGTAGTCGTGCGTGATCTGCTTGGCGGTGCGGTAGTCGCCCGTCATGCGCGGGCGCAGCTCGGCCAGCGCCCTCCCGCCGAGCCCCCGCCCCGACTCGACCGCGAGGCCGTCCAGCGAGCGGGTGCGGTTGCCGACCACGGCCTCCATGCTCGCGACCCCGTCGTCCTCGATCAGGCCGCCGAACGCGACGGGGAAGCGCGTGAGCCGAGCGAACTCCTCGACGGCGCGGGCGAGCGAACGATGATCCTGTGCGATGCGCTCCGTGATGGGCATCGGCGTCTACCTACTTTCGGGGGTGACGGTCGGGTCAGCGTCTTCGTAGCGTCGAACCTAGCACCGGCGTCGACGATGACGCCCGTCCTGTTCGAACGGCGCATCGGCGCGCCGCGCGGCCCCCGCGCGTCCGCGCTCTGCGCCCGTCTGCGGCAAGGAGGCCTCATGACGAATGACAGCACCGCACCCGGCGGCGCGATCGACTACATCGCCGTCGAGAACTCGGAGAGGTTCCGCGGTCTCAAGAGATCGCATCGCTCCTTCGTGTTCCCGATGGCCGCGTTCTTCCTGATCTGGTACTTCGTGTACGTGCTCCTCGCCGGCTGGGCGCCCGACGTCATGGCGCAGAAGGTCTGGGGCGACATCACGGTCGGCCTGCTGCTCGGGCTCGGCCAGTTCGTGACGACCTTCGCGATCACGATGTCGTACGTCGCCTTCGCGAACCGCCGCCTGGATCCCGTCGCCGGCGAGATCCGCCACGACCTCGAGAAGCAGGAGGCGTCCGCATGAGCGAGTGGCTCACATCCGCGTTCGCTGCGGCATCCGCCGCCGTGGACGAGATCGAGAACAACCCCGTCCTCAACATGTCGATCTTCGCGGCGTTCGTGGGCGTGACGATGTTCATCGTCATCCGCGCGAGCCGCAACAACGCGACCGCCGCGGACTACTACGCGGGCGGCCGATCCTTCTCCGGCCCGCAGAACGGATTCGCGATCGCGGGCGACTACCTCTCCGCCGCCTCCTTCCTCGGCATCGTCGGCGCCGTCGCCGTCAACGGATACGACGGCTTCCTCTACTCCATCGGCTTCCTCGTGGCGTGGCTCGTGGCCCTGCTGCTCGTCGCGGAGCTCATGCGCAACACGGGCAAGTTCACGATGGCCGACGTGCTGTCGTTCCGCCTGAAGCAGCGGCCCGTGCGCATGGCGGCGGCGCTCACGACCCTCGCGGTGTGCTTCTTCTACCTGCTGGCGCAGATGGCCGGCGCCGGCGGCCTCGTGTCGCTGCTGATGGGCATCGACAGCGCCATCGGGCAGTCGGCCGTCATCGCCGTCGTCGGCGTCATCATGGTGCTCTACGTGCTCATCGGCGGGATGAAGGGCACGACCTGGGTGCAGATCGTCAAGGCGTTCCTGCTCATCGGCGGCGGCGTCGTCATGACCATCTGGGTGCTCGCCCTCAACGGGTTCAACCTCTCGACGCTGCTCGAGACGGCCGTCGCGGCGTCGGACCAGGGCGAGGCGATCCTCGCACCCGGTCTCCAGTACGCGAACCCCCTCGACTTCCTGTCCCTCGGTCTCGCGCTCGTGCTCGGCACGGCGGGCCTCCCGCACGTGCTCATGCGCTTCTACACGGTGCCGACGGCCAAGGAGGCCCGGCGGTCGGTCGTCTGGGCCATCTGGCTGATCGGGCTGTTCTACCTGCTCACCCTCGTGCTCGGCTACGGCGCCGGCGCCCTTGTCGGACCCGAGCAGGTGCTCGCGGCGCCCGGCGGCGTGAACTCGGCGGCTCCGCTGCTCGCCAACGCCCTGGGCGGTCCCGTGCTCATGGGGTTCATCTCCGCCGTCGCCTTCGCGACGATCCTCGCGGTGGTCGCGGGCCTCACGATCACGGCGTCCGCCTCGTTCGCCCACGACATCTACGCGAGCGTCATCAAGAAGGGCAAGGTGTCCGGCAACGGCGAGGTGCGCGTCGCGCGCATCACCACGCTCGCGATCGGCGCGCTCGCCATCATCGGCGGCATCGGCGTGCAGGGCCAGAACGTCGCGTTCCTCGTGGCGCTCGCCTTCGCCGTCGCGGCCTCGGCGAACCTGCCGACGATCCTGTACTCGCTCTTCTGGCGGGGGTTCACGACGACGGGAGCCGTCTGCAGCATGTACGGCGGCCTGGGCGCGGCGGTGCTGCTCATCGTGCTCTCGCCGGTGTTCTCGGGCGCGGAGACGAGCGTGTTCCCCCACCTCGACATCGCGATCTTCCCGCTGTCGAACCCGGGCATCATCTCGATCCCGCTCGGCTTCCTCCTCGGGTGGCTCGGCTCCCTTCTGGGGCCAAAGGACGAGGATCCCCGGCTCGCGGCGGAGATGGAGGTGCGCTCGCTCACCGGGCACGGCGCCGAGAAGGCGGTCGAGCACTGACCGCCTGAGGCGCTCGCGCGGGCCGGCACGGGATACCACCCGGGCCGGCCCGCGCCCTGACGGATCCATCAGGAATCGGACGCATCGCTTGTTATGGTCAGCTGTCGACAATCCGAGACGCAGATCATCGCATCGCAGACGCACGAGAACGAGAAGAAGACCACGAGAATGTCCTCCACACAACAGAACACGAACGCCCCCACCGCGCCCCGCACCCGCTGGCCGGTGCTCATCGGATCCGGCACGGCGATCCTCGCCGTCGCGCTCTGGGCGATCGTCGCCCCGGACAGCGCCGGCGGCGTCATCAGCGCCACGGTCGAATGGATCTCGGCCAACACCGCCTGGTACTTCATCCTCACGGCGGCCGTCGTGGTCGTGTTCGTGCTCTTCGTCGCCCTGTCCCGCGCGGGCCGCACGAAGCTCGGCCCCGACCACGCGAAGCCGCAGTTCAGCATGTTCACCTGGGCGGCGATGCTCTTCGCCGCCGGCATCGGCATCGACCTCATGTTCTTCGCCGTGTCCGAGCCGGTGGCGCAGTACGTCGCGCCGCCCGACGGCGGCGGCGAGACGATCGCGGCCGCCCGCCAGGCGATCGTGTGGACGTTCTTCCACTACGGCCCCGTCGGCTGGGCCATGTACGCGCTCATGGGCGGCTCCTTCGCGTTCTTCGCCTACCGCCGCAACCTGCCGCTCACGATCCGCTCGCTCTTCACCCCGCTGTTCGGCAAGCGCCTGAACGGCTGGGCTGGGCACTCGATCGACATCGTCGCCGTGCTCGGCACGGTGTTCGGCATCTCGGTCACCCTCGGCATCGGCGTCGTGCAGCTCAGCTACGGCCTGCACGTGCTGTTCGGCATCGACGACGGCATCGGCGTGCAGATCGCGCTCATCGTGCTCGCCGTCGCGCTCGCGACGTTCTCCACCGTCTCGGGCGTCGAGAAGGGGATCCGCCGCCTCTCGGAGCTCAACGTGATCCTCGCGATCGCGCTGCTCGCCTGGATCCTCATCACCGGCGAGACGCGACGCCTGCTCGACGGCCTCGTCATGAACGTCGGCGACTTCGTCACCGGGTTCTCCGGCATGCTCATGAACACGTTCGCGTGGGAGCAGCCCGACGCGTGGATGCAGGCGTGGACCATCTTCTTCTGGGCCTGGTGGGCCGCGTGGGCGCCGTTCGTGGGACTCTTCCTCGCGCGGATCTCCCGCGGACGGACTCTGCGCCAGTTCATCGCGGGCGTGCTCGCGATCCCGTTCGCGTTCATCGCGATCTTCATCTCGATCTTCGGCAACGCGACCCTGGAGATCGTGCTCGGCGGCGACGCGGCCTTCGCGGAGTCGGCGATCAGCACGCCCGAGCGCGCGTTCTTCGACCTGCTCGCGCAGTACCCGGCCGCCCCCGCCGTCATCGCCGTCGCCCTGCTGACGGGCTTCCTCTTCTACGTCACCTCCGCCGACTCGGGCGCGCTCGTGCTCGCCACGCTCTCGTCGGAGATCGAGGACTCGAAGCAGGAGGGCGGCAAGTGGCTGCGCATCTTCTGGGCCGTCGCGACCGGCGTGCTCACCCTCGGCATGCTGCTCGTCGGCGGCGTGCCCACGCTGCAGCAGGCCTCCGTCATCATCGGCCTGCCCGTCTCGCTGCTGCTCTACCTCGTGATGATCTCGCTCTTCCGCGCGCTCCGCACCGAGCAGCAGCACCTCGACGGATACGCGGCGACCGCGCCCAGCCGCTTCGGCACCCAGGAGACGAGCTGGCGTCAGCGTCTGAAGCGCACCCTGAGCTTCCCGCAGAGGACGCAGACCACCCGCTACCTCGATCAGACCGTCGAGCCCGCGCTCGCCGCGGTCGCGGAGGAGCTCCGCGGAACCGACACCGCGGTCGAGGCGGACGTCGAGCGCTGCGCGGCGGAGGGATCCGACGTCGACTCGCTCCTGCTGACGGTGCGCTTCGGCGAGCAGCAGCAGGACTTCACCTACCAGGTGTATCCCGTCGCGAAGGACCTGCCCGCCTTCGCCTACCGGAGCGTGAAGGACTCCGAGCGGTACTACACGCTCGAGGTCTTCACGGCGACCGGATCCCACGGGTACGACGTGTTCGGCTACAGCGGCGAGCAGCTCATCGCCGACGTGCTGGGGCACTACGAGTCGCACCTCGAGTACCTGCGTCTGTCCGAGGGGGCGCGCGACGCCGCGCTCACCGAGGAGATGCCCGTCGTCACCGACTGGCAGGATGACTTCGGCGCCTCCGCGCGCTGATCCGACCCACACCACCGATGCGGGCACGGCCCGCGGTCACGGAGGAATCATGGTTTCCACTCTTTTCATCGACGGAGAATGGACGTCGGCGATCGGCGGGGGCACGCGCGAGATCCGCTGCCCCGCGAACGGCGAGTTCGTCGCGACGGTCGACGAGGCCGACGAGCGCGACACGGTCGCCGCCATCGAGGCGGCGCGTCGCGCCTTCGACTCGGGCGCGTGGTCGGGCGTCCCCGCCCCCGAGCGCGGAGACTTCCTGCTGCGCGTGGCCGCCCGGCTGCGCGAGCGCCAGGAGGAGTTCGCGCGCGCGGAGTCGCTCGACACGGGCAAGCGCATTGTCGAGTCGCGCATCGACATGGACGACATCGCCGCCTGCTTCGACTACTTCGGCAAGCTCGCCGGCCAGGACGCGGGCCGGGTCGTCGAGGCGGGCGACGCGAGCGTGCTCAGCCGCATCGAGCACGACCCGGTGGGCGTGTGCGCGCTCATCACGCCGTGGAACTACCCCCTGCTGCAGGCCGCGTGGAAGATCGCCCCGGCGCTCGCCGCGGGCAACGCGTTCGTGCTGAAGCCCGCCGAGCTCACGCCCCACACCGCGATCCTCATGATGCAGGTGCTCGACGAGCTGGGCCTGCCGAAGGGCGTGGCGAACCTCGTGCTCGGAGCGGGATCCGCGTGCGGCGGCCCCCTCTCGACGCACCCCGACGTCGACATGGTCTCGTTCACGGGCGGGCTCGTGACGGGGCGGCTGCTCGCGGCGAACGCGGCGGCGACGGTGAAGAAGATCGCGCTGGAGCTGGGCGGCAAGAACCCCAACGTGATCTTCGCCGACGCCGACTTCGACGCTGCCGTCGACAACGCCCTCAACGCGGCGTTCGTGCACTCCGGCCAGGTGTGCTCGGCCGGCGCGCGCCTCGTGGTCGAGGAGTCGATCGCGGAGCGCTTCGTCGACGAGCTCGTGCGGCGCGCGGAGGCGATCCGCCTCGGCGGCCCGTTCGACGAGTCCGCCGAGACCGGGCCGCTCATCTCCGCGGCGCACCGCGACAAGGTCGACGCCTACGTGAAGGCCGGCATCGCCGAGGGCGCGCGCCTGCGCTGCGGCGGACGCTTCGGCGAGGGCGACCTCGAGGACGGCTTCTACTACCTGCCGACCGTGCTCGACGGGGTGCGCCGGGGCATGTCGGTCGTGCGCGACGAGGCCTTCGGGCCCGTGGTCACGGTCGAGACCTTCCGCACGGAGGAGGAGGCGGTCGCCACGGCGAACGACACCATCTACGGCCTCGCGGGCGCCGTGTGGACCCAGGACGCGGGCCGCGCGCAGCGCGTCGCCCGGGCGCTGCGGCACGGCACCGTGTGGATCAACGACTTCCACCCGTACCTGCCCCAGGCGGAGTGGGGCGGCTTCAAGCAGTCCGGCTTCGGGCGCGAGCTCGGGCCGACCGGCCTCGCCGAGTACCAGGAGGCGAAGCACATCTATCAGAACCTCGAGCCGGCCGTGACGGGCTGGTTCGCCGATGACCGCGCGGACGCGTGAGAAGCGAGGGGATTATGAAGACCACACATTCGTTCGACTACGTCGTCGTCGGCGGCGGATCCGCGGGTGCGGCCGTCGCCGCCCGGCTGAGCGAGGATCCGTCGGTGTCCGTCGGGCTCCTCGAGGCCGGGCCGAGCGACACCGACCAGGACGTCGTGCTGCAGCTGGACCGGTGGATGGAGCTGCTCGAGTCGGGCTTCGACTGGGACTACCCGATCGAGCCGCAGGAGAACGGCAACTCGTTCATGCGCCATGCCCGCGCCAAGGTGCTGGGCGGCTGCTCGTCTCACAACTCGTGCATCGCCTTCTGGGCCCCGCGCGAGGACCTCGACGAGTGGGCGGAGACCTACGGCGCCGCCGGCTGGGAGGCGGAGAGGACCTTCCCGCTCTACACGAAGCTCGAGAGCAACGAGGACGACGGCCCCCTGCACGGCCACGACGGCCCCGTGAGCCTCATGAACGTGCCGCCGGCGGATCCCGCGGGCGTCGCGCTGCTCGACGCGTGCGAGCAGGCGGGGATCCCCCGCGCGCGCTTCAACACGGGCGAGACGGTCGTCAACGGCGCGAACTTCTTCCAGGTCAACCGCAAGGAGGACGGCACGCGGTCCTCGTCGTCGGTGTCGTACCTGCACCCGATCCTCGAGCGCGAGAACCTCACGGTCCTCACCGGCACGTGGGCGACGAAGATCGAGCTCGACGACGAGGATCGCGCCGTCGCGGTGCACGTGGTCGACAACGCGTTCGGCCGCCAGACCCGCATCGAGGCGACCCGCGAGATCGTCGTCTCCTCGGGCGCCATCAACACCCCGCAGCTGCTTATGCTCTCGGGCATCGGGCCGCGGGAGCACCTCGAGGAGGTCGGCATCGAGGTGCGCGTGGACGCGCCGGGCGTCGGCGAGAACCTGCAGGACCACCCCGAGGGCGTCGTGCAGTGGGAGGCGAAGAAGTCGATGGTGCGCGAGTCGACGCAGTGGTGGGAGATCGGCATCTTCGCGCCCACCGAGGAGGGCCTCGACCGGCCGGACCTCATGATGCACTACGGATCGGTGCCGTTCGACATGCACACCTACCGGGCGGGCTACCCGACGGCCGACGAGATGATCTGCCTCACGCCGAACGTCACCCACGCGAAGTCGAAGGGCACGGTGCGCCTCCGCTCGATCGACTACCGCGACAAGCCGAAGGTCGATCCGCGCTACTTCACCGACCCCGAGGGGCACGATATGCGCGTCATGGTGGCTGGCGTCCGGAAGGCGCGCGAGATCATGTCGCAGCCCGCGATGAGCGAGTGGGCGGGCCGCGAGCTCGCGCCGGGCGCCGACGCGCAGACCGACGAGGAGCTGGCGGAGTACATCCGCCGCACCCACAACACCGTGTACCACCCCGTGGGCACGGTGCGCATGGGCGCGGCCGACGATGCGGGATCGCCTGTCGACCCGGAGCTGCGCGTGAAGGGCGTGAAGGGCCTGCGCGTGGCGGACGCCTCGGTCATGCCCGAGATCGTCACGGTCAACCCGAACATCACGGTGATGATGATCGGCGAGAAGTGCGCGGAGATGATCCGCGAGAGCGCCTGACGCACCCTGTCCCGGCGCCGGTCGGACGATGCGATCCGCATCGCCCGACCGGCGCCGTCGTGCTCCGCCGCGCGAAGAGGGATTGGGGGAGCTCCGCGCGACGGAGGATCAGGAGGGCCACACTCCGCTGGACCCGCGGCGGTGGCTGCCGACCAGGTGGGTGTCGACGATGCCGATGGCCTCCATGAGCGCGAACATCGTGGTCGGTCCGACCCAGCGGAAGCCGCGCGCCTTCAGCTCCGTCGAGAGCGCGATCGACTCGGGGCTCGTCGACGGCACGTCGGCGATGCGCGCGGGGCGGGGCGTCTCGGCGGGCGAGAAGCGCCAGACGAGCTCCGCGAGATCGTCGCCCTCCTCGCGCAGCGCGGTCGTCGCCCGGGCGTTGCCGATCGTCGCGAGGATCTTCGCCCGGTTGCGCACGATCCCCGCGTCGGCCATCAGCCTCTCGACGTCGTGGTCGTCGTAGGCCGCGACCCGGTCGGGGTCGAAGCCGTCGAACGCGGCGCGGAACGCGGGGCGCTTGCGGAGGATCGTCGCCCAGGACAGGCCCGACTGGAACGCCTCGAGGCTGAGCCGCTCGAACACCCCGCGCTCGTCGCGCACGGGCATGCCCCACTCGACGTCGTAGTAGTCGCGCAGCAGGTCGCTCTGGGCCGCCCACGCGGGGCGGGCGCGGCCGTCGGGGCCGGTGACGAGCCCGCTGTCGTCGGCGGGCGGGGGAGGGGTCGCGTCGCTCATGACTCCATCCTGCGCGCTGGCGCGGCGCGCGGCGGTCGCCGAGGCCGGATATGGGGACCGACCGGGGAGAACAGCGGGTGTGGAGACGGGGTGAGCGCGGCCGCATCGACGATCTCGCGCGAATCCGATCGATTTTCGCGCCGCGGCGGCGATCCCCACCCGATTCCTCAGCGAATCGCCGTACCCTTGCCGCTGTGTGGCGTATCAAAGGCTCGGCGGCCCTGACCGGACAGGCGGACGGCGCTGCGCCCGAGGAGCGGGCGGACGGCGCGGGCGCGGCCTCCGACGTGCTCGCCGCGCGCGATGCGCTGCGCGACGCCGCCGCCGAGCTCGGCGGGTCCTCGACCCTGCTGCACTACCGCGAGGCGGCCGAGTCGTTCATCGAGATCACCACCGCGCACCCCGGCAGCCTGCCGCAGTTCATCACGGGGCGCTCGACCCTGCTCTCGAACCTCTTCCGCGACGAGGTCGCGCTGCGCACCGCCCGCCTCGCCGCCGAGCGGATCGCCGCGAAGAACGTCGAGCTGCGCACCGCCCGCGGCATCGACGCGGTGCGGCTCGCCGTGGGCGTCGCCTCGTGGCGGGTCGGGGAGGAGTCGTTCACCGCGCCCGTGCTCCTGCGCCCGCTCGCTCTGCGGCGCCATCACGCCGACTTCGAGCTGAAGCTGCGCGGGCGCTTCTCGGTCAACCCCGAGCTCGTGCGCGTCGCGCGCGAGCAGCTCGGCGTGCGGATCGACGGCGAGCAGCTGGCCGCGCTCGCCTACGACGACGGTCTCTTCCAGCCGCAGCCCGTCATCGACCGGCTGCGCGCCCTGATGGCCCACGTCGACTCGTTCCGCGTCAAGGCGCGGCTGACGATCTCCGCCTTCGCCGACGTCGGCGGCCCCATGGCGCGCGACCTCGACGCGATCGACCACCCCGTGCTGCGCGCCCTCGCGGGCGACGCCGAGGCGAAGCAACTCGTGCAGGCCCCGCGCCCGGCGCCGGAGACGACCAGCCCCGACGAGCGCTCGCCGGCCGCCGACACGCTCCTGCTCGACGCCGACTCCGAGCAGGAGGCCGTCCTCGCGCGGATCGCCGCCGGGCACTCCATCGCCGTGCACACGCTGCCGGGCACGGGAGGCACGCAGACCGTCATCAACGCGGTCGGGCAGCTCGTGCGCGCGGGCAAGCGCGTGCTCGTCGTCAGCGCCAGGCGCTCCACCCTCGAGGGCGTCCGCCACCGCATGCGCGGCATCCACCTCGATGCGCTCGCCGTCTCGCCCACCCAGCTGCGCGGCGACCTCATCCGGGCCATCGGCCGCAACGAGAAGGCCGAGCAGCCCGCGGTCTCCGATATCGACGACGCGCTCGTGCGCCTCCGCCGCGTGCTGCGCGACTATCGTGAGTCGCTCACGAAGAAGCACCCGGCGCTCGGCGTCTCGGTGCTCGACATGACCCGCGAGCTCACGCGCCTCGCCTCCCGTCCCGTCCCGCCCTCGACGACGGCCCGCCTCGGGATCCGCGCGCTCGAGAAGCTCTCGGGCGATCGCACCGAGGCGGCGCAGAAGCTCGCCCTCGCCGCGCGGCTCGGCGAGTTCCGGGTGGGGCCGGACGACTCGCCCTGGTACGGCGTCACGTTCGAGACCACGGAGGCGGCGCGCGCCGCGCACGCCCGCGCGGGCGAGCTGCACCGGTCCCTCGTCCCGGAGCTGCTCGAGCGCGGCTACGCGCTCTTCTCGCAGACGCACATGCGCGCGTTCCGCACGCTCGACGAGCTGGGGGAGCACCTGCGGCTCCTGCACGGGATCCGCGACTCGCTCGACACGTTCACCCCCGCGGCCTTCCAGAGGCCGCTCGCCGACATGATCAAGGCGCACGGAAGCCGCCGCGACTACGCGGGCATGTCCGGAGCGCAGCGACGGCGGCTGCGTCGGCTCGCCCGCGAGCTCGTGCGCCCCGGCGTGCACGTCTCCGACATGCACGCCGCCCTCACGCGGATCCAGAGCCAGCGCACCCAGTGGAGCCACCTCGTCGAGGGGCCCGTCGTGCCGGACATCCCGCTCGGCCTCGCCGAGGTGCAGGACGACTGGGAGCGCGTGGACGCGGAGCTGGCGGAGCTCGACGCGGCGCTCGCGCGCGGCACGCGCCTCGCGGCGCTGCCCGTCGACCGCCTCATCCGCACGCTCGCGGGCCTCGCCGCCGAGTCGCAGGTGTTCGACAACATCGTCGAGCGGGCCGAGCTGCGCACGTCGCTCGACGACCTGGGCCTCGCCCCGCTGCTGACCGAGCTGTCGGTGCGGCACGTCGACGAGGCGAGTGTGGGCGCCGAGCTGGAGTTCGCCTGGTGGCAGTCGGCGCTCGAGCACGTGCTGCAGGCCGATCGCGCGCTGCTGGGCGCGTCGACGAGCGTCGTCGATCGCCTCGAGAAGGACTTCCGCCTCGTCGACGAGGCGCACGCGGCGGCCTCCGGCGCGATGCTCGCCGCGCAGCTGGCCGCGCAGTGGCGCATCGGCATCGTCGACGAGCCCGACGAATCCGACCGGCTGCGGCGCTCCCTCATGCGAGGCGACGTCACGCCCGCGCAGCTGCTCGCCGAGGCTCCCACGCTCATGCGCGTGCTCGCTCCCGTGTGGATCTCCTCTCCCTACGAGGTGCCGACCCTGCCCGACGCCGCCGACTTCGACGTCGTCCTGCTCGCCGACGCCTCGGCTCTGAGCCTCGCGGAGGCGGCTCCCGCCATCCGCCGGGCGCGGCAGGTCGTGGCGCTCGGCGACCCGGTGACGCAGCGGCACACGCCGTTCACCGTGTCGACCGCGGATCCGGACGCCTCCCTCCCCGCTCCCGACGAGGAGCAGAGCGCCTTCGAGCAGCTCGCGCGGCTCCTGCCCGTCGAGACGCTCACCCGCAGCTATCGCGCGGGCGGCGAGGATCTCGCGCACCTCGTCAACGACGCGTTCTACGGCGGAGAGATCGTCTCCCTGCCGTGGGCGGGGTCGTACCTCGGCCGCGGCAGCCTGTCGGTCGACTTCGTCGACCGGGGCACCGGCGCGCCCGACCCCGAGACGGGTGCGGTCGAGAGCCCCGACGCCGAGGTCGCGCGCGTGGTGACGCTCGTCGTCGAGCACGCCGTGAACCGACCGCGCGAATCGCTCATGGTCATCACGGCCTCGAAGCGCCATGCCGACCGCGTGCGCGCCGCGATCACGGCGGCCTTCGCCGGGCGCGGCGACGTCGCCGACTTCGTCTCGCGCGAGACCGCGGAGCCCCTCGCCGTGCTCACGCTCGAGGAGTCTGTGGCCGAGAGCCGCGACCGCGTGATCTTCTCGCTCGGCTACGGCAAGACCCGGCACGGGCGCGTGCTCAGCGAGCTCGGCGACCTCTCGAGCTCCGACGGCGAGCGCCTGCTGACGGTCGGGATGACCCGCGCGCGCCGCTCGATGGTCATCGTCTCGTGCGTGCAGCCCCCGGACATCGACGACGGCCGCTTCTCGAACGGCGCGGCGCTGCTCATGGACATCCTGCGCTCGTACGAGGAGCGCGCTCAGGCGTCGCGCCGCGAGGACGACGCGGATCCGCTGACGCGGGCGCTCGCGCGCGAGCTGCGCAGCATGGGCGTCGCGGTCGAGATGAACTACCGCGGCCTGCTGCCGCTCGTCGCGCAGGCCGGCGGCAAGGCCGTCGTCGTGGAGAGCGACCCCGAGTCGCGCGGCGAGTCGCTGCGCGAGTCGCTGCGCCTGCGCCCGCAGGTGCTGCGCCGTCTCGGCTGGCACTACGTGCGCGTGCACGCCTTCGACCTGTACAGCGATCCGCGCGCCGTCGCGGAGCGCGTCGCCGCCGTGCTCGGCGTCGCGAACGACGTGCAGCGGGTCGACGACGACACCGCTCCGCTCGATCACTGAGATGGGCGAGCAGCGGGTCGAGCGGGTGCGCGGCTCACGCCGCGCGCGGCTCACGCGCGTGGAGGGGACCCTGAGCGACGCCGAGGCGGAGGCGACGCTGCGCGGGGAGCGGACGCGCCCGGACGCTCCGAGGGGCGAGCGCGGGCCGAACGACTCCCGCCTTCTCGACGACGTCCCGCCCCACTACTGATCCGCGCGCCTGGATCCGCCCGGCGGCGGGTCCGTGCCCGCACGGTGGGGATCCGTGGGGCGTGTCTCGCTTTGTGCGGGTTCGCCGGGGTCTTTCCCGCGTTTCGTGAGACATAGCCCGGGAAGGGTGCGCTGCGTGTCTCACTTTGTGTGGCACAGGGAAGGGCTTTCCCGCGGCTTGTGAGACATGAGCGCGGAAGGGGTGCATCGTGTCTCGCTTTGTGCGCTAAAGGGTGGGGCTTTTCCGCGGTTTGTGAGACATGGTCTGGGAAGGTGTGCTGCGTGTCTCGCTTTGTGTGGCAAAGGGAGAGTCTTTCCCGCGTTTCGTGAGACATGGGCGCGGGAGCATGCGCGTCCCGCCTTCTGCGCGAGGGGGCGCCTCTCCCGGAGAAGACGAGACGCGCGTCCCCGAACGGGAGGAGGCGCCGCCCCTGACGGGACGGCGCCTCCTCGGATACAGCGCGGTCAGCGCTTCTGCTGCGCCTCGAGCAGGTCGCGGATCTGCGTGAGCAGCTCCTCCTGCGTGGGAGCGGGCGCCTCCTCCTCGAGACCGAGGCGGGCAGCGCGGCGCTCGGCCAGCTTGTTCATGGGCAGGACGAGCGCGAAGTACACGACGGCGGCGACGGCGAGGAAGTTGATGAGCGCCGAGATGATGCCGCCGATGCCGAGGTGCGCGGGGCCGAAGATGCCCGGGATCGTGATGGCCCACGCGGCGAGGTCGCCCGTCGGGACGAACGCGCCGAGCAGCGGGTTGATGATGCTCGCGACGAACGCGTCGACGATCGCCGTGAACGCGGTGCCGATGACCACCGCGACGGCGAGCTCGACGACGTTGCCGCGCATGATGAAGTCCTTGAAGCCCTGCAGCATGAGTGGTGTTCCCCCTTGTGCGCGCGAACGCGCGATGTGTGCGGTCAGGTGGTCGCGGGCGCCGGGGTGCTCGACGCCGTCGAAGACGATGATGCACCCGACAAGCGCGAATCGGTGCGGTAGAAGCCGGATCCGTTGAACGTCACGCCCACCGAGCCGTACTGCTTGCGCAGGGGGCCTGCGCACTCCGGGCACTCGGCGAGGGCCGGATCGCTGAACGACTGGACGGCGTCGAAGGCGTGTGCGCAGGCGGTGCAGACGTAGGCGTACGTGGGCATGGACTTCGTTCTCTCTCGAGAGGGACCGCGGGGCGCGAGGAGCACGTCAGCGGTCGGACGGCAGCGTGCGGGTGGCCGTGACGATCCCCGTCACCCGCATGTCGTGGGTCTCGCGGGGAACGCGATCGACCACCTCGGAATCATAGAGCACCGCCCAGACAGGCCGGGGAGAGGGGAGCGCCGCGAGCGCCCGGTCGTAGAAGCCGCCGCCCCACCCGAGCCGTCCACCGGAGCCGTCAGCCGCGGCCGCCGGCGCGATCACGAGGCCGGCCTCCGCGAGGGCCGAGGGCGGCAGAGCGTCGCCGACCGGCTCGGGCACGCCCCACGCGCCCCGCCGCTCGCGCGATCCGGCGGAGGGCACCCAGCCGAGGGAGCCGTCGTCGCGCGGCACGGGCAGGATCACCCGGATCCCCTCCTCCTCCGCGCGGCGTAGGAAGGAGCGCGTCCCCGGCTCCGAGGGAGCGGAGAGATAGCAGGCGACGCACGCGCGCCCGCGCGCGAGAGCGAGGAGGCGGTCGCCGATCGCGGTGTCGGCCGCGGCTCTCTCCTCGGCCGGCCGCGCTCGCCGCTCGGCGCGGACGCGGGCCCGCAGCAGCCGCTTCGCGGCGATCGGATCCGTCATGCGAGAGAGGATACGCGGCGCGGGAGGGGCGGTCCCTGCGCCGTTTCCGAGGCGGTTTCGCCTATGGTGATGCCCATGGAACCGAAAAAGATCAAGGCCGTGATGCCCGTCGCGGGCCTCGGAACCCGCTTCCTCCCGGCGACGAAGGCGACGCCGAAGGAGATGCTGCCGGTGGTCGACAAGCCGGCCATCCAGTACGTGGTCGAGGAGGCCGTCGCCGCGGGCATCCGCGACGTGCTGATGATCATCGGGCGCAACAAGAACGCGATCGCGAATCACTTCGACTCGGTTCCCGAGCTCGAGGAGAAGCTCACCGCGAAGGGCGACGACTCCAAGCTGGGGCGCGTGCAGAAGTCGAGCGACCTCGCCGACGTGCACCTCCTGCGTCAGGGCGAGCCCAAGGGGCTCGGTCACGCGGTCCACCGCGCCAAGCAGCACGTGGGCGACTCCCCGTTCGTCGTCATGCTCGGCGACGACCTCATCGACGAGCGCGACCCGCTGCTCCCGAAGATGATCGAGGTCAACGAGCAGAAGCAGGCGATGGTCATCGCCCTCATGGAGGTCGACCCCGACCAGATCAGCCTCTACGGCTGCGCCTCGGTGGAGAAGACCTCCGACCCCGACGTCGTCAAGGTGCTCGATCTCGTCGAGAAGCCCGCGAAGGAGGACGCGCCGTCCAACCTCGCGATCATCGGCCGCTACCTGCTCACCCCCGAGATCTTCGACGTCCTCGAGCACACCCAGCCCGGCAAGGGCAACGAGATCCAGCTGACCGACGCCCTCAAGGAGGTCGCGGTCGACGCCGACAACGTCGACGTGTACGGCGTGATCTTCCGCGGCCGCCGCTACGACACGGGCGACAAGCTCGACTACATCAAGGCGATCGTGCAGCTCGCGTCCGACCGCGACGACCTCGGTCCCGACCTGCGTCCGTGGCTGAAGGAGTTCGCGTCGTCGCTCTGACGCCGCCCGCATCATGATCCGCGGCATCGCCGCACCACGGGAGAGCCGGATGGACGCCCTCGAGCAGACGTACGGGGATGTGGCCATCCGGCTCATCCGCTCCCGCGACGCGCGGCCCCTGCAGGACGAGCTCATGGCGAGCCGGTCCTGGCTGAGGCCGTGGGAGGCCACGAGCCCCGACGGGGCGTTCCCGATCGACATGAAGCTCGGCGTGCGGCGCCTGCTGCAGCAGTACCGGGACGGCGCGGGCGTGCCCTTCGTCATGGAGCACCGCGGCGAGATCGCCGGGCAGCTCAACGTGTGGGGGATCGCCTACGGATCCCTCTCGTCGGCGACCATCGGCTACTGGGTCGGCGAGCGCTTCGCCGGGCGCGGGATCACCCCCGTCGCGGTCGCGCTCGCCACGGACTTCTGCTTCGCGCGCATGCGGCTGCACCGCATGGAGATCTGCATCCGGCCCGAGAACCGGCCGAGCCTTCGGGTCGTCGAGAAGCTCGGCTTCCGCTACGAGGGATACCGGCGTCGGTACATCCACATCGACGGCGACTGGCGCGACCACTACGCGTTCGCGCTGACCCGCGAGGAGGTCCCGGACGGCATGCTGAGGCGCTGGGTCGAGGGGCGGGTGCCTCCCGACGCGGCGCGGATCCCCGACGCCGACCGCCCGGGCTGACGTCCGGCCCCCGGCCGCCTTCGTGCGCCCCGCCCGCCCGGCCGTCCCACGGGCGCCCGTCCTGCCGTCTCGGGGGCGCCCGGCTCGCGAGTGGCGCAGAAACTCGCGAGCGGCGCAGAAATGCGGCCGGATATCTGCGCCACTCGCGAAGATCTGCGCCGCTCGCGCGGGGTGGCGGCTGATGACGAGCGCGGATGAGAACGGCTTCTGCATCCGCGCCCCGCGCGCGGGAGGCGGGATCCGGGCGAACGGCCCCGCGGGGCGCGTCGCGTGCCTAGACTCGGCATCGTCGGAGCAGTTTCCCCGCACGCGGAAGGATGCCGTTCATGCCCACCGTCGCTCACAACATCGTCGAGACCCTCCACCGCAGCGGAGTGAGGAGGGTGTACGGGATCCCGGGCGACTCGCTCAACGGATTCACCGACGCGCTCCGCACGAACGGCGGCATCGAATGGGTGCACGTGCGCCACGAGGAGGCCGCGGCCTTCGCCGCGAGCGCCGAGGCCGCCGTCACCGGAGAGCTCGCGGTCTGCGCGGGAAGCTGCGGGCCAGGCAACCTGCACCTCATCAACGGGCTCTTCGACGCCCAGCGCTCGCGCGTGCCGGTGCTCGCCATCGCCGCGCACATCCCGAGCGACGAGATCGGATCGGGGTACTTCCAGGAGACCCACCCGCAGGAGCTCTTCCGCGAGTGCAGCGTCTACGTCGAGCACGTCGCCCACCCCGAGCAGATGCCGCGGCTCCTGCGCATCGCGATGCGCGAGGCAGTGTCGAAGCGCGGCGTCGCCGTGCTCGTCGTGCCCGGCGACGTCGGGCTCGCCGAGATCGAGGCCGAGGTGGAGGAGATCCGCGCCCACGCGTCCCGCGTGCTGCCGGACGAGGGTCAGCTCGACGCGGCGGCCGAGGCGCTGAACGACGGGGAGAAGGTCACGATCCTCGCCGGCGCGGGCGTGCAGGGCGCTCACGACGAGCTCGTCGCGCTCGCGGAGCGGCTCCAGGCGCCCGTGGTGCACGCGCTGCGCGGCAAGGAGTTCGTCGAGTACGACAACCCCTACGACGTCGGCATGACCGGGCTCATCGGCTTCTCATCGGGCTACCACGCGATGCGCGAGTGCGACACACTGCTCATGGTCGGCACCGACTTCCCGTACCCGCAGTTCCTCCCCGACGATGCGACGGTGATCCAGATCGACATCCGGGGCGAGCAGATCGGCCGGCGCACGCGCGTCGACCTGCCGCTCGTCGGCGGAGCGAAGGAGACGATCGCGGAGCTGCTGCCGCGCCTGTCGGAGCACGCCGACTCCGACCATCTCGACGCGGCGCGCAAGCACTATCGCCGCGCGCGCAAGGACCTCGACGGCCTCGCGACGCCCTCCAAGCGCACGATCCATCCGCAGTACCTCGCGCGGCTCATCGACGAGCACGCCGCGGACGACGCCGTGTTCCTGCCCGACGTGGGCTCGCCGACCGTGTGGGCGGCGCGCTACCTCACGATGAACGGCAGGCGGCGGCTCATCGGATCCTTCACCCACGGATCCATGGCGAACGCCCTGTCGCAGGGCATCGGGGCGCAGGCGGTCGACCGCGACCGCCAGGTGATCGCGCTCGCCGGGGACGGCGGGCTCTCGATGCTGCTGGGCGAGCTCATCACGCTGACGCAGAACGGCCTGCCCGTGAAGACGGTCGTCTTCGACAACGCCTCGCTGAACTTCGTCGAGCTCGAGATGAAGGCGGCGGGGTTCGTCACCTACGGCACGGGCCTCGAGAACCCCGACTTCTCGAAGGTCGCCGAGGCGCTCGGCATCCGCGGCATCCGGGTCGAGAGATCGAAGGACCTGCCGGGAGCGGTGGAGGAGTTCCTCGCGCACGACGGCCCGGCGGTGCTCGACGTCGTCACCGACCGCCAGGAGCTCTCGATGCCGCCGAGCATCACGTTCGAGCAGGCGAAGGGCTTCAGCCTGTACGCGATCCGCACGGTCCTGTCGGGACGCGGAGACGAGCTCGTCGACCTGGCGAAGACGAACCTGCGCCAGCTCTTCTGAGCATCGGGCGGGCTCCGCGCCGTTCTCGTCGTCGCGCTCGGTCCCGCCCGCTCGTTCTGCCCGTCCGTTCGCGGTGCCCGCGAGTGGCGCAGAAACTCGCGAGCGGCGCAGAAATGCGGCCGGATATCTGCGCCGCTCGCGAAGATCTGCGCCGCTCGCGAGTTGTGGGGAGCCTCGTCCGCATCCCGCGGCACGCGACACGCCGGAGGATCCGGCCGTCGGCCGCGCCGGTCGCATACCGTGGAGCGCATGGGCGGGCAGGTTCTCGGTGGCGGCGCGATCGCGCTGGTCGTGGCGGTGCTGTGGCTCGCCTATCTGCTGCCGTCCTGGCACGCGAAGATGCGGTACGCCGCGGCTGAGCGGAACGCCGTGCGCCTCAACCAGGCGCTGCGCGTGCTCGCGGAGACGGCCGAGGTGCCCGAGGAGCTGCGCGTCGAGCTGACCCGGCGCGACGCGAACCGTCAGCGGCGGATCGTCAAGCGCATGCAGGAGGAGGACGAGCGCCTCCGCGAGGCCGACGAGCGCCTCGCCCTGGCGAAGAAGCGCCGCGAGGTCGAGGAGGAGCGGCTGCGCCGCCTCGCCGACCTCGAGGAGGAGCGTCGCCGCATCGCGACGCTGCGCGCGGATCCGTTGCGCCGTCAGGCGGGAGCGAGGCGTCGCGTGCGCGTCGCGTCGCTCGTGATCGCGCTCGCGGGCCTCGCGGCGACGATCGGCGGCCTCTGGCTGCTCGCCGCGACCGGCATCTGGGCGCTCGCGATCGGCGGCGCCGTCGCGACCGCGACGGGCCTCGGTCTGCTGCGCCGCATGGCGGTGGTCTCGACCCGCTCGGCGGCTCCGGTCTCCGCCCCTCAGGCGGTGCGCCCCCAGCAGCGGGCGGCGCGTCCCGCGCCCGCGCTGCTGAACCCGGAGGATCGCGGGTGGACTCCGCGTCGTCTCCCGGCTCCGCTCACGGCGATGTCGGGATCCCGCGCCTCCGAGGAGATCGCGGGCGCGACGGCTCAGGAGCGGCTGCGTCAGCTCGCGCGGGAGGAGGGCGCCCGCGTGCAGCTCGAGCGCGAGCAGGCGGCCTCGGCGCCCGTGCCGATCGAGACGGCGCGACCGAAGCAGGCGCCCGCGGCGGAGGGTGCCGAGAGCGGCTTCTCCGCGATGGGGTACGTCGACGACGACGCGATCGAGCGCCACGTGCGCGAGCTGCTCGCCCGCCGTGCCGCGGGATGACACGCCCGCGCGACGCGATTCCGGCCCCCGATTTCTGGTGACGCGCGACGCTCTGGTAATGTCTTTCGAGTTGCAAGGGCCCATGGCGCAGTTGGTAGCGCGCTTCGTTCGCAATGAAGAGGTCGGGGGTTCGAATCCCCCTGGGTCCACACTGAGTTGAGACAGTCGCCGAACGCCCCGCCCCGTGCGGGGCGTTCGGCGTCTCGCGCGTGGGCGCTCCGCGCGGCGCCTCCCCATTGCCCGCGGCCGGGATCGGCGAGACCATGGGGTATGGACGACGTGAAGAACCCCGTGGTGTCCCTGGCGGAATCCGAGTGCTGGGAGCGTCTGTCCACCCAGACGCTCGGACGTCTCGTCACGCGCGTCGGCGATGTCGTCGACATCTTCCCCGTGACGTTCGTCGTGGACGGCGAATCGATCGTCTTCCGCACGGCGGAGGGCAGCAAGCTGCTCGAGCTGACGGTGAACGAGCAGGTGCTGTTCGAATCCGACGAGTTCGGCGCGGACGGCGCGTGGAGCGTCATCGTGCGCGGCAGGGCGCATCGCATCGACGCCTCGGACGAGATCGAGGCCGCCGACCGCCTGCCGCTGACGCCGGCCGTCCCGACGCTGAAGCGCAACTACGTGCGCATCACCGCCGACCAGATCACGGGCCGCGCCTTCGCCCTCGGCGAGGAGCCGGAACGCGACGGGGTGCAGCCGTACTGAGCCCGTCCCGCGAGAAGATGGAGGCATGTCGGAAGCGCAGCCGAGCGGCCAGAACCTGCTCGTCCTCACGAAGATCACCGGGATCCTGAACGCGTTCACGCAGGCGCGGCCGGAGCTGACCCTCGCGGAGATCCGCCAGAGCACCGGGCTTCCGCAGTCGACGGCGCAGCGGCTCGTGGCGAACCTCGTCGACCAGGGGTTCCTCGATCGCACGCGCGACGGCTACCGCATCGGCGTGCGCATGCTGCACTGGGCGGCGCCCGCGATGCAGGGGCTCGAGGCGGTCGACATCGTGCGGCCCGTCCTCGAGGAGATGCGCGACCGGCTCGGCGAGACCGTCGCGGTGTTCCGCGAGTCCCAGGGGTATCGCGTCTGCGTCGCCCTCGCCGAGACGCGGGAGATGGTGCGCCGCGCCATGCGGGTGGGGCAGATCCTGCCCCTCCACGCCGGGTCGGCAGGGCGCGTGATCCTCGCCTGGACGCCGGGCCTCCTCGACCGCATCCTCGCCGCGGGGCTCGAGCCGCTGACGCCCGACACGATCGTCGACCGCGCGGAGCTCGAGCGCGTCGTCCGGGAGACGCTCGTCGCGGGGATCGCCATCACGGCGGGGGAGCGGCAGACGGGCGCCATCGGGCTCTCCGCCCCCGTCTTCGGCCCGCAGGGCGAGCTGTTCGGCGCGCTGACCGTGATGGGCCCCTCGTCGCGGATCCCCGAGGAGACGGGCCGGGAGTGGGCGCCGTACGTGCTCGAGCGCGCCGAGCACCTCACCCGCACCCTCGGCGGCCGCCACCCCGACGAGGGATGACGGCCGGTCCGATCAGTCCGCGATCACCCAGTCGAACGCGCGGGCGGTCGATCGCGCGCCCTTCGCGGCGCGCGAGGTGCTCTCCTCGCCGAGCGAGGACGTGACGCGCTCGCCGAGGCGCACGAACGTCGCGAAGCGCTCGGGCGTCATCCCCGCGGGCTTCAGTGCGAACAGGAGATCCTCCGTCGACGTGTTGCCGGCGGCCCCCGGCGCGAACGGGCAGCCGCCGAGCCCGCCGAGCGCGCCGTCGAGAACCGTCGCCCCGGCGCCGACGGCCGCGAGCGCGTTCGCGACCCCCATGCCCCACGTGTCGTGACCGTGGAACACGACCTCGTGCTCGGGGCGGATCCGCGCCGTCTCGCCCACGAGGTACGCGACCTGGGCGGGATCCGCCTGGCCGAGCGTGTCGCAGATGACGGTGTCGGAGCAGCGCTCCGCCCGGGGGTCGCGCACGAGCGCGAGCGTGCGCTCCGGATCCACGGCGCCGTCGAACGGGCAGGTGAAGCTCGTCGCGAGGCACAGCTGCAGCTCCGCCCCCGCCTCGCCCGCGATGTCGAGCGCACGGGGGAGGGCGGCCATGGAGTCCTCCGTCGAGCGGCCGATGTTGGCGCGGTTGTGGGCGTCGGAGACCGATAGGCAGTACTGCATGCGGGTCACCCCCGCGCTCGCGGCCCTCTCGACGCCCCGGGGCGTCGCGACCCACACCCAGCACCGGGCGAGCTCGTCGGGCTCCAGCGCCTCGACCACCTCGAGGGTGTTCGCCATCGGGGGCACGAGATCGGGGCGGGCCATCGAGCCGATCTCGATGTCGGAGATCCCGAGATCGAGCAGCTCCCGCACGAGGCGCACCTTCTCGTCGGTCGGCATGAGGCCGCCCGTGAGCTGGAGCCCGTCGCGCAGGGTCACGTCGCGCACGCGCGCGGTTCCGGTGGTCGTGGTCATGCTGTCGCACCTCCCGTGATGCGGTCGATCGTCTCCTGATCCAGCCCCGTCTCCGCGAGGACCTCCCGGGTGTGCTCGCCGAGATCGGGGCCGAGGCGGTCGATGGGCAGCGAGGCGCCGTCGATCACCGGCGTGATGCCGGGGAAGGCGACCTGCTCGATCGTCTCCTCCCCGGTCGACACGTCGAGGCGCTGCACCATGTTGCGCGCGGCGAGCTGCTCGTCGGCGACGAGGTCCTCCGCCGTGTAGATCGGGCCGGCGGGCACGCCCGCGTCGTCGAGCGCCTCGAGGGCCTCCTCCACCGAGCGCTCGGCGCACCAGGCGCCGATCGCCTCGTCCAGCTCGTCGCGGCGCGCCCATCGGCCGGCGTTCGTCTGCAGGTCGGGATCGGATCCCAGGTCGGGCCGCCCGATCGCCTCCATGTACCGGCGGAAGATGCCGTCGCCGTTGCCGGCGATGACGACCGACTTCCCGCCCCGGCAGACGTACGCGTTCGACGGGGCGATGCCCTGCATGCGGCCGCCCGTGCGGGTGCGCAGGTCGCCGAAGGCCGAGTAGTCGGGGATGAGCGACTCCATGACCGACAGCATCGCCTCGTTGAGCGCGACATCGACCGTGCGCGGCAGATCCGCGCCGCGCCGGCGCTCGCGGTCGAAGAGCATCATGCACGCGCCGAACGCCGCCTGCATCCCCGCGATCGAGTCGCCGATCGACACCCCCACGCGCACGGGAGGGCGGTCCGGATCCCCCACGAGCTCGCGGAACCCGCCGTACGCCTCCGCGACCGCGGCGAACCCCGGGCGCGCGGACATCGGCCCCGTCTGCCCGAAGGCCGAGATGCGCACGAGGACGAGGTCGGGGTTGGCCTCCTTCAGCACGTCGGGCCCGATGCCCCACCGTTCGAGCGTGCCGGGGCGGAAGTTCTCGATGAGCACGTCCGAGCGGCGGGCCAGCTCGAGCGCCGCCGCGCGGCCGTCGTCGGATCGGAGATCGAGGACGACGGATTTCTTGCCCCGGTTGACGGTGCGGTACAGCATCGACGTCGTCCCGCGGTGCAGGCGCCAGTTGCGCAGCTCGTCGCCCGTGTCCGGCCGCTCGACCTTGACGACCTCGGCGCCGAAGTCGGCGAGCATCCGGCCGGCCGTCGGCGCGGCGATGTAGTTGCCGAGCTCGAGCACCCGCACGCCGGCGAGGGGGAGGCGGCCGCGATCGTTCGCGGAGTCGTTCATGGGGATGATCCTTACGTATCCGGGAGGTCGGCGTCAGAGGAAGAGGCTGAGCACGAGCGTGAAGCCGAGCGCCACGACGCTCGCGACGGAGACGCCGAGCGAGCATGTCTTCAGCGTGCCGCGGGTGGTCTGCCCGAGCATCGACTGCAGCAGCCAGAAGGTGTTCGACGTCACGTGCACGAGGAACAGCGAGCCGGCGCCGGCGGCGAGGGCGATGAGCACGGGGTTGAGGCCGATCTGGCCCGCGACCGGGGCGAGGATGCCGGCCGCCGTGATGGCGGAGATCGACACGGATCCGACGGCGACGTGCAGCACGGCGGCGACGGCCCACACGATCAGCAGCGGCGCCACGCTCGACGCGGTGAAGTACTTGCCGAGCAGGTCGCCCATGCCGGAGGTGCCGACGATGGCGGCGAGGGATCCGCCCGCGCCCGTGAGCAGGAGGATCTGGCCCGACTCCCGGAAGCCGGTGGCGATCGCCTTCTCGACGCGGGTGCCGCCGATCGTGGCCCGCGCGATGAGGGTCGTGGCGAGCAGGCCGATCAGCAGCGCGATGACGGGAGCGGAGACGAACTCCACGACGGGGCTGGAGATGCCGGCCATCTCGAGGAAGGCGCCGCCGGCGATGAGCACGAGGGAGAGCAGCATCGGCGAGAAGGCGAGCATCAGCGGGGTCTCGCCGTCCGCCCCGCCGTGACGGCGCGTGCGCGGGCCGAGGCCGACCTTCGTGAGCGTGCTCATGCCTCCCGTGCTCGTGGAGACGGGCAGCGGGCCCTGGGGCTCCGCGGGTTTGGTGACGGGCTGCTCGTCCTCCGCGGTCTCGTCTCGCGGCTGCTCGTCGCGCTCGGGGTTCCAGAGGCCGCGGTCGAACAGGACGTTCATGATGAGGATCGACACGACGATCGTCGGGATGATCACGAGGAGCCCGCAGATCAGCATGATCCCGAGGGGCACCTTGAGGAGGCCGGCGAGCGAGACCGCGGCGACGCCGGGCACCATGAGGACGATGCCGCACTCGAGGCTGATCGCCATCGCCGCGGACATCTTGCCGACCCCGTTCCTGCCGAGGCTCGGCGCGATGCGGCGGGCGAGGGGAGCGCTCATCACGAGCAGCACGTCGAGGAAGATCGACTGCAGCGCGGTGCCGATGGTCAGGCCCATCGCGTAGGGGACGCCGCGCTTGCCGAAGATGCGCAGCAGTCCGCCGACGAGCCGCTGGATCGCGCCCATCTCGTTGAGGAGGGCTCCCATGAGCACGCCCCATCCGATGAGCAGGCCGACCTCGAACATGATGTCGCCGAAGCCGTGCATGACGGTGTCGACCGTGTCGGTCACGCCGAGGCCGGACATGAGCCCGAGCCCGGCCGCGCCGATCACGAGCGCGAGCACCGGGTTGATGCGGAGGGTGATGATCATCACGACGATCGCGATGATCGCGACCGCCGTGACCGTGAGGATCTGCCAATCGGCCATGGATCTCGTCCTTGAGGTTCGAACGCCGGAGAACTACATGGTGAGCGTAAACCCGTGATGTGGATAGCGCAATCCTGGATCCGTCGCCGCCCCTCGGAACATGACGGAAGGCGCCGGCTCCGCGAGGGGAGCCGGCGCCTTCCGCGGAGGGTCGCGTTCTCAGGCGCGCGCTCGGCGCCGCCCGGTGACGATGCCCGCGCCGAGCAGCAGCATCAGCGCGCCCAGCAGCCAGGGGACGGCGGGAGAGCCGCCCGTGGGGGCGAGATCGTCGCCGTCCTCGCCGTTCGCCCCGGATCCCTCGCCGGCATCCGCCTCGGAACCGTCCGTGCTTCCGGACTCGGCGCCCGGGGCGTCCTCCGTGCCCTGCTCGCCGTCGGCGTCGGATCCCTCGGCCGGGTCCTCCGTGCCTCCCGCGCCGGCGTCGGCGGTGCTCTCGTCCTCCTCGGTGCCGGGGTTCTCCGTGCTCGCGTCGTCGGCGTCGGATCCGTCCTCCGTGCCGGCTTCCGCGCTCTCGTCCGCGGATGCGTCGTCCGTGCCGGCCTCGTCCGCCGCCGCGTCTGCGTCCTCCGCGCCGGACTCGTCGTCGGTGCCCGGCTGATCCTCGGATCCCTCGGCGCCGCCGTCGTCCGCACCGGTCTCGTCCTCAGACCCGGCCTCGTCCTCCGAGCCCGTCTCGTCGTCCCCGCCGCCCTCGTCCTCGGCGGGGAGCAGCGCGACGTCGAACACGTGCATGATGCCGCGGTCCGTCTGCTCCGGCAGGGTGACGCTGCGCACGGTCTTCGCCGGGTCGAGCGGCTCGACGGCCGTGCCGAAGACGGTGGGCGCCGTGCCGTCGGATCCGCCGCT
This sequence comes from Microbacterium sp. gxy059, assembly GCF_050958665.1. Lineage (NCBI taxonomy): Bacteria > Bacillati > Actinomycetota > Actinomycetes > Micrococcales > Microbacteriaceae > Microbacterium > Microbacterium sp. gxy059. The sequence goes on along the minus strand of NZ_JAMXWT010000003.1, from coordinate 70,059 downwards.
GATCGTGTTGCGCTTCGTGAGCTCCAGCACGCGCGCGTTCCCGGGCTCGAGGGCGTTGTCGCCCGGCGTCCAGTCGGTCAGGCGCACCTCGACGTCCTGCGTCGTGCCGTCGGAGTAGGTGACGACGGCGACGCCGCGGGAGGGGCCGTTGGTCGCGAGGCCGAGGAACGAGATGCCCGACGCGGCGACGTCGCCCATCTCGATGACCTGACCCCGGGGGATCCAGTGGTCCGGCTCTCCGGGCGCCGTCTCGGGCCAGGTGAACGCGAGCCCCGTGTCGCCGAGGGGGATCTCGGCGCCGCCCGTGGCGCCCGCGTCGGCCAGGTCCTCGCGCGACAGGCCGGTGCCGCCGATGTCGAGCCCGCCCATGTCGACGGCGCCGTCGTCGGTGATGCCGACCGAGTTGCGCGCATCGGAGCCCTCGCGGTACGAGGGCGGCACGTCGTCCTCCCCGGTTCCCCAGGATCCGGGCTCGGCCGACATCGCGAACGCGAGGGACCCGCCCTCGCGCACGAACTCCGGCGGCAGCCACGACGCGGTCTGCGCCTCGCCGTTCACCGTGAGGCCGGTGGTGTAGCGCTGATCCGGGCCGGCGCCCGGCGCATCGATCTCGATCGCGCGGTCGGCGCCGACGGGCCGGATGTCGATGTGCGCGAACATCGGGGCGGAGACGAGCAGGTCGGCCGTCCCCCAGATGGCGGGCATCAGCCCGAGGTTCGCCCACACGTACCAGGCGCTGAGGGATCCGAGGTCGTCGTTGCCTGCCAGGCCGTCGGGGGCGGTCGTGAACAGCTCGTCGGCCGCGCGGTAGAGGGTGTCGGTCGTCTTGTGCGGCGCCTGCAGCCAGTTGTAGACCCACGGGAGGCCGAAGCTGGGCTGGTTCGCGAGGTAGGCGGTGTCGCTGAACGCGCCCCCGTCGAGGTCGCGCAGGATGTCGTCGAGCTGCTCGGTCGACGCCTCGACGCCGCCGCGGGCCGCGATGAGGTCGGCCATGTTGTGCGACGCGTTGAACCCGTACTGCAGGCCCGTCGACTGCTCGAACTGCGCGCCCTGCGTCGTGAGCGAGGTGTCCATGAACCCGTGGCGGTTGCGCGCGTCGATGTGCTGACGCTCGTGGTTGAACACGTTCTTCCAGTTCTGCGACCGCACCGAGAACGCCTCGAACGCCTCGTCGTCGCCGAGACGCTGCGCGAGCTGCGCGATGGAGAAGTCGTTCGTCGTGTACTCGAGCGTGCGCGACGTGGCGGCGCCCTCCTTGTCGCCGTCGATCCAGCCGAGGATCCCGTACTGCACCGCGTCGGAGCGCGCCGAGTCGGTCATGGGGAGCGACTGGGTCTCGACCATCGTCCGGAGGGCCGTCTCGCGGTCGTAGTCCGTCGCCCCGAAGTCGTCGGCGGCGGCCACGATCGTCTGCAGCGAGTCGCCGCTCATCTTGGTCTGCACGCGGTTGTACGTCGGCCAGCTCGTCCAGCGGCCCGACTGCTCCACCATGTCGACGATCGACTGGTTGATGTCGCTCGCGCGCTCGGGGAAGAGCATCGCGACGAGCTGCGCCTGCCCGCGATAGGTGTCCCATCCCGAGAAGTTCACGTACAGGTCGCGGCCGTCCTCGACGCGGTGGGGCTCGCCGTCGTATCCGATGTAGGCGCCGTCGGCGTCCTGGAACACGTTCGGGTGCAGCAGGGCGTGGTAGAGCGCCGTGTAGAGGGTGATGCGGGCTCGGTCGTCGCCGCCGGAGGCGTCGATCGTGCCGAGCGCCTCCTCCCAGGCCGCGCGCGCCTCGGCGCGCACCTCGTCGAACCCGGCGTCGCCCGCCTCGGCCGCCGCGTTGGCGCGTGCGCCGTCGACGGAGACGTAGCTCAGGCCCACCGTGGCCGTGACGTCCGCGCCGTCGGCGAACGTGAGCCAGGCGCCCGCGCCGTGATCGGATCCGGCGGTCGCCTCGGATCCCCCGGCGTCGATGCCATCGGGCGTCCAGACGCCGTGCGACTCGACGGGCTGGTCGAACGTCGCCGAGAAGTGCACGGTGTAGGGCTCGCCGCCGTTGCAGACGATGCCCGCGGTCACGCTGCCGGACAGCTCGCCCGTGGCCGCGTCGAAGGCGATCTCCGCGTCGCGCACCTCGTTGTTGGATCCGGCCGCGTCGAACAGCAGCGTGGCCTCGCCGTCGAAGGAGTAGCGGCTCACCGCGGTGCGGAGCGTGCTGGTCAGCTCGGCACGTACGGCGTCGAGGCCGACGGCGTAGTAGCCGGGCTCGGCGACCTCGTCGTCGTGCGAGAAGTCGAGGAAGTAGGCGTCGATGTCGTCGGCCGGGCTGACGGGCAGGGCGCCGTCGGCGAGTTCCCCGGTGAAGGGGATGACGGGGAAGTCGTAGCCGCCGTAGTTGGAGCGGCAGCCGGTGCCCGAGAGCCGCGTCATGCCGAAGCCGCGGATCTGGTCGGCCTGGTATTCGTAGCCGCCGAACTGCTCTCCCGTGGAGGTCTCGTACGTCGTCGGGCTCGACTGCACCATCCCGAACGGCAGCGCCGCCCCGGGGAAGGTGTTGCCGTAGTGGTCGTTGCCCCTGCCGTCGTTGGCGTCGTTCATCTCGGTGCCGATGAACGGATCCACCGCGTCGAACGCCGAGAGCGCGGACGTCTCGTCGGCGCTCGCCGCGGGGGCGGCGACGGCCGACGACGCGGCGAGCACGAGGGAGAGGCCGATGGCGAGGGGCGCCCGGCGCCGGCGGCGCGGAGGTGTGGTGCGGGGTGAGCGGGTCTGCATGCTGTCTCCGTGATTCTCGTCGTGCAGGATCTGACATCGCTGTCAGGCACGGTAGAGGTCCCGCGTGAACGGGTCAACAGCATCGGGTGAACGAGAGGTGACGCGGGGCGGAGCGCCCGCGCTCGGCTACGCCCCCGGAGCCCCGAGGCGGAAGGTCGCCGCGGTCTCGCGCGCCGAGTCGGGGGAGGAGGGGTGGAAGACGCCCGCGCGCACGTCGCGGGCGAGGCGCGAGAGCTCGTGTCCGCTGCGGAACGCGGATCCGCCCGCGGCGACGAGCGCCTCGTCGACGACGCGCTGCGCGGTCTCCACGGCGCGGTGCTTCGCTCCCGACAGCAGGGTGAACCAGCGCCCGCCGTGGTCGACGCGCTCGTCGAGGTCGCGGGCGAGGGCGTCGAGCTGCAGGCCGATGCCGTCGGCGGCGATCGAGATCTCGCCGACGCGGGCGCGCGCCACGGGGTCGTCGCTGCGCGTCCGCCCCGTGGCCTTCGACGTCCGCGAGGTCAGCGCGAGAGCCGCGACCTCGACCGCGCGCTCGGCGAGGCCCGCGTACACCGACGCGACGAGCAGCTCGAACGCCGCGAAGATCGCGAACTGGATCGGCGCGGGGCCGTCCGCGGGGTCGATCCGGGCGACGACGTGCGCGGCGGACGCGGCGGCGCCGCGCAGCTCGGTCGTGCGGCTCTGCGTGCCGCGCATGCCCAGCGTGTCCCAGTCGTCCCGCGTGGCGGTGCCCTCGCGGCCGACGAACGCGTAGACGAGCCGCCCGGACGCGGAATCGAACCCGTGCACGCCGAGCGAGGTCCACACGGGCGCGAGGGAGGTGAAGATCTTGGTGCCCGTGAACGCGTAGGCGCCGCCGGCGAGGGGCTCGGCCGTCGTGTCGCTGCCGAACAGCACGAGGTCGTTGCCGCCCTCGCTGATGCCGAACGCGTAGACCTCGCCTGCCGCGGCCCCGCGCTGCACGAACGCGAGCTCGTCGGAGCCCCGATCGGCGAGGATCTTCGCGACGGCGGTCCACACGAGATGCATGTTCACGGCGAGGGCCGTCGCGGGCGCGGCGCCGGCGAGGCGGCGCTGCAGCGTCGAGGCCTGAGCCAGCGAGAGCCCCGCTCCGCCGAGATCCTCCGGAACGAGGATCCGCAGATAGCCGGCGCCTGCGAGATCCGCGAGGTCGTCCTCCGGGAAGACGTTGTCGGCGTCCACGTGCGCGGCGCGCGAGCGGATCCGCTCGAGAAGCGCGTCGGGGAGGTGCAGGGCGGGATCGAATGCGGCGCTCATGGGGTCAGCCTAGGTGCGCGGGAGGACACGCCGGCGGTCGATCGCGACACGCCGAGGGCGCGTCGTCAGGCTGTGCAGAGTGCTCAGCGGACCGGGCTGTGGAGAACCCTGAGCGCCGGCTCGTCGCGGGCTGATTTCACGCGGGACACGCCGTCCTGCGCGCCGGTCGACCCTGTGGATGACGCGTGGGGAGAGGTGTGGATGCGCGGTGGAGAACTGAGCAGAATTACACGGATGCAACTACTAGTCCTTGTGGTTGACCCCGGATCGCGGTCCCATATGTAGTATTGAAGTCCCGGCGGATGATGCCGGAAGAACACACAGGTCCGGAGGGAAATGATGGCGATCACGGTCTACAGCAAGCCGTCGTGCGTGCAGTGCAACGCGACGTACCGAGCGCTCGACGCGAAGGGCATCGAGTACCAGGTCACCGACCTCTCGGAGGACGCCGCGGCGCTCGAGCAGGTCAAGTCGCTCGGCTACATGCAGGCCCCCGTCGTCATCGCCGACGAGGACCACTGGTCGGGCTTCCGCCCAGACAAGATCGACGAGCTCGCCGCTCGCATCGCGTGACGCGCCTCTGACGCGCCCCGACCCAGGGAGGAAGCGCATGTCCGCTGTCGCCGCATCCGTCTCGCCTCCCGCCATCGGCTCCGCTTCGGCGGGGCCGATGCGCGCAGACGGGCAGGAGCCTCTCGTCGTCTTCTTCTCGAGCGTGTCCGGCAACACGGCGCGCTTCGTCGAGAAGCTCGAGCGCGCATCGGGGGTCCGCTCCGCGCGGATCCCGCTGCGCCGTCAGGACGAGCCGCTCGAGATCGACGAGCCGTACGTGCTCGTCGTCCCGACCTACGGCGGAGGCAACGGGCAGGGGGCGGTGCCCAAGCAGGTCATCCGCTTCCTCAACGACGAACGCAACAGGAGAGGGATCCGCGGGGTCATCTCCACCGGAAACACCAACTTCGGCGAGGCCTACTGCCTGGCCGGAGACATCATCAGCCGCAAGTGCAGGGTGCCGCACTTGGATCGGGTGGAACTGTTCGGCACTCCTGACGACGTGGCGCGTGTGAGCCACGGATTGGACGCATGGTGGAAGCAGCAGTGACGACGCAGCAGGATTTCAAGCACAACCCCGCGTTCGAGGGCCTCGATTATCACGCCCTCAACGCGATGCTGAACCTGTATGACGCCGACGGCAACATCCAGTTCGACGCCGACAAGCGGGCGGCGCGCGAGTACTTCCTGCAGCACGTCAACCAGAACACGGTCTTCTTCCACTCGCTGCGCGAGCGCCTCGACTACCTCGTCGAGAAGGAGTACTACGAGGGCGCCGTCATCGAGAAGTACGACTTCTCGTTCATCGAGCGCCTCAACGACTTCGCCTACGGCAAGAAGTTCCGCTTCGAGACCTTCCTCGGCGCGTTCAAGTACTACACGAGCTACACGCTCAAGACGTTCGACGGCAAGCGCTACCTCGAGCGCTTCGAGGACCGCGTCGTCATGACGGGCCTCGCGCTCGCCGACGGCGACGAGGACCTCGCCTGGAAGATCGTCGACGAGATCCTCTCCGGGCGCTTCCAGCCGGCGACGCCGACGTTCCTCAACGCCGGCAAGGCGCAGCGCGGCGAGCTCGTCAGCTGCTTCCTGCTGCGCATCGAGGACAACATGGAGTCGATCGCGCGCGGCATCAACTCGGCGCTGCAGCTGTCGAAGCGCGGCGGCGGCGTGGCGCTGCTGCTGTCGAACATCCGCGAGGCGGGCGCCCCGATCAAGCAGATCGAGAACCAGTCGAGCGGCATCCTGCCCGTCATGAAGCTGCTCGAGGACTCGTTCAGCTACGCGAACCAGCTCGGCGCGCGCCAGGGCGCGGGCGCCGTGTACCTCTCGGCGCACCACCCCGACATCATGCGGTTCCTCGACACGAAGCGCGAGAACGCCGACGAGAAGATCCGCATCAAGACGCTGTCGCTGGGCGTCGTGATCCCCGACATCACCTTCGAGCTCGCGAAGAACGACGAGGACATGTACCTGTTCTCGCCGTACGACGTCGAGCGCGTCTACGGTCTGCCCTTCGGCGACATCTCCGTCACCGAGAAGTACCGCGAGATGGTCGACGACCCGCGCATCAAGAAGACGAAGATCAACGCGCGCAAGTTCTTCCAGACGCTCGCCGAGATCCAGTTCGAGTCGGGCTACCCGTACGTCATGTTCGAGGACACGGTGAACCGGGCCAACCCCATCAAGGGCCGGATCAACATGTCGAACCTCTGCAGCGAGATCCTGCAGGTCAACACCCCGACCACGCTCAACGTCGACCTGTCGTACGACCAGATCGGCAAGGACATCAGCTGCAACCTCGGCTCGCTGAACATCGCCCTCGCGATGGACTCGCCCGACTTCGGCCGCACGGTCGAGACGTCGATCCGCGCGCTCACCGCGGTGAGCGACCAGAGCCACATCTCGTCGGTGCGCTCCGTCGAGGACGGCAACGACAAGTCGCACGCGATCGGCCTCGGGCAGATGAACCTGCACGGCTACCTGTCGCGCGAGCGCATCTTCTACGGCTCAGAAGAGGGCATCGACTTCACGAACATCTACTTCTACACGGTGCTCTTCCACGCGCTGCGCGCGTCGAACGAGATCGCGAAGGAGCGCGGCGAGACGTTCGAGGGCTTCGCCGACTCGGCGTACGCGTCGGGGGAGTTCTTCGACAAGTACACCGACCAGGAGTGGGCGCCGAAGACCGCGCGCGTCCGCGAGCTGTTCGCGGAGCACCGCATCCCGACGCAGGACGACTGGGCCGCGCTGAAGGCCGAGGTCCAGGAGCACGGCCTGTACAACCAGAACCTGCAGGCGGTGCCGCCCACCGGATCCATCTCGTACATCAACAACTCGACGAGTTCGATCCACCCGATCGCGTCGAAGATCGAGATCCGCAAGGAGGGCAAGCTCGGCCGCGTCTACTACCCGGCGCCGTTCATGTCGAACGACAACCTGGAGTACTACCAGGACGCGTACGAGATCGGCTACGAGAAGGTCATCGACACGTACGCCGCCGCGACCCAGCACGTCGACCAGGGGCTGTCGCTGACGCTCTTCTTCCCCGACACGGCGACGACGCGCGACATCAACCGCGCGCAGATCTACGCGTGGCGCAAGGGCATCAAGACGATCTACTACATCCGCCTGCGCCAGATGGCGCTCGAGGGCACCGAGGTCGAGGGCTGCGTCAGCTGCACGCTCTGACCGGTTGGACAGGGATTTCATGAAGGAAAGCGATGACTGAGAAGCTGCAGCTCCTGGATCACGTCCAGGCCATCAACTGGAACCGCATCGACGACGACAAGGACGTCGAGGTGTGGAACCGCCTCACGAGCAACTTCTGGCTGCCCGAGAAGGTGCCGCTGTCGAACGACATCCAGTCGTGGAACACGCTGACGCCCGACGAGCAGACGCTCACGATGCGCGTGTTCACGGGCCTGACCCTGCTCGACACGATCCAGGGAACCGTGGGCGCCGTGTCGCTCATCCCCGACGCGCTCACCCCGCACGAGGAGGCGGTGTACACGAACATCGCCTTCATGGAGTCGGTGCACGCGAAGAGCTACTCGTCGATCTTCTCGACGCTGAGCTCGACGCCCGAGATCGATGCCGCCTTCCGCTGGTCTCTCGAGAACGAGAGCCTGCAGAAGAAGGCGCGGATCATCATGGACTACTACCGCGGCGACGACCCGCTGAAGCGCAAGGTGGCCTCGACGCTGCTCGAGAGCTTCCTGTTCTACTCGGGCTTCTACCTGCCGATGTACTGGTCGAGCCACGCGAAGCTGACGAACACGGCCGACCTCATCCGCCTCATCATCCGCGACGAGGCCGTGCACGGGTACTACATCGGCTACAAGTTCCAGAAGGGGCTCGAGCTCGTCGACCAGGCGAAGCGCGACGAGCTGAAGGACTACACGTTCTCGCTGCTCTACGAGCTCTACGACAACGAGGTGCAGTACACGCAGGACCTCTACGACGCCGTCGGCCTCACCGAGGACGTCAAGAAGTTCCTGCACTACAACGCCAACAAGGCCCTCATGAACCTGGGCTATGAGGCGATGTTCCCCGCCAGCGTCACCGACGTGAACCCGGCGATCCTGTCGTCGCTGTCGCCGAACGCCGACGAGAACCACGACTTCTTCTCGGGATCCGGCTCCAGCTACGTCATCGGCAAGGCCGAGGCCACAGAGGACGACGACTGGGACTTCTGAGTCGCTGACGTCTCGATGAGAGGCCCGGGCCTGCAGATTCCTGCAGGCCCGGGCCTCTTTCGTGTCTTCCGGTCGATGCTGAAGGGCATCGAACTGAGGGGGTGCCGCGTTCCTGTCCTTCGGAGGGGGAGTGGCCGCCCCTGCCCTCACTCCTCCGGCAGCAGGCCGGCGACGAGGGCGTCGACCACCTCGTCGGTCGGGATGTCGGGGGCGATCGACGTGGTCAGGCGGTCGAAGAGCAGCCCCTCGATCGCGTAGTGGAACAGCGCGATCTCCCGGCGCCCGCCGGGCAGTCCGGCGGCCTGGTTGAAGGCGAGATCGCCGTCGAAGGCGGCGCGCAGCCACGGCTCGAGCAGCGCGCGGAGCTCGGGGCGGCGGGCGGAGTCGAGCCGCAGCTCGAAGAGGGCCCGGGTGGCGTCGGGCTCCGCGGAGAGGCGTCGGACGATGTCGCGCATGTAGTCGGCGAACAGGTCGCGGCCGGGCTGCTGCTCGGCGCGCCGGGCCAGGTCCTGCGGCGTCGGCCCGAGGCGCGCGCCGATCCGCTCGACGAGCCCCGTGAGCAGGGCGTCGCGGCTGCGGAAGTAGTTCGACGTCGTGCCCGTCGGCACCCCCGCCTCCGCGTCGACGGCGCGATGGGTGAGCCCCCGGGCTCCCTCGCGCGCGAGCACGGCGATGCCGGCGTCGGCCAGCGCGTTGCGGCGCGAATCGTTCCTGACCATGACAGGAGGCTAGCGAAACCACGGCACCTGTTGTAGTTTCGAACCACTTCACCTGTTGTGATTGGAGAGATGATGCGAGAGCTCACCTACTTTGTCGCCGTCAGCCTCGACGGGTGCATCGCCGGTCCGAACGACGAGTTCGACCGATTCCTCGTCGAGGGGGACCACGCGGGGCCGATCTGGGATCGGTATCGCGGCACCGCCCCGACGCAGCTGGCCGAGGCGGCGGGCCTCCCCGTCGCGGATGGGCCGTTCGACACCGTGCTGATGGGGTGGAACACCTACGCGGTCGGCCTCCCCGACCTGCCGGATCCCTACCAGCACCTGCGCCAGATCGTCTTCACCCGCACGCACGAGGCTCCGAGCGGGAGCGAGGGCGTGCAGTTCGTCGACGGCGACCCGGTCGAGACGGTCCGCGCCCTGAAGCGGGAGGAGGGTGAGGGTATCTGGCTGTGCGGCGGCGGCGCGCTCGCGTCGACGCTCGCCGACGAGATCGACCGGCTCGCGCTGAAGATCCAACCCGTGACGCTGGGCAGCGGGATCCCCCTGTTCGGAGCGCGCGAGTACGCGCCCGCCGCGTGGAAGCCCACGGGCGTGCGGGCCTTCGACTCCGGCGTGTTGCTCGCGGAGTACGAGCGCGTGTGACGGCGAGGAGCCGGGTCACCCGCTGCCGCGGCGAGACAGGCGAGGGTGCCGCGGCGGGCGGTCCGGAGCGCGCATCCGTGATCGCGCGACGTCACTGCGCGCTCGCCTGCTCCTGTTCCGCGGCCCATGCCGCCGCCCGCTCGGCGCTCTCGGCCTCGGAGAGGTCTTCGACGCGAGACATGATCGTCCAGCGCACGCCGAACGGGTCGCGGATGGAGGCGAAGCGGTCACCGGAGACGAACGTGCTCGCCGCCTCGCGAACGGATGCCCCGGCATCCTCGGCCCGCTCGACGGTCGCGTCGACGTCGGCGCAGTACAGGCCGATCGAGTAGCAGACCTCCTCTCCCGCGGGGGCAGGCACGAGTCCGTAGGCCGCACTCGGCTCGCCGAGCTGCATCCTGCCGCGTCCGAAGTCCAGCTCGGCGTGGACCACGACCCCGTCGATCTCGGTGGCATCGACCAGCCGGGCCCCGAAGACCGAACGGGAGAATCCGATGGCATCCGCGGCGCCGCTGAGCGCCAGGAACGGGGTCAGACTGGTCGAGCCGTGCGGGACGCCATCGGTGGTGTGCGCGCCTGAGAGGCCGGTTCGGGGTGTGCTCTGTGCGTTCATGCTCGGAGCGTATGGACGCCCCGGAGACGCCGTCTTGAAGATTCGCGACGACGTCGCGTGAACAGGAGGACGCAGTGGCCGAGCGCACCGATGGCCGTGGCGTCCTCTATCCGACCCGGCTGCCGTCCTTTCATCGTGAGCCTGCGCGCGACGACCTGCGCGCCGTGGTCCGCTGGTTCTGGGTGCCGCAGTGGGATCTTCCGCCCGGGCGCACATCGCGGCAGGAGCTGCTGCCGTTTCCCGCCTCCAACCTGGTCGTCCAGCAGGCAGGAGTCACGCTGAGCGGGCCGACCACCGGGGCATCGCACCGGGATCTGCGCGGAAGAGGATGGGCGGTCGGGGCGCTGCTCCGACCGGCGGGCATCGCCCGCCTCCAGCCCGACCCGCGCACGATCGCGGACGACGAGGTGCCTTTCGCCGCTCCCGAGCTGCATGACGCGGTGGCGACCGCGATGCGGGCGGCCGCGATGCCGTCCGAAGGCGGGATGACGGGCCGGGATCGCGCGCTCGCCGCGTTCGCGGAGTGGATCTCCGGGCGTCTCGTCCCGCCGGATGAGGACGGGCTGCTGGCCAACGCGATGGAGGAGATCATCTCGTCCGACCGGTCCATCGTCCGCGTCGACCAGCTCGCGCAGAGACTGGGCGTCTCGATGCGCGGTGTGCAGCGCCTGGCGCGTCGGCGTGTCGATCTCGCGCCCCTCGCGATCATCCGCCGCTATCGTCTGCAGGAGGCGGCGCAGCGGCTGCGCGAGGAGCCCTCATTGAGCATCGCGTCTGTCGCCGCCGAGCTCGGCTACGCGGATCACGCCCATCTCACCGCCGACTTCCGGAAGGTGCTCGGCTGCGCTCCGCGCGCCTACCGGGAGTCGTCTCGCGAGCGGTAGCGCGTCCCTGCGCCCGCCCCTCACCTGAGATCGCGGCGCAGCGGCACGGCCACCGCCAGGATCCCGGCGACCGCCGCATAGGCGACCAGGATCGCCGCCCCCATCGCCGGCGACACGAGCGCGGCGGCGCCGAGGGACGTCTGCTCCGCCATCGTGTCCGCGAGGAACGAGAAGCTCGTCAGCGAGGCCGTCGCGCCGCCCGGGAGGACGGGGTAGAGGGAGTTGACGCCCGGGATCATCATGAGCAGGAACTCCAGGAGGTAGAAGTATCCGAGCACGATGGCGACCGCCACGAGCGGGCTGCGGGCGAGCGCCCCGATGCTCACCCCGATCACCATGTACACCGCGGCGGCGAGGGCGAGCTGCAGCAGCGGCAGCATGATCGCCCCGGCGGGGACGGGCAGCGCGACGCCGCGCGCGGCCGCCGCGGCGACCAGCGCCGCCCCGGAGGCGGCCGAGGCGACGACCCCATACGCCAGGCCCAGCATCGTGTAGACGACGAGCTTCGCGCCGAGGACGCGCCCGCGTCTCGGCTCGGCGAGGAACGTCGTGCCGATCGTGCGGTGCCGATACTCGGACGTGACGGCGACGGTGCCGATGAGCGCCGGCACGAACAGCAGCACCGAGGGCAGGCCGAGCACGATCTCGACGCCCTCGACGGTGTCGAGGGCGGGGAGCGGCGGCGTCGCGTTCTCCGGGCCGATGAGCGCGATGGCGCCGGTCAGCAGGGCACCGCAGCCCGCCGCGAGGAGGAGGGTCCAGGTGGCGAGGCGGAGGCTGAGCATCCGCGCGATCTCACCGCGGACGAGGGTCACCCCCGCGCTCCTTCCCGCGTGGCGCGGAGGAATGCGTCTTCGAGCGAGTCGCCGTCCGAGGCGATCTCGGAGAGCGCTCCCGCCTGGACCACGGCTCCCCGGTCGATGAGCACGACGTCGTCCGCGACCTGCTCGACCTCGCCGAGCAGGTGGCTGGAGAGCAGGACGGTGCGCCCGGAGGCGGCGAAGTCTCGCAGGAACCCCCTCAGCCAGGCGACCCCGGCGGGATCCAGGCCGTTCGAAGGCTCGTCGAGCACGAGGATCTCCGGATCGCCGAGCAGGGCGGTCGCGAGCGACAGGCGCTGGCGCATCCCGGTCGAGAAGGCGCCGACGCGACGATCCGCGAACGCCGCCGACGCCGTCATCTCGAGCGCCCTGTCGGCGCAGGCGGGGGAGAGGCCGGAGAGCGCGCTGCAGGTGCGCAGGTGCTGGCGGGCGGTCATCCGCGGGTGCGCTCCGGCGATGTCGACCACCGCGCCCACGACGCGGGCCGGCCGGCGGAGGCTCCGATAGGGCCTCCCGTGGATGAGCGCCGTGCCGCCGGAGGGTCGCGTCAGGCCGAGCAGCATCCGCAGGGTCGTCGACTTCCCCGCGCCGTTCGGGCCGAGGAACCCGGTCACCCGCCCGGGCGACGCGACGAACGTCGCGTCCCGCACCGCGTCGACGGCGCCGAAGCGCTTGGCGAGGTGCCGGACCTCGATCGGCGCGCTCACCGTGCGCGGCTTCCGTCGAGCCGGCGGGCGATGTCGTCGGCGTCCTCGGTGCTGAGCAGGATCTCGTCGAACCCGGTCTCGTCCCGCACCGTGCGGATCCGGAGCAGCGGCATGCCGCGCTTCATCGAGACCAGCCGGCGCACGCCGGAGGGGTGGGTGAAGGTGCCGAGCTTGCGGTATCCGGAGACGACCAGGCCCGAGCGCATGCCCAGGATCTCGGAGGTCCAGCCGGGTTCGACCCGAGCGGAGAGGATCGCGTGGGTCGGCACGTGGACGACGCGCCGGCCGGCCATCGCGGCCTCCCATCCCGGAAAGAGGATGTCCACGCCGTGGGCTCCGATGGTCGTCTGCGTCATCGTTCTCACCTCTGGTTGAATACCGGTGTCGTCGTGAGAATGTTATCAGCATGAGAATGGTTGGGGAAGAGCATGGCAGAAGAGACGCCGATCGCCGACGTCGTCCTCCACCCGGTGCGCTTGAAGATCATCCAGCAGCTCGGCGGCCGCCGCATGACGACGGCCCAGCTGCGCGAGGCGCTGCCGGAGGTCACGCAGGCCACGCTCTACCGGCACGTGGCCGCGCTGCTCGATGCGGACGTGCTCGCCGTCGTCGACGAGCGGAGCGTCCGCGGCGCCGTCGAGCGCACGCTCGCGCTGGGCGAGCGCATGGCGCACGTGGGGCGGGACGAGCTCCAGGCCATGGACGACGTGCGGCTTCGCTCGGCGTTCGCCCTGTTCCTCGGCGGGCTCTCGAACGACTTCGAACGGATCCTCGACCACGCGCCCGACGAGGCGCGCGGGCTCCTGGGGTTCACGCGCGCCCCGCTCTACCTCGACGATCAGGATCTCGAGAAGCTCCAGGCAGACCTCATGGAGGTCCTCACTCCCTATCTGCAGGAGCGCAGGCAGGGGCAGCGCCGCGTCAGCCTCGCCACCGTTCTCATCCCCGAGGTCGACGGGTGACGTCGGCGACGAGCCGTCACCGTGTCTCCGCGGAGGTGCTGCGCGTCAGCCCGGCGACGCGCGTGCTGATCCTCACGACGTTCGACGTCGACGAGTACGTGTTCGCGGGCGTCCGCGGCGGCGCCAGCGGCTTCCTCACGAAGGACACGCGGCCGGCAGACCTGTGCGACGCGGTGTGCCGCGTCGCCGCGGGGGATGCGGCGATCGCGCCGCGCGCCGCGGCGTCGCGGCGTCGCTCCTCGCGCACGTGCGTCGGCAGGTGCTGCCGCCGGAGGGGCTCCTCGACGCGCTCACTCCGCGCGAGCGGGAGGTGTTCGCGCTGCTCGCGCGCGGGGCGTCCAACGCCGAGATCGGCGCGACGCTGTTCCTCACCGACAACACGGTGAAGACGCACGTGAAGGCGGTGCTCGCGGGGCTCGGCCTCGCCGACCGGGTCCAGGTCGTGATCTGGGCGTACGAGAACGGTCTCGTGCAGCCGGGCGAGCATCCTGTCGACGACGAAGACCACCCGTTCGGGTGAGCCGCTCTCGCCCCCGAGGGCGATGATCGCCGGCGCCCCGGTCGCGAGAGTGGGCGGCATGAACATCACGACCTCCTCCCCGACGGCCGCGCGGATCCGTCCGCTGCTCTGGGCCGGAACGGCGCTCGCCGTCGTCGTGCTCTCCGCGAGCCTCGTGTGGCTGGTCGCCCCGGAGCTCAGCCCATACGCCGCGGACCCGAACCCCGCGCCGATCCATCACCTCTTCGGCGACGCGGGCGGCGCCCGGATCGCCGCCGTCCTGCTGCAGGCTGCGGTCAGCGCCGCCGCATCGGCGATCGGGCTGATCGCGCTGTTCTCCGGCCGTCGCCCGACCGCTCCGATGGGCGTGATCGCCGTGACCTCCGGCGCGCTCGGCGCGATCGGCCTGATCGGGCTGAACGGCCTGGCGATCTCCGGGTACACGCTCGCGCACGGCCTGCCGTTCGGGATCCTCGCGCTCCTCGTGATCGCGGCCCGCACGCGGGTCGCGCGGGTGCTCGTCGCCCTCGTCGCCGTCGCGGCGGCCGTCCTCCTGCTCGTCGGCCCGACGCCGATGACCGCCCAGTACCGGCAGTTCGGGGGCGCGGTGCTCGCGGATCCCGTGCGCTACGCGACGCCGCTGGCGATGCTCCTGCTCTCCGGCGTGTGGATCCTCATCGGCGTCCTGCTGGTGCGGCGCGCGCCCGGGCCTTTCGCACGGTTCGTGCTCCGGCGCCGGATCCCGATCACCATCGTCGCCGCGTGCTGTGCGCTGCCGTACGTCGTGGCGCGGCTGAGCTGGCTGACCCCGTGGCGGCTCGCCGGAGACCCCGCCGACTACGCCGACGACACGCTGGCGTTCACCACCGGGATGATCCTGGGCGCGGCGATGCTCACCGGCGGGATCCTGACGCTCGGGCTCATCCTGCCGTGGGGCGAGCGCCTGCCGCGCTGGTTCGGGCGCGTCGGCGGCCGCCCGGTTCCCGTGCCGTTCGCCGTGATCCCCGCGTCGATCGTCGCGATCCTCTTCACCACGGCGGGCCTCGACTCGCTGCTGCTCGCCCGCACGCAGGAGCTGGCGCTCGCCGTGCCGCTCACCGCGGTGCTCTTCCCGTTCTGGCTCTGGGGCCCGATGCTCGCCCTCGCGGCGTGGGGGTACGCGCTGCACCGCGGCGCGGCGGAGGAGCGCGAGACGCGCTCGCATGAGGAAGCGGCGGCACGATGACCCGCGCGTCCCTTCTGCGCGGGGCGTCGCTCGGCCTCGGCGCCGCGGCCGGCGTCGTCGCGCTGCTGCATCCGGCCGCGGGCTATGTCGCAGACGGCTCTCCGAGCGGGTTCGTGCTGGCCGGGGTCGTCGTGGCCGTCATGTTCGGCCGGTTCGCGCGCACGACGGGGCCGCGATACGCCGGGCTGCTGATCGCGACGGCCCTGCTGCTGCCGACCGCGTGCACGCTGCTCGTGCTGCACCTGCTGAGGACCGTCGGCGCGATCCCGTTCCCGGTCGACCCGGTCTCCGCGCTCGTCTCGGTCGGCGCCGCGGTCGCGCTGGCGAGCCTGTGGTTCGTCCCGGGCCCTCTGCGGCCCCGGAGCGACGCGCGCATCCCGGTCCCCGAGTGGGTGCCGCTCGTCGGCGTCGCGGCGTCGCTCGTCTACCCGGCGCTGAAGGTGCTCTGGGCGCTCGGCGTCGACATCGCCGCGCCGCCCGACACGGTCGGCGTCGTCGACGCGACGTTCTTCGCGACCGTCGCGATCTCGCTCGCCGCGGCCCCGGCCCTCGCCGTCGCGACGCGCTGGTGGAGCCGCCCGGCCCCCGCCTGGGCGCGCCCCGCCGCTCTCGTCGGCGGCTTCCTCCTCGTCGCCCTCGGCGCATCCGGGCTGTGGGCCGTCGCGCGGGATCCCGCCGGGGCCGCGACCGGCCTGCTCGTCTACGGCGGATGGCTGGTCTGGGGATCCGCGGTTCTCGCGACCGCCGGGCGGCTCTCGCCGGAGAACGGCACGGCATCCGTCGGCCGGGCGCGCTCGCCGCGGCATCATGAGACCGAGACCCGCGAGGAGCGCACGACATGAACGAGAGGGACGCGGCCCCGATGCCGGAGGGCCAGGACACCCCGCCCTCCTCGCGCTGGACGAGAACGCGGACGCGCCCGTGGTGGGGTACCGCTACTTCGCCAACGGCCGGGCCCAGACCTGGAACGACGGATCCACGTACGCGGGCGAGGGCGTCACCGCGCACACTCGCAGCTACGAGTGGCCGCACGCGCTCTCGGAGATCATCGGATCCCTTCTCGCGGCCGGGCTCGTGCGGGAGCGCTTCGACGAGGGTAAGACGCTCCCGTGGCGCTTCTCCGAGCTGACGACGCCGATCGACGGCTCGTGGGAGTTCGGCCCCGAATGGCGGGACAGGATCCCCTGCACGTTCACGACCGCGGCCAGAAAGCCGCGGGCCGGGTCGCCGCGCGAGGGCCCGCCTCGGAGGGGTGAGTGGGGCGAGCAGGCCGCTCGCAGTGATCTCTCGCTGGTACGGGGTCGACGGGGCGGCGGACGGCACGTCAGCGATCCCTGATCGCGTGGCCCTTCGCCCCGAGGCGACGGTCTGTCGTCGTCGCGCCCGGCTCGACACCCCGCCCCGTCATCGCATGGTGTGCGTCGGGAAGCAAGCGCGGAGGGTCGTGAGCTCGTAGTCGGCGCGGGTCCGCTCGGCCAGCCTGATCCGCTCGATCTCCTCGTGCGACAGCATGCGCTGCGGGCGGCATCCCCAGCGCAGCAGCAGCGATCCGATGCGCCGGGCGATGCGCCGGGCGAGTGTCGTCGCCGTGGGGGACGGTGCGACGCCGGGGCCGCAGGGAGACGGGGTGCCGGCGGGCGCCCAGATGGCGTTCATGATCTCTCCTCCGATCCGTCGGGCCGGTGGCGGCCCTCGGCGACGTGGATGCGGCACCCAGCATCGCTCCCTTGACTTGATGTGTCAAGTGACCGTAGTCTGTCGGCATGGACGAGGACCGGACGCGGCTCGGCGAACAGGACCTGCGCGCCTGGAAGGCGCTGCGGCTCATGTCACGGCAGATCGACGCGCAGCTCGCGCGGCGGCTGGCCGTGACGAGCGAGCTCTCGATGCAGGACTACGACGTGCTCTCCTCCGTCGCCCCGCTCCCGCGGCGTCGGGCGGCGCTGAAGGACCTGATGCTGCACCTCCAGTGGTCGTACTCGCGTCTGTCGCATCACCTCACCCGGATGGAGAAGCGCGGGCTCGTCCGCCGCATCTCCGATCCGTCGCGCGCGGGCGTCGAGGTGGAGGTCACCGACGAGGGCTTCGCCGAGATCCACGGCGCGACCGGCGACCACCTGCGCGCGGTGCGCGAGCTCTTCGCCGACGCGCTCGAGCCGGGGGAGGCCGAGATGCTCGAGCGGCTCAGCGGCCGCATCCTCGACCGCCTCCCCGGCCCCACGCCGACGCGGGGCTGGTGAGGGCGGGGCGTCGACGGGCGCTCGACCCGCGGACGCGGTTCGCGCGCCCCTGCTGTGCCGCCTGAGCGGCCCGCGGGGTGGCGCATCGCCTTCGGACGGAACACACTGGTCGCGGAGGGAGACGCGCGCTCCCCGCGACCGCCGAGACGAACGAGGGCGAGGCCATGAAGCCGACGAGAGACCCCGCCGCCGACCTCGGCGAGTCCGTCCGGATCCCGCAGCCGGAGGGATCCCTGCGGGTGATCACCCGTGGAGACGAGGGATCCCCCGTGCTGCTCCTGAGCGGCGCGGGCAACGACAACATCTCGCTGAGCTGGCGGAGGGCCATCCCGGCGCTTGCCGAATCGCATCGCGTGTTCGCGCTCGACTGGCCGAAGCAGGGCGGATCCGTGCCGTGGGACGGCCTCGCCGACCACGAGCGGATGCTGCGGATCATCAGCACCGTGCTCGATCGCTTCGAGCTGGATCGCGTCGCCCTCGTCGGCCTCTCGCAGGGCGGCGCGCTCGCCCTCGCATACGCGATCGAGCATCCCGAGCGGGTCGAGAGGGTCGTCGCGCTGGCGCCCGCTGGCATCCTCTCCTTTCCTCCCGTCGTGCACCAGATGCTCTGGCTGACGGCGAAGTCGCGGTTCCTGAACCGCACGCTGACGTCGTGGGTGTTCCGCAGCCGCGCGGCGTGCGCGTGGTTCGCCCGACGGGGGCTCTTCGGAGGGCCGGTCGACGACTTCGACGCGATCGTCGACGAATACCACGCGGACGTGCTCGCCGGCGGATCCGGATCGTCCGACTGGCAGAACGGATCCATCGGCTTCCGGCGGATGAAGGTCGACCTGCGCCCGCGGCTGCACGAGATCCGGTGCCCCGTGCTCATCATCCAGGGGAGCAGGGACGCGGGCGTTCCGCCCGCGCGGTCCCGTGCCGCGGCAGACGCCGTTCCGGACGCCCGCTACGAGCTCATCGAGGGCGCGGGCCACTGGTCGAACCGCGAGCGCCCGGAGCTCGTGAACGGTCTGATCGCCGACTTCCTCGCCTGAGTCTCGCCGTCGGGCGCGCAGGAGACATCGGAGCGGATCTCCGGCCCCCTGCCCCCTCGCTGTGCCGGTCTCGTTGCTCGTTGTGCCGGGCCCCTTGCTCGCGAGTGGCGCACATTCTCGCGAGTGGCGCACATTCTCGCGAGTGGCGCAGATATGCGGGTGGATATCTGCGCCACTCGCGAATGTCTGCGCCGCTCGCGAGCAGGGTGCGTCGAGCCGGCCGAGCCGGGAGGGGCCGGGGCGTCAGCGGCGGGCGAGCCGCGCCTCCAGCGTCGCGCGCACGGCGGGCCACTCGGGCTCGATGACCGAGTACTCGACGCTGTCGCGCAGGGCGCCGTTGCGGTAGCGCGTGCGGGCGCGCAGCACGCCGTCCTGCTTCGCTCCCAGCCGCTCGATCGCGGCCCGGGACTGGTGGTTGACCCACTGGGTCGTGAACCCGACGAGGTAGGCCCCGAGCTCGTCGAACGCGTGGCGCAGCAGCAGGAGCTTGGACTCGGCGTTCGTCCCCGTGCCGTGCGCCGACGGACGGTTCCAGGTGAACCCGATGTGCAGCCGCGGCACGACGGGCACGAGGTCGTAGTAGCTCGTCATCCCCAGCACGCGGCCGGCGCGGTCGATCGCCGCGAACGGCACCATCTCGCCCTTCTCGAGCAGCTCGAGGCGCCGGTCGATCTCCTCGCCCACGCGGTCCGGGTGGGGGATCGACGTGTACCAGGCGCGCTCGTGGATGTCGTCCTCCGAGGCGGCCTCGGCGAGGCCCGCCGCGTGATCGCGGCTCAGCGGCTCGAGCGTGACGAGGCGGCCGGACAGGGTGACGGGAGCGGGCGGGGTGCGGAACGACATGGCGTCATGATGTCACGCCCGTCGCCGGCGCGAGATCGCGCATCGACGGGACGGATCGCGTCCCGCGGCCGCCGGCGGGGGATCTCTCGGCCGAGGGAGAGCCCCGCCCGCACGCGACGAGGGCGCACCCCGCAGGATGCGCCCTCGTCGGATCGGGTCAGCCGCGCGCCGTGCGCCGCCCCGCGATCAGCAGCGCGCCGCCGCCGAGCGCGAGCGCGGCGATGCCGCCCCACACGACCGCGCCGGTCATGTCGCCGCCCGTCGCCTGCAGGTCGCCGCGGTCGTCGGACTCATCCGAGTCGCCTGCGTCATCGGCCGAGCCCGCGGATCCCTCCGCGCCCGCGGCGCTGTCTTCCGGGTCGGCGCTCTCGGCGGAGTCGCTCGCCTCGGCACCCGCGTCCTCGGTGCCGGCTTCGGCGGATCCGTCGCCCGCGTCGGCGGCATCCTCGGCACCGGCCTCGGCGGTGCTGTCGTCCGAGGCGTCCTCGGATCCGCTCTCCTCCGCGTCCGCGGCGCTCTCTCCCGCGTCCTCGGCGCCCGCCTCCCCGGACTCGTCGGCTCCTGCGTCCTCGGCGCCGGCCTCGGCGTTCTCGTCGGCGTCTTCGGCTCCCGCGTCCTCGCCGGGATCCTCGGATCCGCTCTCCTCAGTGCCCTCGCCGTTCTCCTCCGCGTCCTCGCCCGGCTCCTCCGGCTCGGGTGCGAGGGCGACGGCGGACTCCACGAGCGGGTTGGGGATCGTGACCTCGCGCAGCTGCTCGTCGTCGAAGAAGTCGTACGCCCTCACGACCATGCGGTCGTCGTAGGCGTCGACGGTGAGGCCCATGTTCACGTCGCCGATCGTGATCTCCTGGGGCGAGGTCGAGTCCTCGCCGACGGCCTGCCAGCCCACGTGCATCGCGAGCGTGTTCACGGCCCAGAAGCCGTCGGGGTGTCCGCCCTCGGTGCGGCGCTGCACGGCCCAGTCGCCGTCCTCCGCCGGGTAGTGGGTGTGCCCCGAGAACACGACGGCGTTCGGGTAGTTGCCGAGGATCGTCGTGAGCCGGTCGTTCATCATGTGGTGGTCGTGGTACCAGGGGATCCACGAGGCCGACACCGTGTCGCCGAGCGGGAAGTGCGTGAGCACCATGACCTGCTTGTCCTGCTCGGTCCAGTAGGCCAGGCGCTCTTCGAGGAACTCGACCTGCGCGTCGCTCATCGGCACGTCCGAGGGGCCCGCGAACTCCTGGCCCAGCGCGATGACGGGCACGTCGCCCGAGGGGCCCTCGACGACGTACTCGTCCCACACGCGGTCGCGCTCGGCGAAGTCGAGGAAGCGCTGCCGGTTGGCCTCGAAGCCGCCCAGGGCGTAGCGCTCGTGGTTGCCGATCGTCGAGATGGTCTGGCGCGGGCGCTCGCCCTCGGTCGCCGCCATCACGTCGTACATCTCGTCCCACTCCCACGCGGCGCCGGTGTTGACGTGGTCGCCGACGATGATCATGGCGTCGGCGTCGGGGGCGAGCTCGCCGTAGTCGCCGATGGCGTGCTGCCAGTCCTGAGGATGCCCCTGGATGTCGCTCATGACCCAGGCCTGCGTCGGCGCCTCGTCGGCGTCGAGCAGCACGCGATGCACGGCGACCGAGTCGATCGCCCAGTAGCGGGCGGCATCTGACGCCTCGAACGTCCACGAGAAGGTCGCGGTCTCGGCGCCCTCCGGCACGTCGGCCGTCAGGTCGTGCGCGGCGTTGAACTCGCGCACGTCCTCGTCGCCGTCGACGCTCTCGGCATCGAGGCGCAGCAGCTCCTGCTCGTCGCCGTCGTCGAAGCGCACCGACACGGATCCGGACTGCCCCGGAGCGCCACGGTAGTGGCTGTCGAACGAGAGCCGCACCTGGGCGAGGCCCGACACGTCGACAGGGGCGCCCTCGAGGGTCGTCGAGAGCGCGTCGCCGAACTGCTGCGCGTCGGCGACCGCGAACGCGCCCGCGGTGCGTCCGAACCGGCCGCGCATCTGGTCGACGTCGGCGGTCCAGGAGGCGCGGTCGACGAACGACCAGCCGCGGTACGCGTCGGATCCCTCGCCGGTCGCCTCGTCGTCGACCGTCACCTGCCAGCCGTCGGCGCCCTCCGCGTCGAAGGGCGTGCGCGAGATGACGTCGTCGGTCTCGAGCGTCGTCTCGATGGGGGAGATCTCGACGGGGGCGTTCGGGTCGCCCGGCTGCGGCGCGGCGGCGTCGGCCTCGATCGAGAAGAGCACGGGGTCGGCGAGGGGCTCGTAGCCGTCGTCGGCGAGGAACCACGCCGCGTAGTCGCCGGCGGGCAGGTCGAGCGCGAACTCCGCGGTGCCCGACGCGTCGGGCGCGTACTGCCACACGATCGAGGGCTGGTCGCCCGGCTCGCGGTCGGCGGGGTAGATGCCGATCCAGTTGAGCTCGAGCGGCGCGTCGGTCGCGTAGGAGAGGGTCAGCGTATCGCCCGCGGCGAAGACGTCGCCGTTCGCCGTGAGCGACGATCCGGCCTGCACGTCGGCCGCGGCGGGGGCGATGCCGAACGCGGCGCCGGGGGCGAGGGGCGCGGCGACGAGGGCGGCCGCGATCGCGAAGCCGCCGAGGCCGGTGAGAGCCGTTCGTCTCGTGCGAGGGGGAGTCATGGCGTCCTTTCGTGGGGGAGTGCGCGGGCGCGACAGCCGGCCCGAGAGCACCCCCGACGCTAGCCAGGCGCGGTGAACCGCCCGGCCCGATGACGTCTCCGGCGGGCGAACAGACGGAGACGATGACTGCCGTTCGCGCGGAAACGGCAGGATCGGGCGCCTCCCTCCCCTCGAGCAGGGGAGGGAGGCGCCCGATCCGCGCGTCAGCGTCGTGCCGCGCGTCGCCTGGCGAGCAGCAGCGTCAGCCCGCCGAGACCGAGCGCGCCGATGCCGATCAGGATGCTCGCGCCGGCGAGGTCGCCGCCCGGCCCCGCCGCCCCTCGCCCAGGAGAACTTCCGGCGACCTCGACTGTCATTCGGCGCGCAGTGACAGAGGAGGGGATCCGTCGCCCGGATTCCCGCGGATCCCTGCCGACGACGAGAGCGAGAGGGCCGCGATCTGTCGGCGTCGTTCACCGGCGCGTCATCTTGCGGTCGTGTGATGGCCTCATGAGCCGAGACGTCACGGTGCCGCGGTACGAGCACATCGCGCGCGAGATCTCACGGCGGATCCGCGACGGCGAGCTGAGGTCGGGCGACGCGCTGACGGCGACGGGGCTCGCCGCGGAGCACGGCGTCGCGCGGGGCACGGCGCGGCACGCGCTCGAGACGGTCGTGGCGGAGGAGGGCACGCTCAGCCGGGTCGGCGCCCGCTGGGTCGTGCACGAGTGCATCCAGCCTCAGCGCCTCGACAGCATGATGTCGTTCGCGCAGTGGGCGCGGGCGACGGGGCACGTGCCGTCGGGCCGGATGATCCGCTCGGCCCGCGGGCGGGCGACGACGCACGAGGCGAGCGGTCTCGGGGTGCCGCTGCGCTCGCCGGTGTTCCGGGTCGAGCGGCTGCGCGCGCTCGACGACCGCCCCGTGCTCGTCGAGCGGACCACCTACCCGCCCCGCCTCGCGGGGACCCTCGAGAGCCTGCCGCCCGACACCCCCTCGGTCATGGCCGAGCTGGAGGCGCGGCTCGGGATCCGCGTGGCGCACGCCGAGCTGCGCATCGGAGCGGTGGGAGCGGACCCCGTCGACGCCGAGCTGCTGGACGTCGCCCGCCGCTCCCCGCTCGTGCGGGTGCGCCGGACGACGCGCGGCGACGACGGCGTCGCGTTCGAGCACTCCGAGGATCGGTGCCTGCCCGACGCGGTCGAGTTCTCGCTCGTCGAGTCGGCGCGCTGAGGCTCAGGCGGTGCGCGCGTCGAGTTCGGCCGCGAGCTCCTCGAACACCTCGGTGTTGAACCGGTAGGCGAGGAGCACCTCGTCGATGACGCGCTCCTTCTCCGCGTCGTCCCACGGCGCGGCGTCGAGCTCGTCGCGGTAGACGTCCTTGAACGCCGCCGGATCGGCGATGTCGCCGAAGAGGTAGAACCCGATGCCGTTCGTCTCGAAGCCGAACTGGCGCCGGATCACCTTGCCGATGTGGATGCCGCCGGAGAGGTCGCCGAGGTAGCGCGTGTAGTGGTGCGCGACGAACCCGCCCGCCCAGGTCGCGCCGACCTGCTCGATCCGGGCGACGTAGCGCGCGGTCGCGGGCAGCGGCGCGATGCGGTCGCGCCAGTCGTCTCCGATGAGGAACGCGAGGTCGGCCTCGAGCGCCGGAAGGCGGGTGAGCTTGTCGCTGATGAACCGCGAGGCGACGGGGTCGCGGCGCATGCGCCCGGCGGCGCCCTCGAGCGCCCGGTAGATGAAGTAGTGCTGGGCGACGAGCGAGATGTAGTCGTCGCGCGTGCGCTCGCCCTTCAGCAGCGACGACATGAAGTCGGCGCCCTCGCTCGAGGAGTGCGCGTCGCGCGATCGGGCGCGGATGGCGGCGGAGAGGGGCGTCACATTGCTCATGGCGCTCAGTGTAAGGCGCACCTAACCTGATGCCAAGCGGAGCGGCGCGCGGTCAGTGGGGCCTGGGCTCCACGCCGAGACGCGCGCAGGCGGCGTCGTAGAGCGCCACGACCTCGCGGCGCACGGCGGGTCGCTCCGCGATCGATCCGCCCGGCCACGGGATCCGCACCTCGGCCGTCGAGCCGTCGGCGCGGGCGAGGCGCCAGTCGCCTCCGTCGCCGTCGAATCCGGTCATCGCGGCCTCCGTCGCGGAGGGCTCGGCGAACGCGCGCACGATGAGGATGTTGTCGTCGCGGTGGTCGTCGTTCATGTGGCGCAGCACGGCCTCGACGACGTCGGAGGGGAAGGAGTGGGGCATGGCCGACAGCATACGACGCCCCGCGATCCCCGGGATCCCGCGGATCTCCGCGGTTGCCAGATCGACGATCGTGCCTTAGGCTCGCCTTAGTTAGGTGTTCCTTATCGTTCGGCGAGCCGTGTGCCCGCGGATCGAGACGGAGCACCGCCGTCTGAGTCCGGACGGCGGGGAGACCCGCCGGACGAGACGGAGCGAGCGCCCCTCCCTACCAAGAAGCAGCGCCCGCTCCCGGCCGCCGGCCTCAGGCTGACACGCGCCTTCGGCGCGCCTGAAAACAGCGGGGCCACGCGGCCACGCTGATTCTACCTGCGAAGGAATCACGGAATCACATGGCAGAGACAGCAGTGGCTGCGCCGCCCGCACGCGGGCGCGGATCGCAGCGCGGAAAGCGGATCGCGGGCCTCGTGTCCGCGGTGGCACTGGCGCTCGGCGGCGCGATCGTCGCCCCGACGGCCGCCCAGGCCGCGGAGACGCCGAGCTTCACGACCGACGTGACGGAGGTCGCGAACGAGCGCATCGACATCGCGATCGAGGGCACGGGGTTCGGGGACGTGAAGCAGCTCCCCGGTCAGACGGAGCCCCACGCCTACTTCACGCTCGTGGAGAAGGACGCGGACCTCTCGGAGATCAGCGATACCGACACGGCGATCTCCGCCTCGGTCCAGCCCGACGGCACCGTCAGCGACGTGCTGTCCGTGCCTGCGGAGGAGCTGACGGAGGGCACGGCGTACGAGGTCATCTCCTGGCCGTCGCGTTCGTTCCCGACCGAGGCGAACCTCTACGCGCGCGCCGACGTCGAGATCGACTGGGCGGCGCTCTTCCCCGTCGAGGAGCCGAGCTACGACCCGCAGCTCGCGGCGACCCCGGACAGCGACCTCGACCCGGCCGGCGACACGGTGACCGTGAGCGGCACCGGATACGACCCGGCCCAGGCCATCTACGTCTTCCTCTGCGCCGACATCGATCTGCCCGCCGACCTCTGGAGCCACGCGCTCACGTGCCGCGACGGCGCGAAGGTCGTCTACCCGTCGACCGAGACCGACGAGAGCCGCGTCACGTTCGACGCGGACGGATCCTTCGAGCTCGAGTTCGGGGTGCGCGAGCTGGACGGCGCGACCGCGGTCTTCACCGCGGCGAACCACACGGCGCCGGCGAACCGCGTCCAGGACGCGAAGGCGAGCCTCGCGTTCGCCGCGGCCGAGCCGGAGCCGGCGACGCCGAGCTTCACGGCCGAGGCGACCGAGGTCCCGAACGAGCGCGTCGACATCGCGATCGAGGGCTCGGGCTACGACGACGTGTCGGCCCTGCCCGGACAGACCGAGCCGCACGCCTACTTCACCTTGGTGGAGAAGGGCGTCGACCTCGGCGAGGTGAGCGACACGGACACCGCGATCTCGGCGACGGTCGCCGAGGACGGCACGGTCAGCGACGTGCTCTCGGTTCCGGCGGAGGAGCTCGTCGAGGGCACGGAGTACGAGGTCATCTCGTGGCCGTCGCGTTCGTTCCCGACCGAGGCGAACCTCTACGCGCGCGCCGACGTCGAGATCGACTGGACGGCGCTCTTCCCGGGCGACGACGAGACCGCCGACGACTCCGGCGCCGACGCGACGGACGAGGGCTCTGCCGATGACGCGGGCGACGACTCCGGCGCGGACGCGACGGATGACGGTGCCGCGGACGACGCGACCGATGAGGGCGCTGCGGACGATGCGGGTGACGACTCCGGCGCGGATGCGGCGGACGAGGGCTCTGCGGATGACGCGGGCGACGACTCCGGCGCGGATGCGGCGGATGAGGGCTCTGCCGATGACGCGACGGATGACGCGACCGACGAGGGTTCTGCGGACGATGCGGGTGACGACTCCGGCGCGGACGCGACGGATGAGGGAGCGACCGACGACTCCGCCGCGGACGCGACCGATGAGGGAGGGGCCGAGGACGGCGAGCCGGAGGAGCAGCCCGTCGTGATCCAGGACGCCGATGGCAACGCCGTCGCGTCGGTCACCCAGGGCGACGACGTCGTCTTCTCCGTCGGCCCGGTCGAGACCGGCACGGCGTTCGACGTCACGATCCACTCCGACCCGATCACCCTGCCCGAGCAGTCGATCGCCGGTGACGACGGCATCGCGACCGCTGTCTGGTCGGTCCCCGCGGACTTCGAGACGGGCGAGCACACGGTGGTCTTCGACTCCGGAGACCTCGTCTTCAGCTCGACGTTCGAGGTGCTGGCCGCCGAGGCCGACGACGCGCCGGGCGCGGGCGAGACGGCAGAGGACGCCGGCGCCGCCGCGGACGGCTCCGGGGACGCCGGTGAGGACACCGGCGCCTCCGAGGGCGGCGACCGCGGCGGCGCCGGGGCGGGCGACCGCTCCCCGGCGGACAAGGGCCTCGCCCCCACGGGCGGCAGCACCGCCGGAACGTCGCTCCTCGTCGCCGGCGTCGTGATGGCGCTCGGCGCGGGACTGCTCGTCATCCGCCGACGGGTGCTCGCGAACGCCGAGGGCTGAGCGACCATCCGAACGGGGCGGGAGCCCTTCGCCGCCACCCGCGGCGGAGGGCCCCGCCCTGCGGCGAGCACCGGTTCGCGCTCGTCGTCTGAGAGACCCGAGCGAACCCACGATCTCCGAACAGCTGGGAAGTGATCCCCCGTGGCACGCACCGCGTCGATCCGCCGCACGCTCGCCCTCGCGACCGCGGGGGTGATCGCCGCCGGCACCCCGCTCGCGGCCGTTTCCGCGGCGGTCGCCGCGCCGACCCCCGTCTTCACGGTGGAGGCCCACGAGGTGCCGCACGAGCGCGTCGACCTCGCGATCGACGGCTCCGGGTTCGACGACGTCAAGGCGCTCCCCGGACAGACCGAGCCGCACGTCTACTTCACCCTGATCGAGAAGGACGCGGACCTCTCCGAGGTCAGCGACACCGACACCGCGATCTCGGCGTCGGTCGAGCCCGACGGCACGCTCAGCGACACCCTCTCGGTTCCCGCCGACGAGCTGGCGGAGGGTACCGCGTACGAGGTCATCTCCTGGCCGTCGCGCTCCTTCCCGTCCGAGACCAATCTCTACGCCCGCGCCGATGCGGACATCGACTGGGCGGCGCTGTTCCCGAGCGACGACGAGCAGGGCGGCGAGGACGCGGTCGAGGACGGCGACGGATCCCCGGACGAGGACGGGGCCGCCGAGAACGGAGCGTCCGACGACGGCGCGACCGACGACGGATCCGCCTCCGAGGATCCCGCTGACGACGCCCCCGGCTCCGAGGACGCCGCGGAGGACGGCGGCTCCGCTGACGACGGCGCCGACGACGCGGGAGAGGACGCGACACCCGAGGGGCCGGGGACGGACGAGGGCACCCTCACCTGGGGCATCAGCGAGCGCTGGCGCAGCTACATCACGGGCCGCATCGCGCGGGGCGAGATCCTCGCGGTCGACCCCGCGGTCCTGCGGGCCGATCAGACCGTCACCTGGGTGAACGGCACGGGAGACGACGACCTCGACCTCGAGGCCGGAACCGGAGCCATCCAGTACGAGGGCGGGATCATCGCGCGCGGGCACCCCGGGCACGGCGGCCACGAGTGGGCCCTCAACCAGACCCTCAGCGACCTGCGAGTGGAGCTCACCTCCCCGACGAGCGGCGTGCTGTCGGCGGAGGTCGTCCAGCCGCTCACCGAGTACGCGCCGGAGTACACGGGCGAGCGCATCGAGATCGTCGACCTCTCCTTCGAGGCGGGAGACCTCGACGACGGGCAGGTCAGGGCGAAGGGCGTGTTCACCGAGGACGGCGCCGACATCTACTCGCGCATGAACGAGGACTTCCAGCCCGGCGCGCCCGTCGACGACGTCGTCTTCAGCATCGGCGCGCCGGCCGAGCAGCCCGATCCTCAGGAGCGCACGTCGATCGCGCTCGCGACCTCTCAAACGACGGCGTCCGCGGGCGACGAGATCACCCTCAGCGCGAAGGCCGAGCCGGCCGTCGCGGGCGTCGTCAGCTTCTGGAACGGCGATTCCCGGATCGGGCGCGAGATCCCGACCCGCGACGGGCGCGCGAGCGTCACGACCACGTCCCTGTCCGCGGGCGAGCACGCCCTCACGGCCCGCTTCGCGCCCGCGGACGACGCCTACGCGCCGTCGGTCTCGGATCCGGTGACGGTCTCCGTGGTCGCCTCGTCGGGCTCCGGCGGCGGATCCGGCGCCGAGGGCAGCATCCGGTGGGGCGTCAAGCAGAGCTTCCGCGACTACGTCGTCGGCGGCATCGCGAAGGGGAGGATCACGGCCGCGAAGGGCGCGACGCAGGCGTCGGGCAACGGCGTCTTCACCTACCCGCAGGCATCGGACGGCACGACATGGAACGGCCGCACGGGCGTCGCCCAGTACGCCGGGCAGGTCACCTTCTTCGGGCACGACGGCGCGCTGGACCACACGATCGCGAACCCCCGGATCCGCGTGATGAGCGACACCAGGGCGGTGCTCGAGGCGCCGTTCCGCGGCAAGACGATCGCGTTCGCCGCGATCGACCTCGCCGCAGGCGTCACGGAGCGCACGGACGGCGACGGGCTGAGCGTGCGCGGCGCCCGCACGACGCTCACGAAGGCCGGGACGGTGTTCTTCTCCTACGAGGACACGACCTTCTACGGCCCGGGCACCGAGCTCGACCCGATCAGCTTCGCGATCGGCGAGGCGAGCGACGTCGCGACCTCCGAGCCGCCCCGCCACGCGGGGAAGCCGGGCGGGAAGGGCGCGTCCTCGGGCGATCCGGCCCCCGCCGCCACGCCCGCGTCGGACGGATCCGCCGCAGGATCCCTGCGGTGGCCCATCTCGAGCGCGTTCGTCGCGTACACGACCTGCGACGGCAAGGAGCGCTTCGGCTACAGCCACTGCGCGAACGGATCCATCTCGACGAGCGGCGTCGGCAGCGGCTACCGGTTCCCGCAGGCGTCGGGCGGCGCCTGGGATCCCGAGACGCAGACCGGAACGGTCGCCTACTCGGGCGTCGTGAGCTTCCGCGGCTACGGCATGACGATGTTCTCCGTCGCGAACCCGCAGATCACCATCGACGGGCCCGATTCCGCGACGCTGCGCACGGGCAACACCGCGAGCTTCGGCGCCGCCTCCTACCCGCTCGACCTCTCGGGCGCGACGAAGACGAAGGGCGACGACGGCTCCGTGACGTGGTCGGGGGTGCGCGTCGGAGGATCCCTCACGGGCGGCCCCGGCGGGGGCAGCTCCAACAGCGTGGGCTTCGACGACCTCGCCTTCACGGTCGGCTCCCCGAGCGACGAGACCTTCGGGGACACCTCAGACGGCGAGGACGACGGAGAGGAGTACGAAGCCGCCGCGACCCCGCCTGCGACCTCCGGCCTCGACGTGCTCACCCCCGCCGACCGCATCCGCGAGGGCGGCCGCATCCAGGTGCAGGCGACGGGCTTCGAGGCGGACGACCGCGGCATCCTCGTCGTGCTCTACGAGACCGGATCCGACGCCGGGCCGATCGTGCTCGACGACGGCGCGACGGCCGACGAGGACGGCCGCGTGCGCTGGTCGGGAACGCTGCCGGACGACGGCACGGGAGCGCACGTGCTCACCCTCCAGGGCAGCGCCGACGCCGGCGCCGAGATCGACATCCTCGAGCGGGCCGACGAGACCGCGTCCGCGGAGATCGCGTCCGCCCCGGTTGCCTCCGCTCCCGGCGCGGCCCCCGTCGCGGCGCCCCCGCTGACGCCCGCCGGAGGGATGGCGCTGTGGGAGTGGTGGGTGATCGCGGCGAGCCTCGTCGCGATCGCCGGCTGCACCTCCGCGCTCGCCGTGCGCCAGCGCGCCCGCTAGCCGCCACGCGCCCCACGAACCCCACAGAGAGAAGGACCCCCGCAAGTGAACCCCCGCTTCGTCTCCCGCGCCGGCGTCGCCGCCGTCGCCTCCCTCGCGGCGGCGCTCGTCGCCGCGCCGGCCGCGGCCGCGCCCGCCGAGTCGTCCGCCTGCGAGATCACCGGGGGCACGCTCACCTGGGGCGTCAAGGAGAGCTTCCGCTCGTACATCAGCGGATCGATCGCCCACGGATCCTGGGAGACCTCGGACGGAGCCGAGTACGAGACGCCGGAGTTCCGCTGGAGCGACGCGACGGGGAGCCTCGACCCCGAGACCGGCACGGGCGTCGTCTCGTTCACGGGCACCCTGCACTTCACGGGACACGACGGCGTGCTCGACCTCACCCTCGCGAACCCGACGATCGAGTTCGAGGACGACGGGGCCGCCGCGCTCCTCCTCGACGCGCGCAGCAACGACATGGAGGGCGAGGTCGCCCTCGACGCGCAGCAGGAGTGGGTCGGCGAGATCGCCCTCGACGCGCCGCCCGCCGCGTCGGACGGCGAGATCGCGCTCGACGCGCAGCCCGTGACGCTCACCAACTCGGGCGCAGGCGCGTTCGCGGGCTTCTACGAGGCGGGCGTCGACCTCGACCCCCTCGCCCTCGCGCTGGAGGTCGACGGCTGCGACGCGGACGCCGCGCCCACACTGCCCGCCGAGGAGCAGCCGCCCGCGACCGACGAGCCCGCGCCCGCGGCCGCGCAGCCCCCCGCCGAGACGGCGCCCGCGGGCAGCGACGTGCCGTGGCTGCCGATCGCCGTCGGCGGGGCGGCGCTGCTCGTCATCGGGCTCACGCTCGGCCTGCTCATCGGCGGGCGCCGCTCGAAGACGGCCGCCGCCCCTGCGGGGTCCGATGCGACGACGTCCGCCGATCCGGCGGCAGAGGACGCATCGTGAGGCGCCGCACGGCGAGCGTCGTCGCGGGACTCGTCGCAGGGCTCGTCCTGCTCGCCGGCTGCGGCGCGTCCGGCCAGGGCCAGGCGGCGGCGAGCGGCGGATCCCGACCGGCGCTTGGCGAGGTCGACGCGCTCGAGGATCCGCGCGCCTACGAGGGGCCGTCGACCGCGCTGCTCTCGGACGCCGAGATCGCGCCGGCCGCGGAGGATCCCGCCACCTCGCTGCCGACCACCGTGACGTCGCACCGCCAGGACGGATCCGAGGAGCAGATCGAGGTCGCGGCCGCCGACCGCGTCGTCGCGGTCGACCTCGCGGGGTCCATCGCGGCGAGCGTGTGGGCGCTGGGGCTCGGCGACACCCTCGTCGGCGTCGACCAGTCGACGACCTTCCCCGGCACGGAGGACATCGAGACCGTCACCTCGGGCGGGCACACGATCAACGCCGAGGCGATCATCGGCCTCGATCCGGACGTCGTCATCACCGACGGCACCGTCGGCCCCCGCGACGTCGTCGAGCAGCTGCGCGACGTCGGCATCACCGTGGTGTTCGTGGAGAGCGACCCCTCGTTCGATGGCGCGCAGGATCTCGTGCGCCAGGTCGCCGCCGTGTACGGCGCCGACGAGGCCGGGGAGAGCCTCGCGCAGCGGATCGGCGAGGACGTCGAGCGCACGATCGCCGAGGTGGAGGAGATCGCCCCCGACGGTGAATCCGACCGGGTGCGGATGCTCTTCCTCTACCTGCGCGGCAGCGCGGGCGTCTACTACATGTTCGGCGAGGAGTCGGGGGCCGACGAGCTCATCGACGCGCTCGGCGGCGTGGACGTCGCGGGCGAGCTCGGCTGGGAGGGGATGCGCCCCATGACCGACGAGGCGCTCGTCGCCGCGAACCCCGACCTCATCCTCACGATGACCGGGGGCATCGAGTCGGTCGGCGGCGTCGACGGGCTGCTCGCGGAGAAGCCCGCGATCGCCCTCACGGCCGCGGGCGAGCACCGGCGCATCGTCGACATGGACGACGGCGCGGTGCTCTCCTTCGGCCCGCGAGCGGCCGACGTGCTCGACGCGCTCGCGCGCGCCGTCTACGCGCCCGAGCCCGCCGACGGCGAGCGATGACGGTCGCGGCAGACGCCGGGGGCCACGCAGCGAGACGATCCTCGCCCCGCCGCCGGACGCTGATGATCGCGGCCGCGGCGGCGCTGCTCGTCTCGGGAGTTGTGCTCTCCGCGAGCCTCGGGCAGCTCCCCATCGGGCCCGCGCAGGTCGTCGGATCCCTCGCCAGGGCGATCGGGATCGACAACGGCGCCGCGCCAGACGACCGCCTCATCGAGCAGACGCTGAGGCAGATCCGCTTCCCGCGCGTCGCCATGTCGCTGCTCGTCGGCGCGACGCTCGCCGTCGCGGGAGGCGTGATGCAGGCGGTGTTCGGCAACCCGCTCGCCGAGCCGGGCGTCGTGGGCGTCTCGTCCGGCGCCGCGCTCGGCGCCGCGGCGGCGATCACGTTCGGCCTCTCGGCGTTCGGCGGCTGGAGCATCGCGGCCTTCGCGTTCCTCGGGAGCCTGGCGGCGACGCTCGTCGTGTACGCGACGGCCCGGGCGCAGGGGCGCACGGAGATCGTGACGCTGCTCCTCACCGGCATCGCGGTCAACGCCTTCGGCGGAGCGGGCCTCGCGCTCCTGATGTTCCTGGGCGACACGCAGAGCCGGGAGCAGATCGTGTTCTGGCAGCTGGGATCGATGAACGGATCCCGCTGGGACGAGGTGCTCGTGGTCGCCGTCGTCGGCATCGCCGCGACCGCGATCGCCGTCGTCCTCGCGCGTCAGTACGATCTCCTGGCGCTCGGCGACCGCACGGCCGCCCATCTCGGCGTGAAGGTGGAGCGCCTCAGGATCCTGTCGGTCGTGCTCGTGGCCCTCATGACGGGCGTCGGCGTGGCGTTCGTCGGCATCATCGCCTTCGTCGGGCTCGTCGTGCCGCATCTCGTGCGGATGCTCCTCGGGCCCTCGCACCGGACGCTGCTGATCGCGTCGGCCCTCGGCGGTGCGACGCTGCTCGTGTGGGCGGACCTGCTCGCGCGCACGCTCGTTCCGGCGGCCGACATGCCGATCGGCATGCTGACCTCGCTCGTGGGCGGGCCGTTCTTCTACTGGCTGATCAGCCGCAACCGGCGGCGATCGGGGGGATGGGCATGAGCGAGCGGCAGGCGGCGCTCGTCGCGTCGGGCGCGGGGTACCGCGCGGGACGCGCGACGATCCTCGACGACATCGACCTCGAGGTGCGCGGCGGCGAGGTGCTGGCGCTCGTCGGGCCCAACGGGGCGGGCAAGTCGACGCTGCTCGGCCTCCTCGCGGGAGACGTGGCGCCGACGTCCGGAGACGTGGCGCTGGACGGGAGGCCGCTCCCGCTCTGGCATCCGCGCGAGCTCGCCCGGCGCCGCGCCGTGCTGCTCCAGGCGAACCAGGTCGCGTTCTCGTTCACCGCCCAGCAGGTGGTCGAGATGGGACGCGCTCCCTGGATCGGCACGGAGCGCGCCGACGACGACCCGCGTGCGATCGACGACGCGATCGCGGCGACCGATGTCGCGCATCTCGCGGGGCGGATGTTCCCGACGCTCTCGGGCGGGGAGAAGGCACGGGTGTCGCTGGCCCGCGTGCTCGCCCAGGAGACGCAGATCGTGCTGCTCGACGAGCCGACCGCCGCCCTCGACCTGCGGCACCAGGAGCAGGTGCTGCGCATCGCCAGGCGCCTCGCGGCGGAGGGACGCGCCGTCGTGGTGGTGCTGCACGACCTGTCGCTCGCGGCGGCCTACACCGATGAGATCGCCGTGCTGGCGGGCGGGCGCCTCGTCGCCCGCGCCGCCCCCGCGGAGGTCCTCACGGCGGAGCGCATCGAGGAGGTGTACGGCACCCCGGTGCGCGTGATCCCCGACCCGGGCACGGGCGCCCCCATCGTCCTCCCGCGCCGCGAGCTCTGAGCCCCGCTCCCGGTGCGCCCGCGATCCCTCCGGCCCCTCCCCGCTCGCGAGCGGAAGCTCAGGCGGCCTCCTCTAGCGTCGTGAGCATGTCGTACACCCTCATGCAGGCGCTCGTCGCCTTCGCGATCGGCTTCGCGCTGTCGGCGGTCCTGTTCGTGCCGTTCGTCGCCGTGCGCTATCGGCGCGACGGGCGCCTCTCGCCGATGCAGCTCCTGCTGTGGACGGGCTTCCTCGTGTACGCCATGGCGCTGTGGACGTACACGCTGCTGCCACTGCCGTCCTCGGGCGACGTGCAGTGCGTCGGCGTGCAGACGGTGCCGGGGCGCTTCGTCTCCGACATCGCGAGCGAGGGCGGGGTGAGTTCGCTCGCGAGCCTGTACCACAATCCCGCCGTCATGCAGGCGGCGCTCAACGTGGTGCTGTTCCTGCCCCTCGGGTTCTTCCTCCGCGCGCTGTGGGGGAGGGGCATCATCGTCATCACGGCGGTGGGCTTCGCGGTCTCGCTGCTGATCGAGACGACGCAGCTCACGGGGGTGTGGGGCGTCTATCCCTGCGCCTTCCGGCTCTTCGACGTCGACGACCTGATCATGAACACCGCGGGAGCCTTCCTCGGAGGGCTGCTCTCGACGCCCTTCCGCCGTGACCGGGCGCGGGCCGTCGCTCCGCCCGAGCCGGGGCCGGTCACGCGCGGTCGGCGTCTCATCGGGATGATCAGCGACGCGCTCGTCGGGGCCTTCCTCGGCACGGTCGCGGCGGCGGCGAGCACCTTCGTCGCGGTCTCCGTGCGCGGTGTGCCGCCGGAGGCGCTGTCGGAGGACGCCGCCGTCACGGCTCCGGGCGTCTGGGCTCCCGTCGTGGTCATCGGCCTGATGGTGCTCGTCACGGGACGCACGCCGGGCGACATGGCGACGGCCGTGCGCTTCGTGCGCGAGGACGGGCGATCGGCGGGTCTCCTCGGGCGCGTTCTGCGCTTCGCCGGCGGCATCGGCGGATGGCAGCTGCTCAGCGCGTGGGGCGCCTGGACCGGTCTGTTCGCGCTCGTCTGCCTCGTCCTCATGCTCGCGGTGCCCGCTCGCGGCGGCCTGCCAGGGATCCTCTCCCGCACGACCCCCGTCGACGCCCGCCTGCCGCGCGAGCGCTGAGCGCCTCTCGAGACGACGGGGAACGAGCGAGGGGAGGGCGATTCGGGCCGGATCGTCCTCCCCTCGCGCGGCGCTCGCGTCAGTCGAGGCCGAGCTCCTTGCGGATGCGCGCGACGTGGCCCGTGGCCTTCACGTTGTACTTCGCGAGGGCGATGTCGCCCTGCTCGTCCACGACGAACGTCGAGCGGATGACGCCCTCGATGACCTTGCCGTAGTTCTTCTTCTCGCCCCACACCCCGTACGCGAGGTGCAGGGCGCGGTCGGGGTCGCTCAGCAGCGGATAGGCGAGCCCGTCGCGCTCCGCGAACTGCTTGAGCTTCGCGGGCTCGTCGCGCGAGATGCCGAGCACCTCGTAGCCGGCGCCCTTCAGGGAGGCCTCCGAGTCGCGGAAGTCGCACGCCTCGGTCGTGCAGCCCGGCGTCATCGCGGCGGGATAGAAGAAGATGACGACCTTCCGTCCGCGGAAGTCGGAGAGCGAGACGCTCCGCCCGTCCTGGTCGAGCAGCGTGAAATCGGGCGCGAGGGTGCCGGGGTCGAGACGCGTCGCAGTCATGCGATCAGCCTATCGATCCCCCTCCAGCCGACGGCGCAGATCGGCGAGGCGCCGCGCCTCCGGAGCGCCTCCCTCGGAGAGGGCCCCCGCGCCGTGCGACGCATCGCCATGACCGGCGCAGGCCTCGCGATGGGAGCGGCGCTCGCCGCGTCGGCCCTCACGCCGGCCGCAGCCGCGTCCTCGCCCCCGGCGGGTCCTTATGCGGGCGAGACGAGCGCGGGCGACGCGGTCGAGTTCGTCATCGACGAGCGGGGGGCTCTCACGGAGTTCTCGACCGTCAGCACCTGCACCGTCTACTCGATGATCCCCTCGACGCTCGTGGTGATCTGGCCCGGCGCGAACCCGCCGATCGACGTCCGGGCGGGCGAGCCGTTCGCCGCCGAATGGGTGGTGGAGACCGACACCGCCTCGGCCAGCAGCGAGTACGAGCTGTCGGGCGTCGTGAACGCCGACGGCACGGCGAGCGGCACCGGCGTCGTGTCGATGGATCTCCCCGTCCTCCCCTGCGTCGGGAGCGAGTTCGAATGGACGGCGTCGCTCGACGGCGAGGCGCCCGATCCCGATCCGGTCTACGAGCCGACGGCGACCGTCTCGCCCGCGGAGCTCACGGAATCGGAGCTCGCGGACAGCGGCGTGACGATCTCGGGCGAGGGGTTCGCTCCCGACTCGGAGGTGTCGCTGTCGGTCTCAGGCGACGAGGTCGGCTCGCAGAGCGCCGACGCCGATGGGGCCGTCTCCTTCGCCTTCGCGAGCGACGCGCTCGGCGCCGGCGAGCACGAGGCGGTCCTCACGGCGGAGGAGGGCGAGGCGTCCGTCGTCTTCTCGGTCACGGAGGACGCGCCGGCGCCCGGCACGATCCCCGGCGAGCCGCCGAGCGAGGACGACCTCGATCCGGCCCTCGACGGGGCCATCGCGGTCCCCGCCTCGGCGGAGCCGGGAGACGAGATCTCGATCGCCGTCACGGGCGCCGAGCCCCTCGACGAGGTGGGCGTCTGGCTGTTCAGCGATCCCGTCTCGCTCGGGACGCAGACGGTCGGGGCGGACGGCCGCACGACGGCGACCATCCCCGCCGACACCGAGCCGGGAGAGCACGAGGTCGCCGTATGGGCGTCGGACGAGACGCTCATCGGCTGGGACCGCATCGAGATCGTCGCCGCGGATGACGGCGAGGAGGGCGAGGGTCCCGGCGAGGCAGCGGATGACGCGGGCGAGTCGGGCGAGGCCGCCGACGACGCAGGCGAAGCCGCCGACGACGCCGGGGAGGGCTCGGACGAGACGGGCGAGGACTCCGGCGAAGGAACGGAGGGCGCGGGCGACGCCGCCGAGAGCGGCGAGAGCTCCGATGCCGGCGGCGAGGAGCAGGGCGAGGCCGGTGACGGCTCCCAGGAGGACGCCGGCGGATCGGGCCACGACGCGCGCGAGGACGGCGCGGATCTCGCCCCGACCGGCGGGTCCCCCGCGGCGCCGCTCGGCTTCGCGGCCCTGCTGATGCTCGGGGGAGCGGCGGCCTGGCTCGGCGCCCGCCGACGCACCGCCTGACCCGCGCACGCCGACCGGGCGATGGGGTCGCTCTCCGGAGCGGCCCCATCGTCATCCCTCAGCGCCGCAGGCGAGCGGGGGAGAGCGCCGTCACCACTCCTCGCGCGCGGCGAACGTCTCCAGCAGGCGGCGCAGCGAGTCGAGACGCGACGGCAGGATCCGCCCCTCGCGCGCCGCGTCGTCGAGCGCGCAGTCCGGGGCGTCCTCGAGGTGGGTGCAGCCGCGCGGGCACTCCCGGGCGACGTCGTCGAGATCGGGATACGCGGACAGCACGTTCGCCGGATCCACGTGGCCGAGCCCGAACGAGCGCACCCCGGGGGTGTCGATGACCCAGCCCGACCGGCCTCCCCGGCGGCAGCGCAGCGACACCGTCGACGACGAGGTGTGCCTGCCGCGCCCCGTGACCTCGTTGACGTGACCCGTCGCGCGGTCCGCGTCGGGCACGAGCGCGTTCACGAGCGTCGACTTGCCGACGCCCGAATGGCCGACGAACACCGTCGAATGCCCCACGAGCGCCTCGCCGATCTCGTCGATCGGCATAGCGCCGAACGCCGACCGGAAGACCCGCAGATCGTCGAGGCCGTCGACGTGCGCGAGGAACTCCTCGGGATCGGCCAGGTCGGTCTTCGTGACGACCATGAGCGGGCGGATCCCCGCGTCGAGCGCCGCGACGAGGTACCGGTCCACGAGACGCGGCCGCGGCGGCGGATCGGCGGCCGCGACGACGAGCAGCATCTGGTCGGCGTTGGCGACGATGACGCGCTCCACCTGATCGGTGTCGTCGGCCGAGCGCCGCAGCAGGCTCGTGCGCTCCTCGAGGCCGACGATGCGCCCGAGCGTGCCCTCGTCGCCCGAGACGTCGCCTACGACGCGGGCGCGGTCGCCCGTGACGATCGGCGTGCGCCGCAGCTCGCGGGCGCGGGCCGCCGTGACCTCGTGCTCGTCGGGACCGTCCTCGCCGATCAGCACGCGGTAGCGGCCGCGGTCGACGCCCAGCACCCGGCCGATGACGGCGTCCTCGTGCGCCGGGCGCCTTTTCGTGCGCGGCCGGTTCGCCTTCGGATTCGGGCGCACCCGCACATCCGACTCGTCGAACAGGTCGTCGAACTCGTCCTCGTCGTCGAGGTCGCTCAGCCAGCTCATCCGCGCCGCCCCGCCTGGATCACGCCTCGTCGAGCATGCGCTGCCAGAGCCACGCGAACTGCGGCATGGTCTTCGCGGTCGTGCCGATCTCGTCGATCACCACGCCGGGTACGCGCAGGCCGACGAGGGCGCCCGTCGTCGCGATGCGGTGGTCGTGGTGCGCCTTCCACTCGCCGGCGGAGAGGGGGCGGGGAACGACGCGGATGCCGTCCGGCAGCTCCTCGGCCTCTCCGCCCAGCGCGCGGATGTCGTTCACGAGGGCGGCGATGCGATCGGTCTCGTGCCGACGGATGTGGCCAATGCCCGTGAACGTCGAGGGCGAGTCGGCGAACAGCGCGACGCCGACGAGCGTCGGCGTCAGCTCGCTCACCGCGGACAGATCGAGCGCGACGCCGTGGATCGTGTCGCCGCCCGTCACCGTGACGGCGCCGCCTCGGCGCGTCACGCGCGCCCCGAGGAGCGACAGGATCTCGGTGAGCTGCGCTCCCGGCTGGGTCGAGCGGGCCGGCCACGACGGGATCGTGACGGATCCGCCCGCCACCATCGCGGCGGCGAGGAACGGCGCGGCGTTCGACAGGTCGGGCTCGATGCGGATCGCCTTGCCGCGCGGCGTCGTCGCGGGGACGATCCACTCGCGATCCGAGGGACGCTCGACGTGCACGCCCCGGTGCGCGAGCGCGTCGACCGTCATCTCGATGTGCGGCAGGCTCGGCAGCGTGGGCCCCGTGTGCTTGAGGTGGAGGCCCACGTCGAACCGGGGCGCGGCCAGCAGCAGCCCCGACACGAACTGGCTCGACGCCGACGCGTCGATCTCGAGCTCCCCGCCGCGGATCTGCCCGCGCCCGTGCACCGTGAACGGGAGGCTCCAGGATCCGCCGTCGTCGATGTCGACGCCGAGGTCGCGCAGCGCCTTGATCATGGTGCTCATGGGGCGGTGCAGCGCGTTCTCGTCGGCCGTCATCCGCACCTCGCCGTCGGCGAGGCCCAGCAGCGGGGCGACGAACCGCATCACGGTGCCCGCCTGGCCGCTGTCGACGACGCCGCCTCCGCGCAGGCGCCGGGGCGGGACGATCTCGACGTCCTGCCCGAACGCGCTCGACCCGTCGACCCGGTTCACCTCGACGCCGAGGGTGCGCAGGGCGTCGCCCATCCGGTAGGAGTCCTGCGAGTGCAGGGGATGCTCGATGAGGCTCGGTCCGTCGGCGAGCGCGGCGAGGATCAGCTCGCGGTTCGTGAGCGACTTGGATCCGGGGACGCTGATGGCCGCGGCGAGCGGGCCGCTCGCGACGGGCGCGTCGTACCGGCCCCGGGGAGCTTCCTGAGGGGCAGGGGACGAAGAGGAATACCCGCGCGCAGTCATCGGTTCCACCATATAGGCAGGCGGGGATCCGCCCGCCTGCCGCGCGGATCCCGCGCAGCACGTGCGAACGAGAGCAGGTGACGGATGCCGAACGCCGTGTGCGCCCTGGACGCCCCGCCCCTGTCGGATGATCCGGCAGGCGTAGGCTGGCCGGTGATGGACGACCCCGTGCAGACCGCAGAGCCCGCCGACCCTCGGGCGCAGTTCGAGGAGCAGGCGCTGCCGTTCATGGACCAGCTCTACGGTGCCGCGATGCGCATGACCCGCGACCCGCAGGATGCGGCCGACCTCGTGCAGGACACGTTCGTGCGGGCGTTCTCGTCGTGGCACACGTTCCGGCAGGGCACCAACCTCAAGGCGTGGCTGTATCGCATCCTCACGAACACCTACATCAACGGGTACCGCAAGCGGCAGCGGGAGCCGTATCAGGGCGCGATCGACGAGCTCGAGGACTGGCAGCTCGGCGGCGCCGAGTCGACGACCGCGACGAGCCACCGCTCGGCGGAGGCCGAGGCGATCGACCACATGCCGGCATCGGCGGTGAAGGACGCGCTGCAGGAGATCCCCGACGACTTCCGCATCGCGGTGTACCTCGCCGACGTCGAGGGATTCGCGTATCAGGAGATCGCGGACATCATGAAGACCCCCATCGGAACCGTGATGAGCCGTCTGCACCGTGGCCGACGGCTCCTGCGGGAGAAGCTCGGGGGATATGCGGCCGAACGAGGGATCGTGGCCGCCGAGACGGGAGCGAAGAGATGAGCGACTGCGGCTGCGACAAGGTGCGCGCGGACCTCGAGGCCTTCGTGCGAGGGGAGCTCGCCTGCTGCGAGACCGCGCACCAGGAGATCCGGGAGCACATCGAGAGCTGCCCGGAGTGCCAGGACGAGGCGACCGTCGCCCGTACGCTGACCCTGGCGATCCAGCGGGCCTGCGCCGACGAGAAGGCTCCCGGAGACGTGCGCGAGCAGGTGCTCGCCAAGCTCCGCGGGGTGCAGGCCGAGCCGCACTGATCGATGTCGGGGTTCCGCGGCGGGCACGGGGGTTCCTAGGCTGGACGAGTGACGTCCATCGATGTGAAGACCGTTCCCGCCGACCCGACCTCCCGCGATTCGCTCGCACGCCGCGGCCTCGACTACCGCGTGGTGTCGGGGGATGACATCCCCGACTTCGTGCGCGCCGTGCACCGCGGCTTCCTCGGGCCGGAGCCCGAGCAGAAGGTCGTCGACGCCGACGCGTCGCTCTATGCCGAGAACCGCCTCATCGGCGTGTACGACCCCGAGGCGGCCCAGCCGTACCCCGTCAGCACCGAGATGTCGTGGATCACGAGCCTCTCGGTGCCGGGCGGCGCCGCGCCCATGTGGGCCATCAGCGAGGTGACCGTCGCCGCGACGCACCGTCGCCGCGGCATCGCGCGAGCGATGCTCGAGGGCGAGCTGCGCGCGGCGGCGGGCGCCGGGCTGCCGTTCGCGGGGCTCACGGTGTCGGAGACCACCATCTACGGGCGATACGGGTTCGCGCCCGCCGTCCCGACGTCGACCATGACGATCGACACGCGCCGCGCCGGCTGGTCGGCCGCGCGTCCCGAGGCGCGCCTCCTGTTCGTCGAGCGCGAGCAGCTCGCCGAGGACCTCGGGGTCCTGCACGAGCGCGTGCACGGCGTGCGCGCCGGCAACATCTCCGGCTGGGAGCACCGCTGGCGCCAACAGGCGGGCCTCACGGCCGATGCGGAGAAGCCGCGCGACATCCGCGGGGTCCGGGCGCTCGACGCCGACGGCGAGCTCGTCGGTGCGATGGCGTTCGTCGTGAAGGAGGGCGACGAGTTCGCCGTCAACTCCCTGTCCGTCGACCTGCTCATCGCGGCGACCCCCGACGCCCTGGCGGCGCTCTGGCGCTTCGCGCTCACCTACGACCTCGTCACCACCGTGACGGCCTCCCGGCGCCCCGTCGACGATCCGCTGCCGTGGCTCGTCGCCGACTCCCGGGCGATCCGGCAACGGGTCATCGACCACGGCTGGCTGCGCATCCTCGACGTCCCCGCGGCGCTCAGGGCGCGGTCGCTGAACGGTGCCCTGGGGCTGCGGCTGCGGGTCACGGATCCGCTCGGCATCGCGGACGGATCCTGGACGGTCGCGAAGCTGGGCGGCGCCGGGCTCGAGATCGCCGAGCTCGACGAGGACGCCCGCGCGGACGTGACGCTCGACGTGGGCGCACTCGCCGCGGCGTACCTCGGCGGCGCGACCCTCGAGACGCTCGCCGACGCCGGCCGGGTCTCCGGGGATCCCGCGAAGATCGCCGAGCTGTCGTCGGCGCTCCGCACGGCGCGGGCTCCGCACCTGCCGATCTGGTACTGACGCGCCACACGACGAAGCGGCCGGCCCCCTCCGGGGCCGGCCGCTTCGTCGTGTCCCGGATCAGCGGGTGAGCGCGCGCTTCAGCAGGTCGGCCTGCTCGACGGCGTGCACCTTCGAGGAGCCCGTCGACGGCGCCGCGGCCGGCGGACGCGACACGACGCGGAACGGACGGCCGACCGGCCCCTGCAGCCACTGCTGCACGAACGGCCACGCGCCCTGGTTCTCGGGCTCGTCCTGCACCCACACGACCTCGGCGTTCGGGTAGCGGTTGAGCACCTCGCGCAGCTCATCGGCCGGCTCCGGGTACAGCTGCTCGATGCGCACGAGCGCGATGCCGTCGTCCGGCTTCTTCTGCAGCTCGGAGCGCAGATCCCAGTGGACCTTGCCCGAGTGCACGAGAACGCGGGCGACCTGGCTGCGGTCGATGCCGCGGTCGTCGTCCACCACCGGCGAGAAGCCGCCCGTCGTGAAGTCCTCGACGCCGCTCGTCGCGCCGCGCAGACGCAGCATGGCCTTCGGCGTGAAGACGATGAGCGGGCGGCGCGGGCGCGAGTACGCGTGCCGGCGCAGCAGGTGGAAGTACGACGCCGGGCTGGAGGGGCGCGCGACCGTCATGTTGTCCTGCGCGCACAGCTGCAGGAACCGCTCGATGCGCGCGGACGAGTGGTCGGGGCCCTGGCCCTCGTAGCCGTGGGGGAGGAGGAGCACGACGCCCGACTCCTGGCCCCACTTCTGCTCGGCGGCCGAGATGAACTCGTCGATGATCGACTGGGCGCCGTTGACGAAGTCGCCGAACTGCGCCTCCCAGAGCACGAGCGCCT
Organism: Microbacterium sp. gxy059; assembly: GCF_050958665.1. NCBI lineage: Bacteria > Bacillati > Actinomycetota > Actinomycetes > Micrococcales > Microbacteriaceae > Microbacterium > Microbacterium sp. gxy059. Next base: position 27,086 of record NZ_JAMXWT010000003.1, on the reverse strand, counting down.
TGTCGTCCTCGACCGAGTAGCCGTACTCGAAGCCGAGCGCCGCGTACTCGCTGAGCAGCGAGTCGTAGACGCTGAAGCGCCCCTGGTTCTCCGACAGGTTCGACAGCGGCAGCCACTCCTGGCCGTTCACGCGGTCGTGGAACACCGCGTGACGCTGCACGAAGGTGCCGCGGCGCGAGTCCTGGCCGACGAGGCGCACCGGGGTGCCCTCGAGCAGCAGGGAGCCGAACGCGAGCAGCTCGCCGTAGCCCCAGTCGACGCCGCCCTCGCGGCTCATCTGCGCGCGCTTCTCGATGAGCTGCTGCAGCTTCGCGTGCACGGTGAAGCCCTCGGGCTTGTTCTCGTGCGCCTCGCCGATCGCCGCGATGACGTCGGCCGACACGGCGGTCGTCTCGGGGGTCCCCTCGAGCTCGGGCTGGAGCGACTCGGACGTCACGACGGGGATCGCGCCGGTCTCGGCGGCGTGCGTCTCGGCGAACGCCACCTCGAGGCGGTTCTGGAAGTCGGCCTTCGCCGCCTCGTACTCCTCCTCGGTGATGTCGCCGCGTCCCACGAGCGACTCGGTGTAGAGACGCCGCACCGAGCGCTTCGCCTCGATGAGGCCGTACATCAGCGGCTGCGTCATCGAGGGGTCGTCGCCCTCGTTGTGTCCGCGGCGGCGGTAGCAGACGAGGTCGATGACGATGTCGGCGTGGAAGCGCTGGCGGTACTCGAAGGCGAGCTCCGCGGCGCGCACGACGGCCTCGGGGTCGTCGCCGTTGACGTGCAGCACGGGGGCGCCGATCGTCTTGGCGACGTCGGTCGCGTAGTGCGAGGAGCGGGAGTCCTGGGGGAGGGTCGTGAAACCCACCTGGTTGTTGACGACGATGTGCACCGTGCCGCCCGTGCGGTAGGCGCGCAGCTGCGACATCTGCAGGGTCTCGACGACGACGCCCTGGCCGGCGAAGGCCGCGTCGCCGTGGACGAGGATCGGCAGCCACGAGAACGTGCCGCGGGGGTATCGGTCCTGCTTCGCGCGGACGATGCCCTCGAGCACGGCGTCGACGGTCTCGAGGTGCGACGGGTTGGCGGCGAGGAGGATGTCGATCTCGTTGCCGTCGCTGCCGCGGAAGGTGCCTTCGGCGCCGATGTGGTACTTCACGTCGCCCGAGCCGCGCTTGTTGCCGGGGAGGGCGCCCTCGAACTCGCTGAACACCTCGGCGTAGCTCTTGCCGGCGATGTTGGTGAGCACGTTGAGGCGGCCGCGGTGCGCCATGGCGATCGCCGCGCCGTCGAGGTCGGCCGCCGACGCGCCGTCGATGATGCGGTCGAGCAGCGGGATGAGCGACTCGCCGCCCTCGAGCGAGAAGCGCTTCTGCCCGACGTACTTCGTCTGCAGGAACGTCTCGAACGCCTCGGCCTGGTTGAGCTTGCCGAGCACGCGCAGCTGCTCGTCGTGGTCGAGCTTCTCGTACGGGCGCTCGAGCTTCTCCTGGAACCACTCGCGCTGCTCGTGGTCGGCGATGTGCATGTACTCGATGCCGGTCGTGCGGCAGTAGGTGTCGCGCAGCACGCCGAGGATGTCGCGCAGCTTCGCCTGGCGCTTGCCGCCGAAGCCGTTCGTGACGAACTCGCGCTCGAGATCCCAGAACGACAGCCCGTGCGACTCGATCTCGAGGTCGTGGTGCTCGCGCTGCGTGTAGGCGAGCGGATCGATGTCGGCCATCAGGTGGCCGCGCACGCGGTAGGCGTTGATGAGCTCCTGCACGCGGGCGGTCTTGTCGATGCGCTCCGCGATGTCGACCGAGACGTCGGTGTTCCAGCGGATGGGCGCGTACGGGATGCGCAGCGCCGCGAAGATCTTCTCGTAGAACTCGTGGCCGCCCGTGAGCAGCTCGTGCACGATCTTCAGGAACTCGCCGGATCCGGCGCCCTGGATGACGCGGTGGTCGTAGGTGCTCGTGAGCGTGATCGTCTTGCCGATCGCGAGCTCGTTGAGCGTCTTCTGGCTCGCGCCCTGGAACTCGGCCGGGTAGGCGAGGGCGCCGGCGCCGATGATCGCGCCCTGGCCCTGCATGAGCCGGGGGACCGAGTGCACGGTGCCGATGCCGCCCGGGTTCGTGAGCGAGATCGTCGTGCCGGCGAAGTCGGTCGCCGTGAGCTTGTTCGCCCGGGCGCGCTTGACGAGATCCTCGTACGCGGTCAGGTACTCGCGGAACGTGAGGGTCTCGGCCTCCTTGATGCTCGGGACCAGGAGGGCGCGCGTGCCGTCGGGCTTGGGCAGGTCGATCGCGATGCCGAGGTTGATGTGGGCCGGCGCGACGACGCTGGGCTTGCCGTCGACCTCGGCGTAGAAGACGTTCTGGCTCGGGAACACCTTGAGCGCCTGGATGAGCGCCCACCCGATGAGGTGCGTGAACGACACCTTGCCGCCGCGCGAGCGGGCCATGTGGTTGTTGATGACGATGCGGTTGTCGATCATCAGCTTCGCCGGGATCGTGCGCACGCTCGTCGCCGTCGGCACGGAGATCGACTGGTCCATGTTCTTGGCCAGCGTCTTCGGCATGCCCTTGAGGACCGTGACCTTGTCTTCGGCGGGCTCCGCCTTCTCGGCCTGCGGCTTCTGCGCCCTCGCGTCGGGCTCCGCGGGGATCGGCGCGGGCGCGGCGGGCTTCGCCGTGGTCTTCGCGACCGGCTTCGTGCCGTTCGCGGGGGTCTGCTGCGCGGGGGCCGTCTGCTGCGTGGCGGGGGCGGCCTGCGGAGCCGGCGTCTGCTGCGCGGGAGCCGCCTGCTGCTCCTGCGGGGCCGCCGTCCGGCGGGGCGCGGCCGGTGCGCTGTCGTTCTGCGCGGCGTACTGCTCCATCACGGGCCACCACTCCCTGTCGACCGAGTTCTTGTCCACCCGGTACTGCTGGAAGAGCTCATCGACGAGCCACTGGTTGGACCCGAACTCCCCGTCGCTCGATGCTCCGACACCCGTCACCTGACTCGACACGGCCAGATCGCCCACTTTCATCGATGAAATGATGTTCGCTGCGCCATGCGATCCACACGCGCATACACAGTGGTCAAGGTTATCTCACGTCGCAGGGCCGACGCACCGGGACGGGCCGCGCTCCCCGTGCGTTCGCCGAGTGCGAGCGCCTCGCGGGCGCGCACGCGCGCAGCACCGAATATGATGGGCGCATCATGGACGACCCTCCTAGTAGCAGCCCCTCGCCCGTTCGACATCCCGGCCCGCTCCGCGGGCCCCTCTCCAGCAGGATCGGAGGGAGTCGGTCATGACCGACTGGATCCTCCTGGGCGTGGGACTCATCCTCATCTTCGGAACCGGGATCTTCGTCGCGAGCGAGTTCGCGCTCGTCAATCTCGACCGCGCCGACCTCGAGGCCAGGCAGGCTCGCGGCGAGACGCGTCTGGCGCTCACGATCCGCGCGCTGCGGCACACGTCGACCCACCTCTCGAGCGCGCAGCTCGGGATCACCCTCACGACGCTCCTCACGGGCTACACGATGGAGCCCGCGATGTCGCGGATGCTGTCGCCGATCCTCACCGGGTGGGGCCTCGCCGACGGCGTCGTCTCGATCGTCGCGACCGTCGTGTCGATGGTGATCGCGACGATCCTGTCGATGATCCTCGGCGAGCTGATCCCCAAGAACTTCGCCCTCTCCCTGCCGCTCGCCACCGCGAAGGTGGTCGCTCCGCTGCAGATCGCCTTCACCGCGGTGTTCCGCCCCGCGGTGTCCGGCCTCAACGGCAGCGCCAACGCCGTGCTGCGGGCCATGGGCATCGAGCCGCAGGAGGAGCTCTCCGGCGCGCGGAGCGCGGAGGAGCTCTCGAGCCTCGTGCGCCGATCCGCGATGGCGGGCGTCCTCGAGAAGGACACGGCGACCCTGCTCGACCGCTCGCTGCGCTTCGCCGACCACACGGCCGACGACGTGATGACGCCCAGGCCCCGCATGCACGCGATCGCCGTGGGCGACTCCGCCAACGACGTCGTGCGCCTCGCGCGGCGCACCGGGCACAGCCGCTTCCCCGTCTACGACGACGACCTCGACGACATCGTCGGCATCGTGCACGTCAAGGCCGCGGTGAGCGTCCCGGCCGAGAAGCGCGACGAGGTGCCGGTCGGCGCCCTGCAGACCGAGCCGCTGCGCGTGCCGGAGACGGTGCACCTCGACCAGCTGCTCGCCGAGCTGCGCACGCGCGGCTATCAGATGGCCGTCGTCGTCGACGAGTACGGCGGCACGGCGGGGGTCGTCACCCTCGAGGACCTCGTCGAGGAGATCGTCGGCGAGGTCGCCGACGAGCACGACCGGCGCCTCGCGGGCGTCGTGCGGCACCTCGACTCCGTCACCTTCCCCGGCCAGCTCCGCCCCGACGAGGTGCGCGAGCGCGTCGGCATCGAGGTGCCGGAGGGCGACGACTACGACACCGTCGGCGGGTTCCTCATGAGCCGCCTGGAGCGCGTCCCCGCCGCGGGGGACAGCGTGCGCGTCGACGACGGATCCCTCGTCGTCGCCCGCATGGACGGCCGCCGCGTCGACCGCGTGCGGTTCATCCCGGATCCGCTGCCGGAGGGCGCGGAGACGGAAGCCGCCGGAGCCGAGGAGGCGACCCGATGAGCGACTGGGCCGGACTCGCGTGGCTGGTCGTGCTGCTGCTCGGCAACGCCTTCTTCGTCGGCGCGGAGTTCGCCGTGATCTCCGCGCGGCGCTCGCAGATCGAGCCGCGCGCCGAGAAGGGCTCGCGTGCGGCGAAGACCGCGCTGTTCGCGATGGAGCACGCCACGGCGATGCTCGCGACGAGCCAGCTCGGCATCACCATCTGCTCGCTGCTGATCCTCAACGTGTCTGAGCCCGCGCTGCACCACCTCCTGATGGCGCCGCTGGGTCTCACGGGGCTGCCCGAGGCGGTCATCGACACGATCGCCTTCGTCATCGCCCTGATCTTCGTGTCGTACCTGCACGTCGTCTTCGGCGAGATGGTGGCGAAGAACCTCGCGTTCTCGATCCCCGACAGGGCGGTGCTCGTCCTCGCGCCGCCGCTCGTGTGGATCTCGAAGCTGTTCCATCCCGTCATCTGGGCGCTCAACGGCATCGCGAACGGCGCCCTGCGCCTGTTCGGGGTCGAGCCGAAGAGCGAGGCGGCCTCGACGTTCACGCTCGAGGAGGTCGCCACGATCGTCAGCCAGTCGCGCCGCGAGGGCGTGCTGGACGACACGGCGGGCACCGTCGCGGCGGCCGTGGAGTTCACCGACAAGACGGCGCTCGATGCGGCCGTGCCGCTCGAGGGACTCGTGACGCTGCCCGAGGATGCGACGCCCGCCGAGATCGAGCGGGCGGTGGCGAAGCACGGCTACTCGCGCTACATCATCGTCGACGACGAGGGCGAGCCGGTCGGCTACGTGCACCTGAAGGACGTGCTGCGCGCGATCGACGGCGACGACGAGCACTACGCGCAGCCGATCCCGGCGAAGCGGATCCACCGCATGGTGCCGGTGCTCGAGACGACCGAGCTCGAGGACGCCCTGGCGCTCATGCGCCGCGAGGGCCGTCACCTCGCGATCGTCTGCGATGCGGAGGGCCGCCGCGTCGCGGTGCTCTTCCTCGAGGACATCATCGAGGAGCTCATCGGCGAGGTGCACGACGCCACGGAGCGCTCCCGCCGCCGCTGACCGGCGTGGCAGGCCCGGCGCGAGAAGAGCCCGTGCAGCCACGAGATCTCGTGGCCGCACGGGCTCTTCCGGGTTCAGGCGCGGTGGGCGCGGATGTACTGCGGGGGCCAGAGGCGGGCCGGATCCTCGCCGAGCTCCGTCGCGGCGCGGAGGCCGAAGTGCGGGTCGCGCAGCCACTCGCGTCCCGCGAAGATCGCGTCGGCGTCGCCGTCCGCGAGGATCCGCTCGGCCTGGGCGCCCGAGGTGATGATCCCGACCGCCGCGGTCGGGGCGCCCGCCCGCGCGCGGACGCGGGACGCGAGCGGCACCTGGTAGCCGGGGTGCACGTCGACCTCCTGCTCGGGGACGAGGCCGGCCGACGAGATGTCGAACAGGTCAGCGCCGTCCTCGCGGGCCCACGCCGCGACCCGCGCGACGTCGTCGATCTCGAGGCCGCCGGGCGCTGCGTCGCGCCCCGAGAAGCGCACGAGGATCGGCACGCCCTGCCCGACCTCCGCCCGCACCGCCGCGATCACGTCGAGCGTCAGGCGCGCCCGGTTCTCGAGCGACCCGCCGTACCGGTCGGAGCGCGCGTTCGTCAGCGGCGACAGGAACTCGTGCAGCAGGTAGCCGTGCGCCGCGTGGATCTCGAGCACATCGAAGCCGGCGTCGACGGCGCGACGGGCGGCGGAGGCGAACGCGCTCACGACATCGGCGATGCGCCGCTCCGACATCTCCGCCGGCTCGGCGAGGCCCGCGTAGGCGATCGCCGACGGGGCCTCGGCGACCCAGCCGCCGTCGGCGGGCGGCACCGATCCGCGGCCCGCGGCGAAGGGGGCGAACGTCGACGCCTTGCGGCCGGCGTGGGCGAGCTGCACGCCGGCGTGCGCCCCTCGGTCGTGGATCGCCGCGACGACCGGGCGCCACGCGTCGCGCTGGGCGTCGTTCCAGAGGCCCGCGTCCTCGGGCGAGATGCGCCCCTCGGGGACGACGGCGGTCGCCTCCGCGACGACGAGCCCCGCGCCGCCGGACGCGAACTGCGCGAGATGCACGTGATGCCAGTCGGTCACGATCCCGTCCCGTGCGCTGTACATGCACATCGGAGACACCCACAGGCGATTGCGCAGGGTGACGTCGCGGAGGGACAGCGGGGCGAACAGCAGACTCATGGGACTCCTCGAACGGCGAGCGGACGGCGCTATCGTGGCGGCATGTCCGGGAGACTCGAGCCGTATGAGCGCACGTGGCGGGCCGCCGACGCGGCGGACCAGCTGAGGATCCCAACGCGCGACGACCACAAGTATTCCCGCGGCGTGGTCGCGCTGCGCACGGGCGGACCGGCGTTCCCCGGCGCGGCCGTCCTGAGCGTCGAGGGCGCGTGGCGCGCTGGCGCGGGTCTCGTCCGCTGGGCCGGCGACGCCGACACGGGGCGCCTCGTGCTGCAGCGGCGCCCCGAGACGGTCGTGCGCGGCAGCCGCGTCGACGCGCTCGTCGCGGGCAGCGGCGTCCCCGCGGCGGCCGACCGCGACGAGCGCACGACGCGCAGGATCCAGGAGTTCCTCGCCAGGGGGATCCCCGCGGTCGTCGACGCGGGCGCCCTCGATCTCGCGGCGCACGCGCGCGGGCCGGTTGTGGTGACGCCGCACGATCGCGAGCTGCTGGAGGTGCGGATCCCGCTGGGGCTCGGCCCGTCGGACGTGGGAGAGGATCCGCTGCTGCCGCGGCTGCGCCACTCGTTCGACGAGCGGCTGCTCGCCGTGCGCGAGACCGCGATCGCCCTCGGCGGCGTCGTGCTGCTGAAGGGGGCGACGACGATCGTCGCGACGCCGGGCGGCTGGTGGACGGCGGTCGACGCGGGCACTCCGTGGCTCGCGACCGCCGGCACCGGCGATGTGCTGGCGGGGGCGATGGGCGCGGTGATCGCGCAGGCGGCGGCCGGGTCCGAGGACCTCGACGTCGAGCGCCTCGGGCCGCTCGCGGCCACGGCGGCCTGGGTGCACGGAACGGCCGGCCGCCTCGCCGCGGGCGACGGGCCGGGGCATCCGATCACGGCGCTCGACGTCGCGGAGCACCTGCCGCTCGCGTTCCGCGCCGCCTTCGCCGACGACGCGGGCTGATCGCCCGCGCGGGCCGCGCTACGGTGGGCGGTGGCGGCTCCCGCAGCCGTCCGCGGGTCCGAGGGATCCGCGCCATCGAACCTCGAAGGAGCCCCCATGCTCGTCGCCTTCTCCGTCGCCCCGTCCGGCTCGTCCGACGCCGACGGATCCGTCCACGACGCCGTCGCCGCCGCCGTGAAGGTCGTGCGCGAGTCGGGCCTCGCCCACCGCACGACGAGCATGTTCACCGAGATCGAGGGCCCGGACTGGGACACCGTGATGGACGTCGTCAAGCGGGCGACCGAAGCGGTCGCGCCGTTCGGATCCCGCGTCTCGCTCGTGCTGAAGGCCGACATCCGACCCGGCTACTCCGGCGAGATCGACGGGAAGATCGAGCGGCTCGAGAAGGCGATCGACGCCTCCGAGTGAGCCCCGCGGCCCTCACCCGTCGACGCGGGGCGCGGCGAACGCCGCCGCGAGCTCCGCGCGGAGGGCGCGCAGCGCCGGGTCGTCGGCGCGGGATGCGCGCACGAGCGTGAACAGTCGGCGCGACGGGGCGCCGGCCAGGGGGACGATCCGCACGCCGCGCGTGCGCTCGATCCCGATGAGCCCGGGCAGGATCGCGACGGCGCGACCCGCTTCGACGAGGTGCAGGTGCATGAGCAGGTCGGTGCCGTCGAAGCGGACCCGCGGCTCGAACCCCGCCTCGGCGCAGAGGCCGCGCGCCCAGCGGCCGGGCGCGGTCGGTGCCGGGTCGAGCGCCCAGAGCGCCTCCGCGAGATCCGCGAGCCCCTCCGCCCGAGACCACGGCCCGTCGGGCGGGAGGGCGAGCGACAGCTCGTCGGGACCGAGATCCTCGCGATGCACCCGGTCGGAGCGGGGCGCGGGGACGTCCGGGTACTCCTCGCCCACGACGAGGTCGAAGCCCCCGCCGAGGAGCCCCGCGACGGCCTCGTCGGCCTGCCGCTGGGCCACGTCGACCCGCACCTCCGGGTGCGCGCCCTCGAGGGCCGTGATCGCGCCGGGCAGCAGCGACAGCAGCCCCGTCTGGAACGTCGCGACGCGGAGGCGGCCGGCGACGAGGGCGTGCAGCGCGGAGAGCCGCGCCTCCGCTCTCTCCAGCTCTGCGATCGCCGCGCGGGCTCCGGCGGCGAGGAGCCGCGCCGCGTCGGTCAGCCGCACGCCGCGTCCGACGCGCTCTGTGAGGGCGACGCCGGTCTCCCGCTCCAGCTGGGCGAGCTGCTGGGAGACCGCCGACGGGCTGTAGGAGAGCGCGCGTGCCGCGGCGGCGAGCGTGCCGCGGCGCTCGACCTCCCGCAGGATCGCCAGGCGATGCAGGTTCAGCATCCGACCCTCGATTCATCAGCTCCGCTTCATGGAATACGTTTCCAGATGTCGCTGGACTGGTCAATCGCGGCGTCGGACGATGGAGACGTGTCCCCTTCTCCTCGCACCGGCCCCGCCGTGCTCGCGGTGCTCGGATCCTGCCTCTCGCTGCAGTTCGGCGCCGCCATCGCCGTGCCCCTCCTCGCGGAGCTCGGACCCGGTCTCACGACGAGCGCGCGGCTGCTCATCGCCGCGACGATCCTCCTCGCCCTCCATCGCCCCCGCGTGCGGGCCTGGAGCGGCGCGCAGTGGCGGGCCGTCCTCCTCTTCGGCGTCGCCATGGGCGGCATGAACGGGTTCTTCTACGCCGCGATCGCGCGCATCCCGCTGGGCATCGCGGTGACGATCGAGTTCGCGGGGCCGCTCGTCCTCGCGGCGGTCCTCTCGCGCGGGCGCCGCGAGATCGCCTGCGTCGTCGCCGCGGCGGGCGCGATCGTGGTGCTCGGCGCGAGCGGCGACGGGATCGGGGGCGACGGGCTCGACCCGGTCGGCGTCGCGTTCGCCGCCGTGGCGGCCGCGTTCTGGGCCGGCTACATCCTCGCGGGCGCCCGGGTCGGAGCGCGCGTGCCGGGGAACGGGCCGCTGGCGGCGGGGATGCTCGTCAGCGCCCTCGTCGTCGCGCCGTTCGGCGTGGGATCCGCGGGGAGGCTCGTCCTCGAGCCCGCGCTGCTCCTCCCGCTTCTCGCCGTGGCTCTGCTCGCCTCGCTCCTTCCCTACTCGCTCGAGTTCGTCGCGATGCGCCGGCTGCCGCCCGCCGTGTTCGGGGTGCTGCTCGCCCTGGAGCCCGTCGTCGCCGGCGCGGCGGGATGGGCGCTGCTCGATCAGCGCCTCTCGCTCCTCGAAGCCCTCGCGATGCTCGTCGTCGTGGCCGCGGCGATGACGCAGGCCTTCGGCCGGCGCCCCGTTCCGGAGACCGTCGCGCCCGCGCGCAGCCGGTCGGAGGCGGACCCGTCCCCGGCCCGCGAGGCCGGTCGGCAGCCGCGCAGGCCCTCCCGGTGACGTCCTCGATCCCGCGGCGAGGAGACGGGTGACGCGGCGCCGTTCGGATCCCGAGTCTCGCTCGTGCGGAAGGCCGAGGTCCGTCGAGGCGGCGACCGCGAGGGCGAGCGGCTGGAGAAGGCGGTCGACGACGCGGAGCGACCCGCGACAGGGGCTAGAGCCCTGGCACCTCCTGCATGGCCGTCACCTGTCTCAGGGCGCCGTCGGCATCGAACTCGATGTGCAGGTAGCCGCCCTCGACGGCGAAGATGTCGAACAGCTCCTCGGAGCACACCGCGTCGCCGAGGAACCCCCGGATGTCGTCGCGCGTCGCCGTGGTCAGCGGCAGGCCGTCGATGAGCTGATCCGGCGTGAGGTAGGCGCTGGCGCCGTCCTGCGGCGCGATGTAGAGGAAGACGGCCTGCGCGGACATCGCCGCGCGCTTCTTCTCATAGACGACGGTGATGCCCGTGTGAGGGAAGGTGCGGTAGACCTCGCCCGGGTACGACTCGTCGTCGTACGTCGCTCCCGCGAGGGTCAGGAGCTCGAGCCCGCCCGGGTCGAAGGCGTCTTGGCCGAGGGCCCCGAGGACGGTCGTGATCTCGCCGGTCAGCGATGTCGACATGATCTTCCCCTGTGGTTCGAGCGGGATCTGCACGCTCGATGATGTCAGAAGCGGGGCCAGCGGGCAACGCCGTCCGCGCGTTCTCTGCTGACCGCGCGCATCCCTCACCGAGAGGATGCGGGTGGGGCGGGCGCGGCCCATCCCGAGAGCTCCAGGATCCGCTCGGCGACGGCGGCCGGGGCGAGCCCGTCGGTCTCGACGCGGCGGGCGCCGTCTGGTGCCGCCCGGTCGAGCCGACCCGGCATCCGGGCGCTGCGCGCGAGGTGCCGTTCGAGGCTCTCGCCCTGCTCGCGCTTCCCGAGCCGCGCGGCGACCGTCTCGTCGTCGGCGCGCAGCAGCACGGAGATCGCGTCGACCGTCCCGCCCATCGCGGCGGCCAGCGCGTCGGCTTCGAGGATCGAGACGGTGTTCGTGTAGACGAGCCGCTCGTATCCGGCCTCCCGATAGCTGGCCAGACGGCGGCGAGGTTCCGCTCGGCGAGGCGGTGCTCCCATGGGGCGGGGTGGGCGAGATCGAGCGCATCGCCCTCGATGACGGCGTGCCGGATGTCCCTCTCGGCGAGCAGATCATGAAGCGCGAAGGCGGCTGCGGACTTGCCGACGCCCGACCGGCCGCCGATGAAGATCGCCTCTGATGTCGTCATCGCGCCATTCTCCCCGAATCCCGGGGATCCCCGGCCCGCGCGGCCGGCCGAGCGCCGCGCAGGCCCTCCCGGTGACGTCCTCGATCCCGCGGCGAGGAGACGGGGTCAGCGGGCCCTGCGGCGGAAGATCGTCGTCGCCGCGGCGTACGCGACGGCGAGGACGCCGACGCACCAGGCGAGCGCGCCCCAGGTCTCCGCGCCGACCGGCTGCTCGGCGAGCAGATCGCGGAGGGTGTCGACGATCGCGGTGACCGGCTGGTGCTCGGCGAACCAGCGCACCGGGCCCGGCATCGACTCCGTGGGCACGAACGCGGAGCTGAGGAACGGCAGGAAGATCAGCGGGTAGGAGAACGCGCTCGCGCCGTCGACGGACGTCGCGGTCAGGCCGGGGATCACGGCGACCCAGGTCAGTGCGAGCGCGAACAGCACGAGGATCCCGGCGACGGCCAGCCAGGCCGCGGGCCCCGCCGTCGAGCGGAAGCCGATCGCGAGCGAGACGCCGAGGACGACCGCGAGCGAGATCAGGATCGCGACGAGGGAGGTGAGCACGTGAGACCACAGGACGGCCCCGCGCGCCAGCGGCATGGAGCGGAAGCGCTCGACGATGCCGCTCTGCATGTCGGAGAACAGCCGGAACGCGGTGTACGCGATCCCCGACGCCACCGTGATGAGCAGGATGCCGGGGAGCAGGTAGGTCGCGTACGACCCCGAGCCGGCTCCCGAGCCGATGTCGACCGCTCCGCCGAAGACGTAGACGAACAGCAGCATCATCGCGATCGGCATGAGCGCCGTGGTGATGATCGTGTCCGGACTGCGCAGGACATGGCGCAGCGAGCGTCCGGTGAGGACGGCGGTGTCGCCGATGGCGCGGATGCCGTTCACTGCTCGCTCCCGTCGTCGTCGCCGACGAGCGCGAGGAAGACCTCTTCCAGCGTCGGCTGCTTCTCGACGTACTCGACCTTCGCGGGCGGGAGCAGGCGCGTGAGGTCCGCGAGCGTGCCGTCGGCGATGATGCGCCCCCTGTGCAGGATCGCGATGCGATCGGCGAGCTGCTCGGCCTCCTCGGGGTGCTGCGTCGTGAGCAGCACCGAGGTGCCGCCGTCGGCGAGCGCTCGGACGGCGCCCCAGACCTCCTGGCGCGCCTGCGGATCGAGACCCGTCGTCGGCTCGTCGAGGAAGATCACCGGCGGATCGCCGATGAGGCTCATCGCGATGTCCAGGCGTCGCCGCATGCCGCCCGAGTGGGAGGAGACCCGGCGATCGCCGGCGTCAGTCAGCGAGAAGCGGGCGAGCAGCTCGTCCGCGATCCGGCCCGGCTCGCTCCGGTGCCGGAGCCTCGCGACGAGCACGAGGTTCTCCCTCCCGGTCAGGACCTCGTCGACGGCGGCGAACTGCCCGGTGAGGCTGATCGACTCCCGCACCCTCTCGGCCTGAGCGGCGACGTCGAACCCGGCGATCGCGGCGGTCCCGGCGTCCGCGCGCAGGAGCGTGGACAGGATCCTCACGATCGTCGTCTTGCCGGCCCCGTTGGAGCCGAGCAGGGCGAGGACGCCGCCTCGCGCGACCTCGAGATCCACACCGCGCAGCACCCGCCGGCCCGCGAAGGACTTCTGCAGACCCGCCACCCGGATCGCGGGCTCGGTCAGAGTCGCAGACGTCATGATCCCGCTCCGCGCCCTCGGCGCTCGGCGCGGTCGATCGCCTCGTTCAGCCGGCGGCGCTCGCGGCCGATCCATCCCGCCTCGCCGTAGTTCGCCGCGAAGGACTCGGCGAAGTCCACCGGATCGTCGCCGACGACCTCGCGGACCGGCGTTCCGTCGGCCGACGCCTGCTCGAAGAGGTCCGCCAGATCCTCGAACGCCTGCAGCTAGACGTCGCCGGCGGTCGCCCCGAAGTGCAGCAGATACCGTTCGACGGCCTCGGCCGCGATGCGGCAGTCGGCGGGCAGCGCCGCGACCCGCGCTCTGTACTCGCGCCAGCGGCGCTTGTCGCCGAAGTCGCCGACGACCCTCTCCAGGATGTTCATGGGTTCCCGTCCTCTTCGCGGAGCCGTTCCAGTCGTTCTGCGAGGAGGCTCCATGTCCTCCAGAACTCGTCGAGATGCTCGCGGCCGCTCGCGTTGAGGGAGTAGACCTTGCGCGGCGGCCCCTTCTCCGACGGCACCTTCTCGATGTCGACCAGGCCGCGCTGCTCCACGCGCACGAGCAGCGCGTACACGGTGCCCTCCGCGATGTCGGCGAAGCCCTGCTCGCGCAGCTGGGAGGTGATCTCGTATCCGTAGGCGGGGCGGGAGGCGAGCAGCGCCAGCACCACGCCCTCGAGCGCGCCCTTGAGTATCTCCGTCTTCTGTCCGCCCACGGCGCCCCCAAGCTCATCAGTGTTGCTGAGTACCGGTATGAAGTAACACTGAGTAGCGGGCGGGGCAACAGCCGGAGACGCCGGCGCGATGCACGGATCCCTCGCTCTCCTCCCGGCTCGCGAGACCGGTCGGGAGCCGCGTAGACTCTCCCGGTGACTTCCTCGACCCCCGCGTCGAGGGGTGCGGCGACGATGGCGCTCCTCTCCCTCGCCATCGGCGCATTCGGCATCGGCATGACCGAGTTCGTCTCGATGGGGCTGCTGCCCGACATCGCGCGCGACCTCCTGCCCGAGATCTTCCGGGCGAGCGAGGAGCAGGCCGTCGCACGCGCGGGCATCCTCATCACCCTGTACGCCGCGGGCGTCGTCGTCGGCGCCCCGACGATCGCGGCGGTGGTCTCGCGTTACCCCCGCCACCGCGTCATGCTCGCCCTCGCGGCCGCGCTCCTCGTCTTCAACCTGCTCACCGTCATCGCCCCGACGTTCGAGCTCGTCGCCGTCTCGCGGTTCCTCTCCGGCCTCCCGCACGGCGCGTTCTTCGGGATGGCCGCGATCGTCGCGAGCGACATCATGGGCCCCGCCCGGCGCGGCCGCGGCGTCGCGCTCGTCATGTCGGGCCTCACGGTCGCGAACCTCGTCGGCGTGCCCGGAGGCACGGCGCTCGGGCAGGCGCTCGGCTGGCGCGCCGCGTACGTCGTGGTCGCCGCGGTCCTCGCGCTCGCCACCGTGATGTGCGCGCTCTTCGTCCCCGCGCGCCCGGGGGATCCGTCGCGCACGTTCCGGCAGGAGCTCGGGGTGTTCCGCATCCCGCAGGTGTGGCTCACGGCCGCCTACGGGGCGATCGGGTTCAGCGGCTTCTTCGCCGTGTACAGCTATGTGGCCACGCTCGTCACCGAGGTCTCGGGTGCAGACGCCTCGGTCGTGCCGATCGCCGTCGTCGCGCTGGGCGGCGGCATGGTGGTCGGCAATCTCGTCGCGGGCTGGCTCGCCGACATCAGCGTCAAGCGCGCGCTCTTCGCCGGATTCGGCGCGCTCGCCGCGGCGTCGGTGGTCGTCGGGGTCGTCTCGAGCTGGACCGTGCCGCTCATCATCGCGCTGTTCGTGTTCGGCGCGGCCGGTCAGATCGCCCTGCCGGTCATCCAGCTGCGCCTGCTCGACGTCGCCCGGGAGCACCAGGCGATCGGCGCCGCCCTCAACCACTCCGCGCTGAACATCGGCAACGGCCTGGGCGCGGCCCTCGGAGGTCTCGTCATCGCCGCGCACTGGGGCTACGTCGCCCCCGTCTGGCTCGGCGCCGTGCTCGCGTGCGCGGGCATCGTCATCGCCGCCGTGGCCTTCGCGCTCGACCGTCGGTCGCGCGGCCGCGTCGCGGCATAGGCCTGTCGGCGCCCCGCAGGCCGCGTGCACGACGACGCCGTTTCTGCGCGGGGCGCGCGGGACACGCCGTGTTCTGGGGTGCGTGGCCGAGGAGTGGCGTCGTTGTGCATCCTCGGGAAGGGCCGAGGCGGGTCGGGCGGGTGTCGGGCCGGTGAGACCGCGGCTCGCGGGACGGAGTGCACGACGACGCCGTTTCTGCGTTGGGGGCGCGGGACACGCGGTGTTCTGGGGTGCGTGGTCGAGGAACGGCGTCGTCGTGCATCCGGGCCGAGCCCCGACCCGCCGGCCTACTCCGCGAAGAGCTCGCGGACGCGGTCGCCGAGCACGTCGGTCTCGATGAGGAACCCGTCGTGGCCGAAGTCGCTCTGGATCACGACCGCGTCGTCGCCATGGATCGTCGTGCCGATGCCGCGGGCGATGCGGTGCTGCCCCTCGATCGTGAAGAGGCGGTCGGTGTCGATGCCCACGACGAGGGTGCGCGCCGAGACGCGCCCCAGCGCCTCCTCGACGCCGCCACGGTCGCGGCCCACGTCGTGCGAGTCCATCGCCTCGACGAGGCGGATGTAGCTGTTCGCATCGAACCGACGTGTGAACTTGTTGCCGTGGAAGTCGAGGTACGACTCGACGGCGAAGCGGCCGCCGTGGCCGAGGGGGCTGACGTTCGACTGCCACGAGCGCTCGAAGCGCCGGTTCAGCTCGACCGTGCCGCGATACTGCAGCATCGCCATGCGACGCGCGAGCGCGAGGCCGCGGTGCGGGCCCTCGCCGGCCTGCGCCTCGTAGTACTCGCCGCCCGCGAAGCCCGGATCGATCGAGATGGCCTCGAGCTGCGTGGAGTTCAGCGCGATCTGGTCGGCCGAGTTCTGCGGGGGAGCGGCGATCACCGCGAGGCGCGCGACCCGGTCGGGATGCGTCACGCCCCACTCGAGCGCGTGCATGCCGCCCATCGATCCGCCCACGACGCCCGCCCAGCGCTCGATGCCGAGCACCTCGGCGAGGCGGTCCTGCGCCGCGACCTGGTCGCGGATCGTGAGGTACGGGAACCGCGACGCCCAGTGGTCGCCGTCGGGGTGGATGCTCGCGGGGCCCGTGGATCCCTGGCAGCCGCCGAGCATGTTCGGCGCGATCACGAACCAGCGGTCGGTGTCGATCGGGCCGCCGGGGCCGACGATGTCCTCCCACCAGCCCGCGGTGGCGTGGCCGGGCCCGGCGGGACCGCGCACGTGGCTGTCGCCCGTGAACGCGTGCAGCACGAGGACCGCGTTCGAGCGGTCCTCGTTCAGCTCGCCCCAGCTCTCGTACGCGAGACGGGTGACGGGGATGACGTCTCCGCGCTCGGTCGTCAGCGGACCGAGCCACGCGAAGCGCCGGCTGCCCACGGGGTCGCCGTCCTGCCATGCGCCCGACGCGGGCGGTCGCCCGGCCATCAGCCGGGTGTCGGCCTCCGTGACCGGAGCCGACGGCACCGTGTCCTCGGAAACCTGCCAGTCCATCCTCCCCATTCTGCCCTGCTCGGGCGGGGAGCGTGACCGTGTTACGTCCCGGCCCTCGCGGGACGCCGCGACGCCCCGCGGAGTCCTCTCCGCGGGGCGTCGTCGAACGGGGTCAGGCCGTGCGCGCGGCGGCGAACGCCTGCTCGAGGTCGGCCGTGAGGTCGTCGACGTTCTCGAGCCCCACCGACAGGCGCACGAGGCCAGGCGTCACGCCGGCCGACAGCTGCTGCTCGGGGGTGAGCTGCGAGTGCGTCGTCGAGGCCGGGTGGATCACGAGCGAGCGCACGTCGCCGATGTTGGCGAGGTGGCTGAACAGCTGCAGCGCGTCGACGAACCGGCGGCCGGCGTCGACGCCGCCCTTCAGCTCGAACGACAGGACCGCTCCCACGCCGCGCGGCGCGTAGGTGCGGGCGGCGCGGTACCAGGGCGAGGAGGCCAGGCCGGCGTAGCTCACGCCCGCGACGTCGGGGTGCCTCTCGAGCCACTCCGCGATGGCCTGCGCGTTCTGCACGTGGCGCTCGATGCGCAGCGAGAGCGTCTCGATGCCCTGGATGAGCTGCCAGGCGTTGTTCGGCGCGGCGGCGGATCCGAGGTCGCGCAGCAGCTGCACGCGGGCCTTCGTGATGTAGGCGACGGCGTCGCCGAGCGCGCCCGTGTAGCTGAGGCCGTGGTACGAGGGGTCGGGCTCGGTCAGCTCGGGGAAGCGGTCGGCGTGCTGCGACCAGGCGAACGTGCCGCCGTCGACGATCGCGCCGGCCATGACGGTGCCGTGGCCGCTGAGGAACTTCGTCGCCGAGTGGACGACGATGTCGGCGCCGTGCTCGAACGGGCGGATCAGGTAGGGAGTGGCGATCGTGTTGTCGACGATCAGCGGGAGGCCGTTCTCGTGCGCGATGTCCGCGACGGCGCGGATGTCGAGCACGTTCGCCTGCGGGTTGCCGATCGACTCCGCGAAGAACAGCTTCGTGTTCTCGCGCACGGCGCGGCGCCACTCGTCGGGGTCGTCCTGGTTCTCGACGAACGTGACCTCGATGCCGAGCTTCGCGAGCGTGTAGCGGAAGAGGTTGTAGGTGCCGCCGTAGATCGACGCCGACGAGACGATGTGATCGCCCGCCTGGGCGATGTTCAGCACCGCGAACGTCTCGGCCGCCTGGCCGCTCGACACGAGCAGCGCGCCGGTGCCGTTCTCGAGCGCCGCGATGCGCTTCTCGGCGACGTCGGTCGTCGGGTTCATCAGGCGCGTGTAGATGTTGCCTGGCTCGGCGAGCGAGAACAGATCCGCCGCGTGCTTCGAGTCGCGGAACACGTAGGCCGTCGTCTGGTAGAGCGGCGTCGCGCGCGATCCGGTCGTCGGGTCGGGCTGCGCGCCCGCGTGGATCTGCTGGGTCTCGAAGCGCCAGGAGGTCTGCTCGGTCATGGGGTCCTCTTCACGGGGATCGGGTGGGCGGATGGTCAGCGGGGAACGGTTGAACCGTACGCGGTCCCCGCGCGCGCGACAAACAGGGGGAAACGATGCGACACACGGGCGCGTACCCTGGAGCGATGACCAGGCGCGCGATCGTCACAGGAGCCAGCTCCGGCATCGGCCGCGCGGCGGCCGTCGCGCTCGCCGCATCGGGGTGGGCGGTCACGGGCGTCGCGCGCCGCGAGGAGCGCCTCGCGGCCCTCGCCGACGAGACCGGATGCGACGTCTTCGCCGCCGATCTCACCCTCCAGGACGACGTCGACGCGCTCGTCCGGCACCTCGGATCCGCCCCCGTGCACGCCCTGGCGCACGTCGCGGGCGGGGCGCTCGGCGTCGACCGCGTCGAGGACGGCGATCCCGACGAGTGGCTGCGCATGTACGAGATGAACGCTCTCTCGGCGCAGCGGCTCGTGCGCGCCCTGCTGCCCCTCCTGCGGAGGACGAGCAGGGACGAGCGCACGCACGTCGACGCGCTCTTCCTCACCTCGACGGCGGCGCAGACGGCCTACCCGGGCGGTGGCGGGTACAACGCCGCGAAGGCCGCCGAGTCGATGCTCGTGCAGGCCCTGCGGCAGGAGCTCAGCGGCGAGCCGATCCGCGTCATGGAGATCGCTCCGGGCATGGTGCACACCGAGGAGTTCTCCCTCACCCGGCTCGGCGGCGACCATCGCGCCGCCGACGCCGTCTACGCGGGCGTCGAGCAGCCGCTCGTCGCGGAGGACGTCGCGGACGTCATCGCGTACAGCCTGAACGCACCCGGGCATGTCAACCTCGACCTGGTCACGATCCGCCCCGTCGCCCAGGCGGCGGCGCACCTCGTGCACCGCGGCCCCCTCACCCCGCGCGACTGACGCGCACGCGACACCGGAAGGATCCTCACACCCGTGACTGACGACTTCATCGAACGCGAGACGCTCACCTGGGACGGCTTCGGGGCCGCGACGCGCGACCTGTCGCGGCGGATCGTGGCGAGCGGGTTCGAGCCGGAGGTCGTCGTCGCGATCGCCCGCGGCGGTCTGCTCCCGGCGGGCGCGATCGCCTACGGGCTCGGCGCGAAGAACTGCGGCGCGATCAACATGGAGTTCTACACCGGCATCGGCACGGTTCTCGACGCGCCCGAGGTGCTGCCTCCCGAGCTCGACATGAACTACCTCGACGGCCGCCGGGTGCTGCTCGTCGACGACGTCGCCGACTCGGGCCGCACGCTGAAGATGGCGGTCGAGATGCTGCGGGAGAAGGGCGCCGACGTGCGCTCCGTGACGATCTACACGAAGCCCGCGACGATCATCCATCCCGACTTCGCGTGGAAGGACACCGATCTCTGGATCGACTTCCCGTGGTCGGCCCAGGGCTCGGTCGTCGAAGAGGACGGCGGCCTCGCGCCGAGCGCCTGACATGCCGGGCAAGTCGCTTCCCGAGCTCGCTGAGGCGGGCCTCATCGACGCCGGCTGGGCCGACGCGCTCGCCCCCGTGGCGGGCGAGATCGCGGCCCTCGGCGATCGCCTGCGCGCCGAGCAGGCGGCAGGGCGCCGCTACCTGCCCGCCGGCGACCGCGTGCTGCGCGCCTTCCAGCGCCCGTTCGACGGGGTTCGCGTGCTCATCGTCGGGCAGGACCCCTACCCGACGCCGGGGCACCCGATCGGCCTGTCGTTCGCCGTCGAGCGCGACGTGCGCCCCCTGCCGCGCAGCCTCGCGAACATCTATCAGGAGATGCAGGCGGACCTGGGTCTCGCCCCCGCCGAGCACGGCGACCTGTCGAGCTGGGCGGATCAGGGCATCATGCTGCTCAACCGCGTGCTCACCGTCGCGCCGGGGAGCCCCGCCTCGCACAAGGGGTGGGGATGGGAGAGCGTGACCGAGCACGCGATCCGGGCGCTTGTCGCGCGACGGCGGCCGCTCGTGGCGATCCTCTGGGGCGCGCAGGCCCGGGGGCTCGCCCCGCTGCTCGGCGACGTGCCGCGCATCGAATCCCCTCACCCGTCGCCGCTGTCGGCGAGCAGGGGCTTCTTCGGATCCCGCCCCTTCTCGCGCGCGAACGAGCTGCTCGTCCAGCAGGGCGCCGACCCGGTCGACTGGCAGGTGCGATGAGCGAGCCTCCCGCGATCCGCGCCGCCGAGCGCAAGGACGCGCCGGCGATCTGCGCGATCTACAACCACTGGGTCGCGACCTCGCTCGTGACCTTCGACGAGGATCCGTGGACGGCGGGCCAGTGGGACGCGCGTCTCGTCGACCTCGCCGCGCGCGGCCTCCCCGCGCTCGTCGCGGAGGACGAGGAGGGGAGCGTGCTGGGGTACGCCCTGGCCGCCCCGTGGTCGACGAAGCACGGATACCGGTTCACCGCCGAGGACTCCATCTACCTCTCTCCGGAGGCCACGGGCCGCGGGGTCGGGGGAGCCCTCATGGCCGCCCTCGTCGAGGAGTCGGCCGAGTGCGGGCTGCGCGAGCTCGTCGCGGTCGTGGCCGACGAGCAGGCCGAGGCGTCGCTCGCCCTCCACGGGCGCTTCGGGTTCGTCGAGACGGGACGCCTCGCGGGCGTCGGCGTGAAGTTCGGGCGGCGCGTCGGCGTCGTCTATCTGCAGCGCTCCCTGCTGCCGCCCGTCGGCTGAGGGGCGCGACGGGCGGGCCCGGTCAGAGACCGATGATGCCCGGCAGCGACGCCACCGAGGGCAGCACGTGCGTCGCGCCCGCCCGCGAGAACTCCTCCGTCGCGTGCGTTCCGGTGCTCACCCCGGCCACGATGCTCGCCCCGGCGCGCACGCCGCTGAGCACGTCCGACTCCGTGTCGCCCGCGACGGCCACGTCGCGCACGTCGTCGACCCCGAGGCGCACGACGGCCGTGAGGATCATGTCGGGGAACGGCCGCCCGCGTCCCGCATCGGCGGGGGAGAGGGCGAGATCGGTCAGGTCGGTCCAGCCGAGGCTCTCGAGCAGCGCGTCGCGCGTGGCGGGCGAGAAGCCCGTCGTGAGCGCGACGCGGACGCCGTTCTCCTGCAGCCGCCGGATCGCGTCCTCCGCCCCCGGGATCGGCGAGGCCGCCCCACCGCGGATGACGTCGAGGTAGGCGGCCTCGAACGCGGCGTTGGCGTCGCGGGCGCGCTCGTCGGATCCCGTGATCGCGCGGAACACCTCGATCTTGGAGGTGCCCATCGTGTCGAGCGTGTACTGCGTCGCGCGGGCGCGCTCGTCCGTGCCCTCCGCGATGCCCGCCGCGTCCATGGCGCGCGCGAACGCGCTCATGACCGCGCCGTCGTCCTGCACCGTCGTTCCCGCCATGTCGAGGCAGGCCAGTCGGATCGTCATCGTGCTCCTTCGTGCGAGGTGATCTTCTCCACGACCCGCTCGCCGAAGCCGAGCGCGGTCGTCATGCCGATCCCGGTCGTGACCGACGAGACGAAGACGCCGTCCGAGACCTGCTCCTCCAGGAACTCGCCGGGGCCCTGCGCGTACACGCCCTGCCAGCGCTGCAGCACGGCGAGGCCGGTGAGCCCGAACAGGCGCTTCGCCTCGCGGATGAGCAGGTCGAAGGCCCGCTCGTCCTGGAACGGCGACAGGGTGCGGTCGACGTAGTGCGTGTCGCCCACGAACAGCCCGAGACCGGGGGCCTCCGTGTACATCTGGTTGACGTCGAGGTCGATGACGTCGGGGCGCTCGTTCTCCATGCGCGTCCGCAGCGCCTCGTACGACGGCGTCTCGCGGAAGGCGGAGTAGCGGAGCATCGACGTGCCCGTCAGCACGGGGAACTCGAGGCCGATGCCGCCCGCGAGCAGCATGTCGAGACCGCAGCGCTCGATGCCGGCGCGGCGCGCGACGTCCGGCAGCACGTGATCGAGGTCGGGGCCGACGCAGAACACGATCGCCTCCGCGCGGATCTCCCCGCGCGCCGTGTGCAGGACGCCCGTCTCGGCGCCCAGCGCGGGCACGCCCCACCGGATGTCCACGCCGTCGCGCTGCAGCCAGGCCGCGAGCGCGGGGCCCAGCTCGCGGGGGCTCACCTGCATGTCGTCCTTCAGCAGCGCGCCGCCGACGGCCCCGGACACGGGCGTCAGCTCGCCGACCTCGCGCGCCGACAGCAGACGGCCCTCCCCGGACTCGCGCAGCACCTGCATCTCGTCGTCGGCCGTCGCCGCGATGACCGTGCCGCGACGGGCGAGCCAGAAGCCCACCCTCTGCGCGTAGGAGATCAGCAGCTCGCGCGACCGCTCGGCGTGCTCCCTGGCGACGCCGGCCTGCACCGAGACGCCGACGTGGCCGAAGTTGCGGACGGTGGATCCGTTCGGGCGCTCGGCGCGGTCGACGACGACCACGTCGAGACCGCGGGCGTGCGCGGCGGCGGCATGGGCGAGACCCACGATGCCCGCCCCGACGACCGCGACGTCATACGTTCTGTTCACAGCCCTCACCGTAGAGGCATCAGAGTGCTCGGAACCGGCCGGTTCACGCGCACGTCACGGAGCGTGCGCCGAGCGTTCACCTGGGGCTCCTAGCGTGCGGATCCGTGGACATCGTCGCGGAGATCGTGCGGTCACTGGAGGAGGACATCGCCCGGCTCGCGCCGGGCGACCGGATACCCAGCGAGCACGACCTCATGACGCGGTTCGGGGCGACCAGGGCATCGGTCAGGCGGGCGATCGAGGTGCTCGAGTCCCGGTTCCTCGTGCGGCGCTCCCAGGGCGCGGGGACGTTCGTGAACAGGCGCATCGACCTCGTGCTCGCCCCGGACCGGGCGCCGTCGCTCCACGAGGCGGTCGCGGCGTCGGGATCCGTCGCGCGCACCTTCGTCATCGGCACCGAGCGCCGCGCCGCGCCGGAGGACATCGCGGCGCGCCTCGGCGCCGCGGCGGGCGCGGAGCTCACCCGGCTCACGCGCCTCGGCTACATCGACGACGACCCCGCGACGTGCGGGGAGGAGTGGCTCGCCCCCGGGGCGCTCGACGTCGCCGACCTGCATCTGAAGACGGTCGAGTCGCTCACGGAGGTGCTGCGGGCGTCAGGCGCCGACCCGGTGCGGGCGCGATCGCGGGTGTCGACGGCCTTCGCCCCTCCCGAGGTGGCCGAGAGGTTCACGGCGCGCGATCCGGTGCCGGTGTGGCACATCGAGACGCTCACGACCGACGGGCGAGGGGGACGGCCGCTCATGTTCAGCCGGGCGTGGACGCGGCAGGATCGCGTGCGCGTCGTCGTCGAATACGAGCCGGTCCCCTGAGGAACTTGGCGACCAAGCATCGAGAGTGTTCACCCGAGGGTCGCCCGGGGTTCGACCGCGCGTGCGGATCGCGCCAGGTCCCGTGCCGAGGGTGTTCTTCGTCCCTCGCCGCCGAATCCGCGCGGCGCACCCCCAGACATCTCAGGATGGACGACTTGCACATGATCTCCTCCCGGTTCTCGCGCGTCACGCTCGCAGCGGTCGCGACCGTGGGTCTTCTCGCTCTCGCTGGCTGCTCCGGCGCCTCCGACGACACCGCCGCTGCGGAGGGCGGCGGCGACTGGCCCGACACGCTCACGTTCGCCCAGGTCCCCTCGGAGTCCTCGGCGGGCATCGCCAAGGCCAACGAGAACGTCATCGCCGCTCTCGAGCAGGAGCTCGGCCTCGAGGTCGAGATCCAGGAGGCCACGAGCTACGCCGCGGTCATCGAGGCGCTCCGCGCCGGCCAGGTCGACATCGGATCGATGGGGCCGTTCTCCTACGTCGTGGCCGCCGACGGCGGCGCGGGCGTCGTGCCGCTCGGCGCGGTCGCCGACGAGGCCGACGCGGCCGCCAGCTACGTCTCCTACGGCATCGTCGCGGCCGACAGCGACATCGAGACGATCGAGGACTTCGCGGGCAAGAAGGTCTGCTTCGTCGACCCGACCTCGACCTCGGGCTACCTCTTCCCCTCGGCGGGCCTCCTCGAGGCGGGCATCGACCCGGAGAAGGACGTCGAGCCGGTGTTCGCGGGCGGGCACGACTCGTCGGCCCTCTCGGTCGCCGACGGCACCTGCGACGCGGGCTTCGCCTACGACGACATCGTCGACCGCGTGCTGCCGGAGGGCGGCCAGCTCGAGGAGGGCGCGCTCACGGTGGTCTGGGAGTCGGAGGACATCCCCAACTCGCCGACCGTCGCCAGCGACCAGCTCCCGCAGGACCTGCAGGACGAGCTCGCCCGCGTCTTCCAGGAGGTCATCAACAAGCCGGCTCTCGTCGAGGCGGGCATCTGCTCGAGCGAGGACGACTGCGAGCTCCCCGAGGACGCCCAGTACGGCTACATCCCCGCGGACGACGCGCTCTACGACGGCATCCGCGCCGTCTGCGACATCACCCAGTCCGAGGCCTGCGTCGCCTGACGCTCGACCCTTCGAGGCGGGCGGGACCGCGCGAGTCGCATCCCGCCCGCCTCGGCGCGAGAACAACGAGGAGCACCCAGATCATGGTGAATGTCGCAGACATCCGGCCCACGACGGCCGGCATCCCGAAGCTGACCCCCGACCAGGTGAGCGACGCCGTGCGCATGAGCGGCGTCACGAAGCGGTTCGGCGACGTGACCGCGCTCGACGGCGTGAGCGTCGACTTCACCCCCGGCGAGGTCAACGTGCTCCTCGGGCTCTCCGGGTCGGGCAAGTCGACCCTCCTGCGCCACATCAACGGGCTGCAGCTGCCGACGTCCGGCGAGATCCACACGCTCGGCGTGCCCGTCCACGCGGCGAAGCAGCGGGATCTGCGGATCCTGCGCTCGCGCGTGGGCATGATCTTCCAGCACTTCCACCTCGTCGGCTCGATGTCGGTGCTCGAGAACGTGTGCACGGGGCGCCTCGGCGCGATGCGCGGCCCCCGTGTCGGGCTGTTCAGCTACCCGCGCGCCGTGAAGGAGGCCGCGATGGAGCATCTCGCCCGCGTCGGCCTCGCCGACAAGGCGTTCCAGCGCGCCGACACCCTCTCCGGCGGTCAGCAGCAGCGCGTCGCGATCGCCCGCGCCCTCATCCAGGAGCCCGTCGTGCTGCTCGCCGACGAGCCCGTGGCGAGCCTCGACCCCGTCTCGTCGGCGGGCGTCATGGAGCTGCTGCGCGAGATCTCGACCGATCTCGGCCTCACGGTCATCTGCAGCCTGCACCAGGTCGAGCTCGCCATGGACTTCGGCGACCGCATCACGGGCCTGCAGGCGGGGCGCGTCGTGCTCGACCGCGCGACGAGCCGTCTCACCCGCGACGACGTATTCGAGGTCTACCACGCCGTGTCGTCCCCCGAGGCGGTCCCGGCCGAGGGCGAGACGGTCTGACGATGGCGACCCTCGTTCCCGTCGACACGTCGAAGGGCCACCGCCCCGGCCTGCCCGTGCCGAAGCGTCCGGCGCCGCGCGCGCAGACGGTCGGCGTCTGGATCGTGCTGCTCGGCCTCCTGGCCGTCGGCGTCTGGTCGTTCATCGAGCTGGACGTCACGTTCTCGGCGCTCGCCACCGGGCTCCAGAACGCCGCCGACTTCGTGTCGCGGATGTTCCCCCTCGACTTCCCGCCGGTCGGCGAGCTCGTCTCCCTGACGCTCGAGACGCTCGCGATCGTGACGATCGCGACCGTCCTCGCGGTGATCCTCAGCCTCCCCGTCGCGCTGCTCGCCGCGTCCTCCACGACGCCGAGCCGCTGGGCCTCCGGCCCGGCGCGCGTCTTCATCGTCGTGATGCGCGCGATCCCGGATCTCGTGCTGGCGATCATCTTCTTCCGCATGTTCGGCCTCGGCGCCTTCCCCGGGATCCTGGCGATGGGCCTGCACTCGATCGGCATGGTCGGCAAGCTCTACGCCGACGCGATCGAGGAGCTCGACCGCGGCCCGATGGAGGCGCTGCGCGCGGCCGGCGCCTCGCGCACGCAGCAGATCATGTCCGGCGTGCTGCCGGCCCTCATGCCGCAGATCATCGCGACGGCCCTGCACCGCTTCGACATCAACCTGCGCACGTCCGTGATCCTCGGGTACGTGGGCGTCGGCGGCATCGGCCTGGCCATGTCGCACGCGCTGAACACGATGAACTACCAGCGGGGCATGGCGCTCGCCCTCGTCGTCCTCGTGCTGTGCATCGTCGTCGAGCTCATCTCGGGCGCGATCCGCACGGCCCTGCTCGGTCGCGACCGCGGTCGCCGCCGCGGTCCGCTCGGCCTGCTCGACCGCCTGTCGGAGGGGTGGGCCACCCGGCCGACCCGGACGCACGAGGTGCAGAGGACCTCCTCGGGCGCGATCCGCGTCTCGCCGCCCTGGGGCGCCGACCGGATCCGCCGGTTCCTCGGCCTGACCGTGACGCTCCTCATCGTGGCGGCCGCCGTGATCGGCGTGGATGCGGACGCGGGCACCTTCTTCATGGGCCTCATGGACGCGCCCCGGACGATCGCGCTGTTCTTCCCGCCGAGCGACGGCGGACTGTTCGACACGCTCCTCGACGGGATGATCGTGACGGTGCAGATCGGCTTCGCGTCGACGCTCGTCGGCGTCGTGCTCGCGATCCCGATCGGCTCGCTGGCGGCGAGGAACGTGGCGCCGAATCGCGGAACGGCCACCTTCTTCCGCACCTTCATCGTGTTCGTGCGCGCGTTCCCCGAGCTGATCCTCGCGATCATCTTCATCGTCATGATGGGGCTCGGCCCCGTGCCGGGCGTGCTCGCCCTCGGCATCGGATCCGTCGGCCTCCTCGGCAAGCTCGTGGCGGACTCGCTCGAGGAGACGGACGTGCGGGTGCAGGACGCCGTGCGCGCGAACGGCGCGACCCGCCTGCAGGTGTACGGCGCGGCGACGCTGCGCCAGGTGCTCCCCGCCTTCGTCGCCCACGTGCTGTACCAGCTCGACGTCAACGTGCGCTCGGCGACGCTGCTCGGCATCGTCGGCGCGGGCGGCATCGGCTACTACCTGCTCGAGGCGCAGCGCGTGCTGCAGTTCCAGACGGTCACGTACATCATCCTGATGATCCTCGCCGTGGTCCTCGTGCTCGAGGGCATCTCGGCCTGGGTGCGGCGCGTCGTCATCTGAGGCCGCGCCCCGGACGGAGATCCCGCCGGCGCCGATCGGTCCCCGCGGAC